>JAYTVE010000589.1:0-9406 GCA_043744185.1 Gemmatimonadota bacterium | reverse complement strand
GATGCGAGTCGCGGTCGAGCACGCGCAGCACGCCGTCCTTGCCCGTGGTCGCCACGAGGTTACGCATCGAACCGCCGACCTTGGTGCGATACAGCGGGCTCACCTGCGTGAGATCCCAGTCGTGCTCATCGTTGGGCACGAGCTGGTCGTACCACGCGAGTTTGCCCGTGGCGGCGTGAATGGCCAGCAACGAGTTGGTGTACAGGTTGGTCCCGCCGCGCATGGCTTGGGGGAAATCCGGCGCCGGGTTGGCGGCCGACACGAACAACAACTGCCGGTCCACGTCAAACGACATCGGTGTCCACACCGCGCCACCGCCCACCGGCAGGTTGTTGGCCATCTGCCACGTTTCCGCGCCAGGCTCTCCGGGTGCAGGCACGATGTTGAAACGCCAGACCGGGGCACCGTTCTCCAACTTGAACGCGCGCACCCAGCCGCGAATCGCGAACTCGCCCACGGCAGGCCCGATGAACACGAGGCTGTCCGAAACGAGTGGCGCCATCGTGAACGTCTCACCCTTGCTCGCTTCACCTATGTGCCGCGCCCAGAGCACGGCGCCGGTCTCGCGATCAAGCGCCATCAGGTAGCCGTCACTCGTACCGCGGAAGAGGCGGCCGTCCTTGAGGGCCACACCGCGATTGCGCACTCCGGGCAAATCGGTGGCGATCGGTCGCCACGCATGTCGCCACTTCTGGCGACAGGTCGCGGCATCAACGGCAAGCGTGACGTTGGAGATCGTCAGGTACATCGTGCCGTCGTACACGATCGGGCCCGTCTGGAAGCCGTCGTTCTCGCCGAGCTGGTAGATGCACGATGGGCGCAACCGGCTCGCGTTCGCGCTCGTGATCTGCGCGAGCGGCGAGTAGCGCGTGCCCGCCAAGTCGCGCGTGTGCGTGAGCCAGTCGCGACCGTTCGATGGCGCTCCCACCAGCGCGGCCTGATCGGGGCCCCGCGACTTGGGCGCAAGGCCGCCCTCGCCACGCACGAACTCGGGCGCCGGGCGTCGCGGCCCCTTGGCCGCCACCGATGCCGGTGGCACGAGGTGCACCTCGGCCAACTGCGTACGCGCACCACTCAGCGGCGTGGGGCCAGGCGGATAGCCGTTGCGCTCCAGGATATATGCCAGCACGTGCACGTAGTCGGAGTCCGGCAACGAGCCGCCCTCGTTCTTGGGCATCGTGCGCGTGTTGATGAAATGCAGCTCGGCCAGGTTCCGCGACGGCGTGGCCCACTTCTGAAGAAAGGCCGTGCCCGCCAGCGGGGCGGCGAGGCCATCATCAAGTCGATCGCCATGGCACTTGGTGCACGAGCGCAGATAGACCTTCGCACCCGCCTCGGCCTGCGCCACCGTGAAGCTCACCAGAGGTGGCGTGGCTTGCGCCGAGAGCGCTGACGCGCCGACCAGCATGATCGCACCCAGCGTGGCAGACCAAACACCGGAGCTCTGGACCGTCATCCGGATACCACGTTGGGGAAGCGTGAGGAAAGGCGCATCACTCGATCGGAAGATGATACGGCCGGGCATGCGCGGCGCAAGGACGGTCCGCCGTACGCGAACCCTCTTGCCAGTCACCGTGCGTGGCGTTCACCTTGGCGCATGACGAGTCCCGAAGAGAACGCCTCCCCGCGCGGCCTCACGCGTCGCGAACTGATCGCCGGTGCGGCCGGTGCCGTGGGCACCGCGGCCATCGCCACGCTTCCTGCGCTGAGCGGCGCGCAGCAGGCCAAGGCGGCCGTGGCCGTCCCTATAGCCACCCCTATGGCCACCCCTATGGCCACGCCGCCCACCGGGCTCGTGGTGCCATCGGACCCGACCAAGGTGCTCGGCGCGCCCACATCGGCGGTCGGTGCTCGCTCGCCGTTCGTCAAGCTCTCTCGCCTACCGACGGGCGACGTGCAGGGATTCTCGCTCACGCCGCATGGCGATCTCGCCGGTACCGTCACTCCGGCCGACCTGCACTTCGAGCGGCATCACGCCGGCGTGCCGGCCATCGACCTCGCGCGACACACGCTCACGGTGCATGGGCTCGTCGCGCACGACACCGTCTTCACGATGGCCGACCTCGTGCGCATGCCACAGGTGACGCGGACCTACTTCCTCGAGTGTTCGGGCAACGGGCGCGCCGCGTTTCGCGATCCCAAGCCTGACCTCACCGCGCAGCGCGTGATCGGACTCATGAGCAACACCGAATGGACGGGGGTGCCGCTGCACGCCTTGCTCGAGGAGTGCGGCATGAAAGGTGACGCCACCTGGATGCTGGCCGAGGGAAGCGATGCCTGCATGCTCACGCGCTCCATTCCCGTTGCCAAGGCCAAGGACGACGCACTGCTCGTGTGGGCGCAGAACGGCGAGCCGTTGCGGCCGGAGCAGGGATTTCCGCTGCGGCTGCTCCTGCCGGGGTGGGAAGGGAACACCAACGTGAAGTGGCTGCGCCGCCTCGAACTCGGTACCGCGCCCTGGATGACGCGATGGGAGACGAGCAAGTACACCGACCCGCTGCTCGGCAACAAGGCACGCCAGTTCAGCTTCGAGATGGACGCCAAGAGCATGATCACGAGCCCGAGCGTGCCCGACACCCTCACCAAGGGTTGGCGATCGGTGAGCGGCGTCGCGTGGACCGGGCGCGGACGCATCACGCGTGTCGAGGTGAGCGTGGACGGCGGCGCCACGTGGCACGACGCCACGCTGCACGAGCCCGTGCTCTCGAAAGCCGTGGCGCGCTTCAGCTGGATGTGGAACTGGCAGGGCGAGGCATCGTTGCTGCTCTCGCGCGCGACCGACGAAACCGGCTACGTGCAGCCGACACGCACCGAGCTCACGACGGCGCGCGGTCCGGGCACCGACTATCACATGAACCAGATCGTCGGGTGGCAGGTTGGCACTAACGGCGCAATGAAGTACCATGGAGGGCGCTGAGATGCGGACCTTCATTCTCCTCAGCGTTGGCGTGATTGCCGCGTGCGGCAGCAACGGCCGTGGTGACGAGATGACCACGCGCGTCTCGCGCACGAATGGCGGCCCGCCGCCTGGCCAGCACTTCGAGATCGGTCGCGCGGCCAGCAAGGCCGAGGTCGCTGCCATGGACCTCGATGTGTCGCCGAGTGGAGCGGGGCTTCCGGCAGGTCACGGAAGCGCCGCACAGGGCGCTCCGCTCTACGCGCAGAAGTGCGCGAGCTGCCACGGCGCCAAGGGCGAAGGCATTCCGCCGCTCTATCCGCAGCTCATCGGCCGCGATCCGGCGGGTGAAACGTTCGACTTCGCGAAGGACCCGAAGATCGCGCGCACGATCGGCAACTACTGGCCGTACGCGACGACGGTGTTCGACTACGTGAGGCGTGCGATGCCGATGACCGCGCCGGGCACGCTCACCAACGACGAACTCTACGCGATCACCGCGTACCTGCTCGCCGAGAACAAGGTGATTGCGGCTGATGCCATGCTCGACTCGGCAGCGCTCGTGGCGGTGAAGATGCCCGCGCGCGACCGGTTCGTGCGTGACGACCGGAAGGGCGGGCACGAGATCAGGTAGGCGTCAGGGCCGGAGTACGACCTCGGCGGCCGGCGCCACGCCTGCCGCGGTGAAGAGCGCGAGCGTGAGCGTCCCGCTGTCGAGCGCGTCACGGTCGATGCCGCCAAGACGAAGCTGTCCGCGCGCGGTGGTCCTGCCGGGGCCGAGCATGCGCTCGAGGACGCGGGATCGTGTGCCGTCGCTGCGGCGCAGCACCACGGCGTCGAGCGAGCGCACGAGCGACGGCGCCGCCGTCACGTCGTAGGTGAGCACCCCGGTGGTGGGCTCGAAGACGAAGCGGGCTTGAGCGGACGCGCCTGCGGTTCCAACGGTGGCGGCGAAGCGCCGTGCGCCCGGCGCGCGGCCGTTCACCAGCGCTGGCGTATTGGGTGGTGGCCGTCGGCGCCTGTGCGCCTGCTCGAAGGCGTAGGCGTAGCCCACGAGTTGCGCGTCACTGAAGGCGCGCCCGAACAGTTCGAGTCCCGTGGGCAGGCCGTCCGCGGTGAAGCCTGCCGGCATCGTGATGGCGGGCAGCCCCGTCTGTGAGGCGAGCGCGCACGTGGAGCCGAGCTGCGGGTCGCCGGCGAGCACGGGCCGTCGGCCACTCGTGGGGTAGGCGAGTACGTCGACGTGCAGGCTGTCCATGAGGGCCACGATGCGCGCGCGCAGTGCGGCCTGCCGTGCGATCACGTCGCGATGGCTGGCGCCGTCGCGCTCCGTGACGGTGTCTTCCTCGAGGTGGCGTGCCTCCAGCGACTTGTCGTAGAGTCCGCCGTCGACGATCTCGCGGAGAGAGTGGACGGGGGCGCCGCCCGGTCGCGCGAAGTAGTCCTGCAAGTCGAACTTGGTCTCGAGGCGCGTGGCCGCACTCCGCGCGATGACCGCATCGAAGTCGGGCATCTCCACGCGTACGAGCTCGGCGCCCTGTCGCTGCATCGCGGCAAGTGCGGCGCGCAGGGTGTCGGCGATGTCGGGCTCGACGTCGCGGAAGAAGGGCGCGAAGATGCCGATGCGCACCCCTTTGAGCGCGTCGCGGTTGAGCGCGCCCGTGAAGGACGGCAGCGTGCGTCCCGCCAGCACGCGCGTCGCGCTGTCATGTGGATCGGCTCCCACGGTCGCGTCGAGGCCGATGGCCAGATCGGTCACGGTACGCGCGAGCGGACCAGGTGTGTCCTGTGTGTGCGAGAGCGGAATGATGCCGTCGCGGCTGAAGAGGCCCTGCGTCGGTCGCAATCCGACCAGCGAGCCGAAGGCGGACGGGATGCGGATCGAGCCACAGGTGTCGGTGCCCCAGCCGATGGCCGCGAAACTCGCTGCGATGGCGGCGCCCGTGCCGCCGCTCGACCCACCGGGGCAGCGCGCGGGATCGTACGGGTTGCGCGTCTGCCCGCCAAAGGAGCTGATCGAGGTGATGCCCGCCGCCAGCTCGTGCAGGTTGGCCTTGGCGAGGATGATCGCGCCGGCGGCGCGCAGCTTGCCGATGACGAACGCGTCGGATTGCGGCTGGTGATGCGCGAGTGCGAGCGACCCGCCCGTGGTCGGCAGGTCCTTCGTGTCGTAGTTGTCCTTCACGATGATCGGAATGCCGTGCAGCGGTCCGCGCACCGTGCCCGCACGCCGCTCCGCATCGAGCGCGGCCGCCTCGGCGCGCGCGCGCGGGTTCACGCGAATGAGGCTGTTGAGCCGCGGGCCGGCCTGATCGTAGGCCGCGATGCGCGCCAGATAGGCGTCCACCAACTGAACCGAGGTGAGTCGCGCAACACGCATGGCGTCTTGCAACTCGGTCACGCTGGCTTCGACCACGTTGAAGGCTGACATGGCGCGCTGCGCGTGCAGAGCGCTTGGCAGGGTGGTCACGGCCGAAGCGGCCATGGCAATCGTGCTGAGCAGGGAGGGGCGCATGTGGCGCAGTATCCGGCCCGGTCGGGCCCGCCGCAATGGGCCGCGGAGTGCGCCGCGCCGCCGGGGGCGTGACGCCCTTGGCCGCTCGTCCCGACTCCCGTTCACGCTCGCATGCTGTTTGTTTTCCCTGCGGTCCCTCCAACCCGACTTTGCCATGTCGATCGTCGAGACGCTTGTCTCACTCTGCGAGCCGTTCGCCAAGGTCTACAACCACTCGAAGGTGCTCTCGATCGGCACCACGTACCTGCACCTCGCCTCGATGCTCGGCGCTGGCGGGCTCGCCATCAGTGCCGACAAAGCGTCGTTCACGCTGCCTACGGGCGATGCGAGCGATGTGGCGCGCCACGTGACGTCGCAGCAGGCGTTGCATCGCTGGGTCATCGGCGGCCTCGTGCTCAGCGTCATCAGCGGCGTGATGATGTTCGCGAGCGACGTCGAGACGTTCTACAACAGCTGGCTCTACTGGAGCAAGATGGGTGGCGTGGGCCTGCTACTCGGCAACGGGCTCCTGCTGCAGCGCGCGGAGAAGGCGCTGTCGTCGGACCCGGCCGATGCGGCTGCGCTCGGCCGGCTGCGCCAAAGCGCCAGCCTCAGCCTCGTGCTCTGGTTCGTCGTGGCACTGCTCGGCGTGATCGTGAAGACCGAGGCGTAGCGCCCGCTTTCCGCTCGGGAGTGAAGGCCCACCAGTCGAGCGCCTCGCCGGTGCGCGCCTGGTGGATCGTGGCGGCAAAGACGTCGCGCACGCACGGATCCTGCGTGGAGTGCGTACGGTTCTGTAGCTCCGCGTAGAGCGCATCGGGGTCCCACGCGGCGAGTTCCGCCAGTGTGCGGATGCCGAGCAGGGAAAAATCGCCGAGCGTCGCCTTGCCGACATTGCGGAGATCGCTCAGGGACACCGCCGGATTGCGCTTGGTGCGTGCCACGGGAGTCCCGCCGGGACGAAGTGTCGAACGCTGCGTGCTCAAGGCTTAACGATAGGGTGGACCGTCGAACGGGGCCAGCTGTCAACGCGCGGGTTCAGTCGAGCGCGCTGAGCAGGCGCCGTCCGCTCGCATTGAGCTCGTAGTAGACGCTGCGTCCCACTCGCGTGCGCGTCACCACCCCGGCGCGGTCGAGCGCCGTCAACTGCTCCGACACGGCCGGCGCGGATCGCCGCAGGGCATCTGAGAGTTCGAGAGTGGTGCGCGGCGCGCTGAGGGTGCGCAAGACCTGCGCACGCGCACGGCCGACGAGTTGCGCGAGCGCGTCGTCTGCGCCGCGGTTCGGCGAGCGACCGCGAGGAGATGGCGCGTGCACCGTCCAGAGTTCATCGAGGCCGCGCACCGGATACCCGAAGTTGGGCCGCCAAGGCGGGTGCGCGGTTGCGTACACGTCCGGCCAGGCAAACACGCTTGGAATGAGCACGAGGCCCGCGCCACGCGCGTGCCGGGTGTAGCGCTCGCCCGTCCGCAGCGTGAGCCGTCCGCCGGAACCGCGCGCCCGCCAGCGGATGTGCGGGTGCAGTCCGTCGAAGAGTGCGTCGGCGCCGCCCAGCGCCAGCGCGCGCGACCTGACGAGAATCTCGGCGTCGAGGCGCGCGCGAACGCGTGGCCAGACGGGACGCAGGCAGCGCTGCCAGAAGAGCGTGAGCTGGTCGGCGAGGCGACCGGCCAGCGCACGCGGCGCGCGACCGGCGTCGGCGAGCGCGAGCGGGAGCCCCTGCGGATGCGCCGCCGCCAGTTCGCGGCGCACCATTGCGGCGGGGGTACGCCTGACCTCGGCCACTTCGTCCATGAAGCGCGCGAGTGGCGTGGTCGGGGTGGGCGACAAGAAGTCGGGGAAGAAGCCATCGGTGCCGTGCAGGGCGGCGTCGAGTGCGGCCCAGTCGACGCCGCGCGCGGCGCGATCGGCGGCGGCAATCCACGGCAGGTGCAGGGCGTGGCGGGCCGGGTCGCGCCAGGCGCGGAATGCGGCCACGCATTCCCAGAGGGGGCTGAAGGCGAAGCGCACGTTCGCCAGATCGCGGGCGCCGAGCACGAGGGTGATCACGATTCGGAATATGCCGAATCGTTGGCGCGGCGCCATCACCCGTGGCCACCATCCGGCATGAGCGACTACAGCATCCTGTTCGAACCGGTCCGCATCGGACCCGTGACCGCGCCCAACCGGTTCTACCAGGTCCCCCACTGCAACGGCATGGGGTACCGGATGCCCGAGGCGCTCGCGGCCATGCGCGGCATCAAGGCCGAGGGCGGCTGGGGCGTGGTCTGCACCGAGGAGGTCGAAATCCATGAGAGCTCCGACCTCGCACCGTATATCGAGGGGCGGCTCTGGGCCGACGAGGACATGCCGGCGCTCGCGCGCATGGTCGAGGCGGTGCACGCGCACGGGTCGCTGGCCGGCATCGAGCTGGTCCATTCGGGGGTGAACTCGCCCAACCTCTTCTCGCGCGCGGTGCCGCTCGGCGCGCGTTCGATGAGCGTCACCGGGGGCACGGGCTACGAGCCGGTGCAGACGCGCGCGATGACCAAGGCCGACATCCGCGACGTGCGCCGCTGGCATCGCGCCGCCGCGATCCGTGCGCGCGACATCGGCTTCGACCTCGTGTACTGCTACGCCGGGCACCAGCTGACGCTGCCGATGCAGTTCATGTCGCGCCGCCACAACGACCGCACCGACGAGTACGGCGGTTCGCTGGAGAACCGCGTGCGCCTCCTCCGCGAGCTGATCGAGGACGCGAAGGACGCCGTCGGCGATCGCTGTGGCATCGTGGTGCGTCTCGCGGTGGACGAGCTCATGGGCGACGACGGCATCAGCGCCACCGGCGAGGGGCACGACATCGTGGCGATGCTGGCCGAACTCCCGGATCTCTGGGACGTGAACATCAGCGGCTGGAGCAACGACTCCGCGACCTCGCGCTTCGAGAAGGAGGGCTACCAAGAGGCGTACTCGGGCTTTGTCAAAAAGCTCACCACCAAGCCCGTCGTGGGAGTCGGCCGCTACACGAGCCCCGACACGATGGTGAGCGCCATCCGGCGCGGTATCCTCGACATGATCGGGTCCGCGCGTCCGAGCATCGCCGATCCGTTCCTGCCCAACAAGGTGAAGGCGGGTCGCATCGAGGACATCCGCGAGTGCATCGGATGCAACATCTGCGTCTCGGCCGACAGCAAGATCGTGCCGATCCGCTGCACGCAGAATCCCACCATGGGCGAGGAATGGCGGCGCGGCTGGCATCCCGAGCGCGTGGGGGCCGCCAGCAAGCCGGAGTCGGTGCTCATCGTCGGCGCCGGTCCGGCGGGCCTCGAGTGCGCGCGCGTGCTCGGGGAAGCGGGGCATCTCGTGACGCTCACCGAAGCGCGCGACGAAGTGGGCGGCCGCGTCATTCGCGAGGCCGCGCTGCCGGGGCTCGTCGAGTGGCGCCGCGTCGTTGACTGGCGCGTCACGCAGCTCAAGCGTTTGCGGAAGGTCGAGGTGCTGCCGGGCAACGTGGTCTCCGCCGACGACGTGATCGGCTTCGAGGCGCGCCACGTGATCGTGGCCACAGGGGCGCATTGGCGTCGCGATGGCATCGGCCGGGGTCGATGGCGCGTGCTGCCCGGACACGACCTGCCGCAGGTACACACGCCCGATGATATCATGGATGGCATCGTGCCGGCCGGCCGCGTGATCGTGTACGACAACGATCACTTCTACATGGGAGGGGTGATTGCCGAGCGGCTCGCGCGGCAGGGATGCACGGTATCGCTCGTGACGACGGCACCGCTCGTGTCGATCTGGACGCAGAATACGCTCGAGCAGGAGCGCATCCAGCGCCGATTGCTGGCACTCGACGTGTCGCTGTTCGTGCAGACGGAGATGACCGCGATCGAGGTGGCCAACGTGCTGGTGACCGACCACGCCACCGGCCGCCACCATGCGCTGCCGCGCGACCATGTGGTGCTGATCACCGACCGGCTCGCCAACGACGCCCTCTCGCGCGAACTCGCGCCCGCATTGGCAGACGGACGGCTCCA
>JAYTVE010000588.1:0-9408 GCA_043744185.1 Gemmatimonadota bacterium | reverse complement strand
CACCGCCCCGCGCCCGCGCGCCCTCACCTTCATCTATCTCACCGTCGTCCTGGACGTCCTCGCGTTCGGGATCGTGGTGCCCGTACTGCCCAAACTGGTCGTGTCGTTCCTCGAGAACGACACGGTGCGTGCGGCCAACCTGTGGGGACTGTTCGGAAGCGCGTACGCGGTGGCGACCTTTCTCTGCGCACCGATCCTCGGCGCGATGTCCGACCGGTTCGGCCGCCGCCCGATCATCCTGATCGCGCTATGCGGCCTGGCCGTGGATTACGTGATCATGGCGTGGGCGCCGTCGCTGGGCTGGCTCTGGCTTGGCCGTATCACGTCGGGCATTTGTGGTGCCACGTATTCCACCGCGGGCGCGTACATCGCCGACGTCACGCCGCCGGAGAAGCGGGCGGGTGCGTTCGGGATGATCGGCGCCGCGTGGGGGTTGGGGTTCGTGCTCGGACCGGCGCTGGGCGGCGTGCTGGGAGCGCACGATCCGCGACTGCCTTTCTGGGTGGCGGGCGGCCTGACCGTCGCCAATGTGATCTATGGCTTCTTCGTGCTGCCGGAGTCGCTCCCGGTCGAGCGCCGCGAGGCGTTCCGGTGGTCGCGCGCGAATCCGATCGGATCGCTGGTCCTGTTGCGCTCGCACGCGGAGCTGTTCGGGCTTGCCACGGTGCAGTTCTGCTACCAGCTCTCGCACCAAGTGCTCGGGAGCGTGTACGTGCTGTATGTGGGCTACCGCTACGACTGGAGCACGGAGCGCACGTCGTACACGCTGGCGCTGGTCGGCATCGCGAGTTCCGTCGTGCAAGGCGGCATGATCCGTCCCATCGTCTCGCGCGTTGGCGAGCGTTCGTCTGCGCTGCTCGGCCTTGGTTGCGCGGCGCTCTCGAGCCTGCTCTATGCAGCGGCCGGGACCGGGGCGCTCTTTCTACTGGGCATTCCGTTCGGGGCGTTGGCCGGGCTATACAGTCCGTCGGCCCAGACGCTCATGACCCGTCGCGTCTCGAGCGAGGAGCAGGGGAAGCTCCAGGGCGCGCTCGGCAGCCTGCAGGGGCTCGCCGGCATGCTGGGGCCGACGCTGTTTGCCAGCACCTTTGCCTACGCTATCGCGCCCGGCCGGCCCAAGGCGGCGGCCGGCGCCCCCTTCTATGCGGCAGCCCTGATTCTTGTCATCGGCATGGTCCTGATTGCCGGGGTGACCCGCACGGCGAATCGCGCGGCGACGACCTGAGGCTCCCCCCAAGCGAAACGCGGGTCGCCATGGTATTTTTCAAGGTTCGCGCCCGCCCCTCCGCCCAGTAGCTCATGCCGCCGACCAGGCCCGCTCCAGACTCGCTCATCCAATCCCTCGGCGCGTTCGACGCGACGATCCAGCGCTTGGCGCTGGCCGCCCGCGCCGCCGTGATTCGCGAGGCGCCCGACGCGGCCGAAGCGATCGGTACCGCTGCCGGTGGCGTCTCGGTGACCTTCTCCTTCACGGGCGACACGGACGATGCGTTCGTGTACGTGTCCGCGGTTGCCGAGCACGTCGAGCTCGGCTTCACCCATGGCGCATCGCTTCCGGATCCGCACAAGAAGCTGATCGTCGACGGTGGCAAGAAGCGGAAGCTGAAGCTCGTCGGCGCGATCGACCTGCGCGATCCGTACCTGGTAGGGATGGTCCAGGCGGCGATTGCGAAGGCGCCGCGCGAGGGATCCCCGAAGGCCGCGGCCAAGAAGACCGCGAAGTAGCGCGAGCGTTCCGTTTGCACGACAACGCCCCCGACGCCAATGGCGTCGGGGGCGTTTTGCTGAGCGGCGCGCGCTAGTTCTTGTGGCGGAAGGTGATGCGCCCGCGCGTGAGGTCGTACGGCGAGACCTCGATCGTGACGCGGTCGCCCTGCGCCACGCGGATGCGGAACTGCCGCATCTTGCCCGCCATGGTGGCGAGTACGTCATGTCCGTTTTCCATCGTCACCCGGAAGGTGGCGTTGGGGAGGACTTCGGATACCGTCCCTTCCATCTCGATCGCGCTTTCCTTGGCCATCTTTTCAATTTCGCTACGGTGACGGCAAGAGTCAAACCGGACGTGGCGATAAAAGGGTGACCAATGTCACCCGCTAAAGGCGGCGTAGGTTCTTGCCTCACCGCCTCCGCTAGGCGATAGTCCTCCTCGTGTCGCGCCCTCGCCGTGTCGTTTCCGTGCTGGCCGGCCTCGGAGCCGTGGTCGCAGGGTTGTCCTGCAGCGACCATGCGACGGGGCCGAATTTGCCTGTGCGCGTGTTGCTCGCGCCGGTGCTGCCAAATATCCCGCACCTCTCGCAGGCGCTGGGGATCACGAACTTCCGCGTGATCATCGGCAACCCGCCCAAGGTGGACACGAGCTACGCGTTCGGGCCGACGACCGACTCGATCGTGGTCAACTTGGTGGTGCCGAATTCGAGGAAGGGTGATGCCCTGCCCGCCACCATCCAGGGACGGGCCGGCAGCACGGTGCTCTTTGCCGGCACGGTGACGGTCACGGCGCAGGACGCCGGTTCGCCGATCGCGCCGCAGTCCACCCCCATCACGATCAAGTACGTGGGTGCGGGCGCGAGTGCGGCCTCGATTTCGCTCTTTCCGAAGGACACCGCGGTGCTCTTCGGCGACAGCCTGACCTACCGGGCGATCGGGCTCGACAGCCTCGGCGGAGCCCTCAGCAACATTCCGCTGGTCATGAGCGTCGCGGACACGTCGGTTCGCGTGCGCCTCAACAAGCAGCCGAACACGATCGTCGTACCGCAACGGCGCGGCTTCGCCTGGATCGTGGGGCAGACCGCCACGGGTATCAAGGACTCCACGCGGCTCTTCTTCACTCCGGTGCCGGTGGCAATCGCCAAGCTCTCGGGCGACGCGCAGACCGGCGTGGTGGGTAATGCCTTGCCCGCGCCGCTCACCGTGCAGGTGAAGGCGGCGGATTCGAGCGGCGTGCCAAACCTCGCCATCCAGTTCTCGTCGCTCTCCGGCGGTCAGGTCACGAACGCGATCGTGCTCACTGACACCAACGGCATTGCCAGCACGCCGGTAACGCTCGGACCCATTACGGGCGCCCAGCAGTTCCAGGTGGTAGCGCCAAAGCTCGCACCGGTGATCTTCAGCGCGACCGCGACCCCGGGCGCGCCGAAGAACATCACGATCCAGACCGGTAACGCGCAGACGGGCGCTGTGGGAGCCGTGCTGGCCGTCGCGCCAGCCGTCGTCATCAAGGACTCGCTCGGCAACGTGGTGCCGGGCGTGAAGGTGTACTTCACGAAGGTCAGCTCGAGCACGAGCAGGCCGGTCAACGACTCGACTGTCTCCACCATTGCGGGCGTGGCGACGAGCGGAGGCTGGCGCATGGGCGCCGTACCGCGCGCCGACACGCTGGTGGCCACGGCCAGCGTCGGGAGCGTGAACTTCACGGCGACGGCCACGGTGGCGCCGGCGGTCAAGGTGATCGCGGCGGCGGGTGACGGCCAGACGGCGATCGAAGGCACGACGCTCATCAATCCGCTCGTGGCGAAGGTCGTGGACTCACTAGGCAACGCAGTGAGTGGCGTGACCGTCAACTTCGCGACCGCGAGCGGCACGTTGACGCCGACCAGTGCGGTGTCGAACGCAACCGGCCTCGCGAGCTCCTCGTGGACGTTGCCGCTCGGTCCGGGGGCCAAGAGCGCGACAGCGAGCGTCACCACGCCTGCGGGCGTGACACCGTTCACGTTCAGTGCTACCGCGCTGCCCGTGACGCCGACGCTGTTCGTGACCATCCTGGGTTCGAATGTCGTCGGCGTGCTGCGCAGCGGCATCCTCGTGGTGCGGACGAGTGCACCGGTGCCCGTGGGTGCGGGCCCGCTCAACGTTGCGCTGACGAGTGCAGCGCCGAACACCCTGTCGCTCGCTGCGTCGAGCCTCCAGATCCTGCCGGGCGACTCGATCGGATCGGTCAACGTGACGGGCGGCGGCGCCGCTGGCACCAGCACCGTGACCGCATCGGCCGTCGGTTATGTGAGCGGCACGCTCAACGTGCCGGTGTCGCTCAACCTGATTTCGGCGCCGCTCACGTTCAACGTGGGGCTTGGGCAGACCACCAACCTGGGCTTCACGCTCACCTCGAACACCGCCCCGGGCGGCGTTGTCGTGGGGGTCGCGAGCAGCGTGCCGTCGACTGTCTTCGTGACGACGCCAACGGTGAGCATTCCTCAGAACAGCACCACGGGCTCGGCCTCGCTTCGCGGTGATGCGCTCGGCTCCGCCAGTGTGGCGCTCACCAACCCGAACTATGCGCCGTTCGGTGTGACGGTCAACGTCACGGCGAATCTCAAGTGGAAGCCCATCACGGCCACGGTATTCGTGGGCGGCACACCGGCACCGATCGACACGATCCAGCTGCAGAGCGGCGGCCTGCCGATCGCGGCACCTGCCGGCGGCGTGACGGTCACGCTCACGAGCACGAACCCGACCTGCGTCGCCAATGGCAACGTCACCATCGCTGCGGGCTCGCCCAACGCGACGCTGCCGATCAACTACGCCGGCACGGCCACGCTGCCCTGCACCGCCAAGCTCGCGGCGAGCGCGAGTGCGGGAGTCACGCCGGACACGCTCAGCGTGACCGTGAACTCCAAGCCCACTCTGAACACGCTATCGAGCCTGACGGTCGGCCGTGGTCTGCAGACGAGCACCTTCGTGGGCGTGGTGCCGATCTCGCAGCATGGCGGCATCACGGTGACGATGCAGGTGGCCGATTCGAGCAAGATTCGCATCTCGGCTGTGGATACCGTGCTCGGTGGCGGCACGGCCACCTTCGCGCTGCCGAACGGTGCCACCACACTCTCCTACTACGTGAACGCGCTCGAGGGCGCCGGTTTAAACGACACCGTGAGCGTCACGGTCAGTTCGCCGAATTTCAACTCGAGCACGCACCTCATCAACCTGCGCAACATCGCGTTGCGGCTCGACAATGCGCCCATCAGCGGCACCACGACGCTGTCAGCGCGTACCCCCATCTGGGCAACCGTCGGCTACCTCGCCACGCCGGGTGCAACCGTGCTCTCGGGCATCCAGAACGTGCGCCCAGGCGCTCCGAGCCGCGCGATCTCGTTCATCTCGAACAGTCCCGCGGTGGCGCGCCTGCGCGGTGGCGTCATTGACACGGTCACGCTGGCCGACTCGCTCGTCGCGCTGCTCAAGGCGAACACCAGCAACACCAGCACGCAGCCCTCGACCGGGGGCATGCTGTTGCAGCCGGTCGGCGTGGGCAGCGACACGCTGCGCCTGAGCACCACCGACACCACGATTTTCATCACGCCGCTGCTGGTGCAGCGCATTGTGCCGATCACCGCGCCCCCGCTCAACCAGAGCTCGACCACCGTCGGCCGCGGCCTGCAGACGAGCGTCTCCTTCCCGGCGCTGTCGGTCGTGGCACCCCCTGGCGGCACGACGCTCTCGGTGTTCAATCCGATCGCCGGTACCCCCGTGCGGCTGTCGCTCAACGACTCGACGATTGCGGGCGATTCGATCGCGATTCCGCTCGTTGCGAACAGCAACTTCGTGGGCTTCTACGTCCACGCGCTCGAAGGCACGGGCCTGGACACCGCGATCGTCCTCCGCATGCATGCGCCTGGGTACGTGGACACGACGTTCACGGTGAACCTGCGGACCGCCTCGTTCCAGCTCATCAGCCTGCCGACCACCACCACGGCCATCGCGCCGCGCACCTTCTTCCAGGTGCGTGTCGGATACCGCAACACGTTCGGCGTGGCCACCATCAACGCGATTCAGCCGCTGCGCGCGCTCGCGCCGCCGCTCACGTTCTTCGTGCGGAACGACTCCCTCCCCGTGGCCAGCCTGCTGACGGCGGCGGACTCGGTGGTGGGCTTCGATTCCGTACAGGTGACGATCCTCGCGCGACAGTTCACGACGAGCAGCGCGTTCAACACCGGCGGCGTCGCCTTCCTGCCCACGGGCGGCGGCGTGACCACGGTTCGGGCGGGTGTCATCGGCAATGCGCCGTTCTCGCCGGCCAACTTCCCGCTGGACACGGTGACCGTGACCGCGCCATCGATGAACCCCGCTTTTAACGGCACGGTCGTGGGACGCGGCCTGCAGCAGGCGGTCTTCGGTACACTGCTCGGCACCGTGGCCCCTGCGGGTGGCGTCACGGCGACGATCACGAGCCTCGACTCGACCAAGGTCAAGTTCGGTCTTAACGACTCCACGCTCGCCGGCATCCTGCAGGTGAATATCTCGGCCGGCCAGAGCGGTAGCACGAACTACTACGTGCACGCACTCGAGGGTACGGGCCCGAACGACACGGTGTTCGTGCAGCTCTCGGCGCCGGGCTATACCCCGGTGCAGATCCGCATCCTCCGGCGTACGCCGGCAGTGCAGTTGATCAGCCTGCCCACGTCCGGCTTCACCACGCTCACGCCGCCGAGGCTGTTCCAGGCGCGCCTCGGCTACATCAACCTGCCGACCGACACGACGATCGCTGCCATCCAGAACCTGCGTGCCAAGGCACCGCCGGTCACGGTGACGGTCACGAGCAGTACGCCAACGGTGGGCAAGGTGCTCTCGGTGGCCGACTCCACCACCGGTCTCGATGTGGTCACGGCCCAGATCGTCCCACGGGTGTCCACTACGCCGGGCAACCTGGCGCTGGGCGGCTGGCAGCTACGTCCGCTCACGTCGGGCACATACAGGGTGACGAAGACAGCGAGTAGCGCTGCACAAACGTTCGTCAGCGTCAACTCCGCCCAGGATTCTGCGGTGGTCACGTCGGCCTCCATCGGCGCTCCGGCTCCCTTCACCATCGGTGCGGGTCTGCAGGACCAGACGAACAACATCTTCCTGACGGCGCCGGCCCCGGCTGGCACGAAGATCACGATCCGTTCGTCGGACTCCACGAAGGTGAAGGTGTCGCCGAACGCACTCACGGCGGGCGCCGACTCGATTGACATCCCGATCGCGACCAATGGTTCGAGCTTCAGCTATTTCATCCACGGCATGGAGGGCGCGACCGGTACGACCACGCTGCTCATCAGCGCGCAGGGATACACCGGCACGTCGCAGACCGTCAACGTGGTGGCGTCAGCCGTGTCGCTGCAGGCGACCACCAGCTTCCAGACATTCGCCCGCGGCTCGCTGTTCGCCCTCGTCGGCTACCCGAGCGGTCAAAGCGTCGTGGAGCAGGCCGTGCGCATCGGCGCGCCTGGACCGCTGACGGCCACCATCACGAGTGCGGCGTCCGGCGTGGTCGGCCTGCTGAGCCCGAGCGACACGAGCGTCGGCTCCGGGACGGCGACGGTGCAGATCCCCGCAGGACTCAGCCGCACCAACTCGGTCGCAACGAGCCCGCAGTTCCTGCAGATGCGCGCCCTCTCCGTCGGCACGTCGAGCGTGTCGGTGAGCATCCCCGGGTATGCCGCGGTGCCGTTCAGCACGCAGACCATCACGATCACCACGCCGACCATCTCCGTGAGCGCGGCCACGGTGGGCGCGGGGCTGCAGACGCCGCAGAACGCGTTCCTCTCGACCTCGTTCCACGGCGGCAAGACGGTAACGATCACGAGCACCGATCCGGCCAAGTTGCTGCTGGCGCCGAATGACAGCACGCCCGGCGCGGCCAGCATCACCGTCAACGTGCCCGATCGCACCACGACCATCTCGTACTATGTGCAGGGCGTCGAGGCGCAGTTCGGCGGCGTGCCGGTGACGATCAGCGCGCCGGGCTACACCACCTTCTCGATTCGGGACAGCGTGGCCGCGCCGGCCGTCGAGATCAGCTCGTTCACCGGAACGTCAGCACCGGCGTCGCCACCAGGGGCCGCCAACGACCGGGCGTTGGTCATTCGTGTCGGACTTCCGAACACGGCTGGAACATCGATGCAGAGCATCCAGAACGTCCGATGGAATGCCGCGACGCCGACGCCGCTCACGATCACGGGCGTGCTCACGCCGAGTGTTCCGGGCGTGGCCACGCTGGTGAACGGCGGCGGAACGGGACTCAGCCTGACCGTGAGCATAGCAGCCAAGCAGTCGCAGACGGCGGGCATCCTGGGCCCCAACTACCTGGCGTGGCGTCCGTTCGCGACGGGCACGGCGACGATCTCGGTCACCTCGCCCGGCTTCGTCACCTTCCCGACCACGAGCACGCGCACCGTCACGGTGCCGTAGTTCGTCGTCCTGAACGCAGTGAAGGACCTGCTGCTCGTGAGAGCGGCAGGTCCTTCGTGTTTCTTGCCCGCGCGAAAAGCAGATCCTTCGCTTCGCTCAGGATGACCCCCTACTGCTCGTCGGCTGTCGGGCCGTACATGTTCGGCAGCGGCACGTCATTCATGCGCAGGTACAGCGAGAGCTGGCCACGGTGATGGATGAAGTGGTTGATGCACATGCCGCGAATAACCTGGATCTTGGGCATCGTGAACAGCACATGCGCGCCGTGCTTGAGCGTCCACGGCTTCATCATGTCGGCATCGCTCGTGGCCTCGAGCGCCTTGATCGCGTCATTGAGGTAGCCATCGAACATCGCCACGAGTTCGTCATTCGACTTCCACTCGGGCGCCGGATACGGATCGTTCAGGTCCAGCACGTCCGTGGTACACGTGACGCCGGTCCACCCCACCAGCTGCCCCACGTGCGTGGCCAGCTTGCCGAGCGTGAACGACTTGGGATGCGGCGCCCAGTCGCGCTTATCGACGGGGAGTCGGCTGAGCAGCTTGCGCGTGGCAACCGCTTCGTGCTGCAGTTCGGGGATGAGGGAGGATGCGATCTGACCGGGCATCGGACAACTCCTGCGGTGGGGGTGACGAGATTCGGTGTTTATTCGGTCTCCGGATTCCTGATTCTGGTCGTTCCCCGTGCGGCCCGCAAGGGCCAGGGCGCCGGGGCACACGGGGCGCCGTGCGGCCGCTCACGCCTTGCTCGGCGTGCGGACGCGCCGGACATTAGCACTCCGTGGCCGCTCAACACCGAGTGGCCAACCACGACTTGAGCCCAGGCCGTCGCATGTCGACCCGTTGCCTCCTCCGTGCTGCCAGCGCGCTGCTCCTGCCGCTCGCCGCTTCTGCCCAACGCAAGCCCGCGGCGGCCGCGACAGCGCCCCGCGTCGAGAGCGCCCAGTTCGCGGCCATGAAGTACCGGCACATCGGGCCGGTCGGCAATCGCGTCACGTCCATTGCCGGCATTGCCGGCGATCCGATGACGTACTACGCGGGCGCCGCTTCGGGTGGCATCTGGAAGACGACCGACGGCGGCATCCACTGGTCGGCCATCAGTGACGACCTTCCGGTCTCGTCCATCGGCTCGATCTCGGTGGCGCCAGCCGATCCCAACGTGGTCTGGGCTGGCACGGGTGAACCGTTCATCCGCTCGCACATCTCCGCCGGCATGGGCATGTACAAGTCCACCGATGCGGGCAAG
>JAYTVE010000587.1:0-2813 GCA_043744185.1 Gemmatimonadota bacterium | reverse complement strand
GATGCACGTTCTTGATGAAGAACTCGTGCGTGAAGCGATCGGGGTAGGCGTGCAGCAGTACACAGGTCGCCGGCTGGCCGTCACGCCCGGCGCGCCCCGCCTCCTGATAGTAGGCCTCGAGGGTGCCCGGCATCGCGTGATGGACCACGAGGCGCACGTTGGGCTTGTCGATACCCATCCCAAAGGCGCTCGTGGCAACGATGGCGCGCAGTGATTCTCCCATGAAGGCGTCCTGTACGCGGGAGCGCTCGCCGTCTTCGAGGCCGGCGTGATAGGCGGAGGCCTTCACCTTCTTCTGTCGGAGGGCGTGCGCCACGCGCTCGACCTCGCGGCGAGTGGTGGCGTACACCACGGCGACGCCCGATTTCATGTCGCGCAATGCGTCGGCGAGCGCGTCATCCTTGGCCGCCTGATTGGGCGCGGGCTTCACGCGGTATGTCAGGTTTACGCGATCGAACCCGGCCACGATGACGTCGGCGTCACGGAGTCCGAGCTGGGCGACGACATCCTTGCGGACCTCGGGCGTGGCCGTGGCCGTGAGGGCGATGGTCGGTGGCCCTCCGATGGCGTCGCGAATGTGCCGAACACGCCGGTAGCTCGGGCGGAAGTCGTGCCCCCACTCGGAGATGCAATGGGCTTCGTCGACGGCGAGGAGTCGGACGCCCGAGCGGGCCAAGCGGTCGGCGGTGCGGCCGCCTTCGAAGCGCTCGGGAGCGAGATACAGCAGGCGGATCTCGCCGTGCTCGACCTGCGACCAGCGCGCGTTCACCTCGTTCTGCGAGAGCGTGCTGTTGAGGTATGTGGCGGGAATGCCGCGCCGATCGAGCGCGTCCACCTGATCCTGCATCAGGGAGATGAGCGGCGAGAGCACCACGGTCAGTCCGCCCTGCACGAGCGCGGGCACCTGATAGCACAGCGACTTTCCGCCCCCGGTCGGCAGCACGACGAGCACGTCGCGTCCAGCCAATACCCGCCGAATGGCGTCGGCCTGGCCGGGGCGGAAATCGCCGAAGCCGAAGTGCCGGGTCAGGATCGCGCGGGCGGTGGCGAGCGTCGGCATGGGCGCAGTCTATCGACGCGTCGTGGTGGCCGAGCGATTGCGTTATTGCAGGGCGCATCGTCGTATTGCGGTAGAACGTCCGTGGGCAACGGTGCCCGTTGGACGTGCGCGATCTTCCCGGACCGACCATGCGGCCCGATACGGTTCTCGTCACTTCATATGTCGTTCAGGCGCTGCTCGCCGTCACGTACGGCGCAGCGTTCTTCGGCTTCTGGCGGCTCTATGGCCGGCACTACCTGCGCGATTGGGCGTACGCGTGGGTGGCCTTCACCGTGTACGCGGTGTCGGCGTGCAGCGCCTACTGGTTGGCCTCGGTGACGGAGTTGAGTCCGGGTTCGCTGGGCCGGGTCGCGCTATCGTCGCTTTCCTTTCTGAGCGGATCTTCCTACGCGCTGCTTCTTGTGCGTGGCATCGGCGGGGTCACCGGTCGTCACCGGATGACCGCGTCCCGGGTGCGTCGATTCGTCCTTGCGGCCGCCGTCGCGTCGTTGCTTCTGGTGCTGCTCACGGCTCCGGACAGCGTGCCGCGCGGGACGCGCGTCTTCCTCCGGGTCTCGACGCTCATGGCGACCATGGGTGCGCTCGCGATCTACGGCGGTGTGCGGTCGTGGGTCGCTGGACGCAACCAGGAATGGTTTGGGCTGCGCCTGCTGGGTGGCATCCTCATGGGATTCGGAGCGAAGCAGGTGCTCAACGGTGCACTGCTCGACCTCCCGTCCACCTACCTCGACGTCGGACCGACGTTGACCGTGCTCGATGCCCTTCTGGTGCCGATAGTGGGCTCGTCGATGGTGCTGTCGCTGCTGGTCACCGAGCGCGCGCGCTCGCGCCAGTCGGCCGAGGATGCGGCGCGCGCTCAGGAAGCGCTTCGGCAGAACGAGGGGCGGTTCCGCGCGATCATCGAGGGCACCTCGGACCTGCTCTTCACCCTCTCGAGGAAGGGGGTGGTCGAGTTCGTCGCCCCGTCCGTCACGCGGCGCCTCGGCTGGCCGAGCGAGGAGCTGATCGGGCACAATGCGCTCGAGTTCGTGCACCCCGACGACACCGAGACCGCGCGCCTCGCGATCGAGCGCACTCTGGCGGGTGACACTTCGGTCCCCGCCCTCGAAATCCGCCTGCGCACCGCCTCGCTCGGCTGGACACTCGTCGAGGCGCTGGGCACGCTGGGCATGTCGCCGGACGGCGCGCCGATGATGGTGATCAGCGCACGCGACCTGTCGGAGCGCGTGGAACTCGAAGCACGGCTGCTGAAGGCGCAGAAGCTCGAGAGTATTGGCCAGCTCGCCGGCGGCGTGGCGCACGACTTCAACAACATCCTCACGGCGATTCTCGGACACGTGAGCATGGCCCGCCTCGGCGCGCCGAGCGATCCGCAGCTTCATGTGGAGCTGGACGACATTCAGCGCTCGGCTGAGCGGGCGGCCGAGCTTACCCGCCAGCTTCTCGCCTTCGCGAGGCGTCAGGTCATCGAGCCGGTGGTGTTGGACATGAACGCGCTCGTGGACGGCATGCGGCGCCTGCTCTCGCGCCTCATCGGCGAGCACATCGGACTCTCCACCGAATTGAGCGCGGGTCTCTGGCCGGTGCGGGCCGATCCGGCGCAGATCGAGCAGGCGATCGTGAACCTCGCGCTCAATGCCCGTGACGCGATGCCGGGTGGCGGCCGCTTGCTGCTGACGACGGCCAACGTGCAGGTGTCCGAGAGTGAAGCGCTGGCACACGGTCTGGCGAGTCCGGGCGAGGTGGTGCGCAT
>JAYTVE010000586.1:0-2817 GCA_043744185.1 Gemmatimonadota bacterium | reverse complement strand
CAGCCGGCAACATCGGTGGCGGCGGCTTCATGGTCGCGCGCATCAACGGCAAGAATGTCGCGCTCGACTTCCGCGAAACGGCGCCCAAGGCCGCCTCGCGCGACATGTACCTCGACGACAAGGGCAACGTCACCGACAAGAGCGTGACAGGCGCGCTCGCGGCCGGCATTCCAGGCTCGGTGGCGGGACTCTATGAAGCGCACAAGAAGTACGGATCGAAGCCGTGGGCCGAGTTGGTGAAGCCGGCAGCGGAGCTGGCGAGCAAGGGGTTCGCGATCGATACCGCGTTTAGCGACGACGACGAAGGCGGCGCACATCGGCTCTCGCTCGATTCGACGAGCGCCAAGCTGTTCTTGAAGGACGGCAAGTTTCTCCCCGTGGGTGCCACATGGACGTCGGCCGGACTCGCGGCCACGCTCACGCGTATCGCGGAGAAGGGGAAGGACGGCTTCTATGCGGGCGAGACGGCCGACCTGATCGTCGCCTCGATGAAGGCGAGCGGCGGGATCATCACCAAGGCGGACCTCGCCTCGTACACGCCGCTCTGGCGCACGCCGGTCGAGTTCAACTACCGCGGGCATCACGTGATCAGCATGCCGCCGGTCTCTTCGGGCGGCCTCACCATCGGGCTCATTCTCGGCATCCTCGAGCAGCGCGACCTCGCGTCGCTCGGCTGGCGCACCCCGAAGTCCATTCACGTGCTGGCCGAAGCGGAGCGGCGCGCTTTTGCGCGTCGCAACTCGCTCTTGGGCGATCCGGCGTTCGTGAAGATCCCGGAGGCGTCGTTCCTGTCGGGGGACACCGCGAAGGCGCTGGCCGCCGAGATTGGCGAGCTGTCGAGCGGCAGCGCGGCCGGCACGCCGGCCAAGGACAAGCGCCACACGACGCACTTCGCGGTAGTGGATGCGAAGGGTAACGCGGTCTCGATCACGACGACCATCAACGAGAGCTACGGTTCCGCGTTCTCGGTGGCGGGGGCGGAGTTCCTGCTCAACGATGAAATGGACGACTTCACCGCGAAGGTGGGGGCAGTCAACGCGATGGGGCTCGTGCAGGGATCGACCAACGCGATCGCGCCGGGCAAGCGCATGCTCTCGAGCATGACGCCCACCATCGTGCTCGATTCGGCAGGAGCGCCGCTGCTGGTCACGGGTGCCGCGGGCGGCGCGTACATCATCACGGCGGTGGCGCACCTGATCGTGAGCGTCATCGACTTTCACAAGTCGATCGGCGAGGCGATGGCCGCGCCGCAGTTCCATCACCAGGACGTGCCGGACTCGCTCGTGGTCGAGAAGGGCGCCTGGTCCGACTCGGCCAGAGCCTTCATGGAGCCGCTCGGGCACGGCGTGAAGCAGTCGCCGTGGGGCTTCCTCGCGAACGTGCAGAGCATTCACCGCGACGGGAAGGTGTGGCGCGGCGTGACGGAGCCGCGCGGCTTCGGGCTCGCGGCAGGCTATTGAGCGTGCGGCGGAGGGTGGCGCTGGCGCTGACGTTGATCAGCGGCTGCGCCACCGCATCAACGCACTTTCCGGCCGATGAATCCGCGCGCGCACTCCGCGACGCGCCGGTAGCGCTCACCGGCGCGATCGCGGGGGACGTGAACGGCGGCTGCGCAACGCCGCTCCGGCTGTCGTCGCGCATCACGCTCACACTCGAGCGTTCGTCTGGCGGGCGTGGCGACTATCGCCCCGATCCCGCCGACGCGTACGGCATGCGCGTCACGGAGTTGCTGCGCGTGGACTGTCGCACGGGGCGCGTGCTCGGTGCGGTGAAGGCGTAACGGATTGCTGGTGCCGCCGAGCGTACCGCACTCACGGCCGAACGGCGGGGCGTGGCCTAGCGGATCGGCGTCTCGAACATCAGCGGCGGATCGTCGGCGAGCGCGCCCAGCGTGCGAGCGAGCGCCTTGAGGCCGACAGCCAGCTGGCGCAGTTCCGCCTCGCTGAGCTCGGTTAGGCCGTCCATGACGCGCGCCATGGGCGGCGTCGGTCCGCGTTTCGCGAGCCGCGCGCCCTTGGACGTCAGCGCCACGGCGCGCCGGCGGCGATCGTCATCGGCGGTGCCGCGCGTGACCATCCCCGCGCGCTCCAGGCGACCAACAATGATTGACACCGCGCTCTGTCCGCTGCGCACGGCCAGCTGGAGTTCGCCGATGGTCATGGGTCCCGACGCGGCCGCGAGCGCTTGCAGCACGAACAGCTGCGCGTTGGTCACCCCCGTCCGTTTCTCGAGCGAGCGGGCGCTCGTTGACAGTTCGCCAACGACGGCGCGCAGATGGCGGAGCGCGTCGTTCTCGTGGCGGGTGCGTACGGTCCGACGCGGGGCTGGCATGGCGAAACTTACGGCGAAACTGGCGGCAGCGGGTACAACCTCGCGTGAAGGCTTCGGCATCGTGCGATGCGTGACGCGGCGCGCGCTCCGGAGGTATTGCAGGACGTGACCGTTGCCGAATCCGCGGCACAGCGCATCGTTCGCAGCAGGCTCATCGCGGCGGCCCCTCGGGCGCGACCGCATTGTCAGGCAACGTCACGAACGCGAGGCTCGACTGACCGAACGCGGAGGCTCCGATCCGACGCTGCTCGCGCGTGCCCGCGCGGGGGACCGCGTCGCGTTCGCGACACTCGTGGACGGGTACTATCCGCGCGCGCTCCGCTTCGCCACGCAGCTGCTCGGCGATGCGCACGACGCGGAGGAAGCGGTGCAGGACTGCTGGGTGCGGGTGCACGACGCGTTGCCGCGATTCATCGCGGATGCACCGTTCGATCCGTGGTTCTTCCGCATTCTCGCCAATCGCTGCCGGTCGGCCCAGGCGAAGCG
>JAYTVE010000585.1:0-9427 GCA_043744185.1 Gemmatimonadota bacterium | reverse complement strand
GGGGAGCAGCGTGACGTCGGCACGCAAGCGCGTGGTCGGCGCCCACGACTCGTCAGCCACGACGACGTGACCGCGGCCGACGTGGGCCACGTCGACGCCCGCGAGGGCGAGCGCGGTGCGCTCTCCTGCGCGCGCCTCGGACTGCTGGGCGCCATGACTCTCGACGCCGCGAATGCGCGCTTCGGCCGATCCGGGCAGGATGCGCACGGCGGCGTCGCGTGCGAGCGTACCGCTCCACACGGTACCGGTCACGACGGTGCCGGTTCCCTTGACCGTGAAGCTGCGATCGATTGGAAGGCGGAAGGGAGCCTCGGCGTCGCGAAGGCGGGCGGTGGATAGCGCCGCCGCGAGGGCAGTTCGGAGCGCATCGAGTCCGGCGCCGGTCACGGCCGACACGGGCACGATGGGCGCCGACGCGAGTGACGTGCCCTCGAGCAGCGTGCGCACCTCGTCGGCCACGAGCGCCGTCCACTCCGCATCCACCAGATCCGACTTGCTGAGCGCCACGACACCACGTGGCACGCCGAGCAGGTGGAGGATCGCCACATGCTCGCGCGTCTGCGGCATCACGCCGGCGTCTGCGGCCACCACGAGTAGCGCGGCGTCCATGCCTGTTGCGCCGGCGAGCATCGTTCGCACGAACGCTTCGTGGCCGGGCACGTCGACGATGCCGACCGGGCCAACGCCATCAAGGTCGAGGCGCGCGAAGCCGAGCTCGATGGTGATGCCGCGCCGCTTCTCCTCGGGAAGCCGATCGGTGTCGACCCCCGTGAGCGCACGCACGAGCGCGGTCTTGCCGTGATCGATGTGGCCCGCAGTGCCGAGGATCATCGCCGCACCGCGCGTCTCAGCCGCTGGCCCACGTCGCCTTCTCCCAGCTGTCCCACGCTCGCAGCGGACGGCCGTCGGTGAGATGCTCGTGCACGAACTCGCGCAGCAGCCGTTGGTGGGCGCGGAGGCTCGGATCGTCGAGCGGCTCCGGCTCGCCGTCGGCAAGCCACGCGGTAATCGCTCGGCGCGCCGCGAGTGGCAGCAGGCGCACGCCGGGGGTACCGCGCGCACAGCCCTCACAGAGCACGCCGCCCTCACGCTGGTTGAATGCGACCGTGGCGTCGTCGGGAATGGGCGAGAGGCAGCGCGCGCACAGGTCCATCGTCGGCGCGAAGCCGAACGCGGCCACCAGTCGCCACGCGCCTCCCAACGCGACGCGTCGTGCATCGATCGCGGGCGTGATGGCAAGCGCATCGAGCACCGACGCGAGCAGGGTAAAGAGTTCGGGCTGTGCTTCGTCGTTGCCGAAGCGCAGCACAAGTTCCGCGATTGCAGATGCCGCACTGAAGCGCGCGAGGTCGGCGGCAAGTCCGACGCGCACGCGGGTGACGTCGAAGCCGGTCAGCGTGTTGAGGTCGCGCCCGGGCTTGAGTGAGAGCTGCGCGCTGCCCTCGGCAAAGAGGTCGATGGCGCTCGAGTGGCGTGTCTTGGGACGCCGGGCTCCTTTCGCGATCACCGACTGCACGCCGGCGTCGCGCGTTGCGAGGCGCAGGATGCGCGACGTTTCGAGGTAGTCGAAGGCGTGGAGGACAATCGCGTCGGTGTCCACGAGGGGCATGGCGAAAGATACGTCCAGGGACGCCGGCGAACCCGTCGGCCGACGTCCCGCCTTGACAACGCGCTATCGCGCCTGAACCGCGACGGCGCCCTGTCCGACGCTGATGTTGCGAATGAGCAGCAGGTTCGCGTTGTAGACGTAGAGCTTGCTTGCGGACGCCGCGCCGACCACGGGGCAGTAGATGCGCCCGCGAGTGTCGACGCCGACGGCGACGCAGTTCGCAGGCGTCGAATCCGGCGCGGTCAGCAGTGCGAAGTTGCCCGACGGAAGGAAGGGACCGACGGAAACAAG
Source organism: Gemmatimonadota bacterium (assembly GCA_043744185.1). Classification (GTDB taxonomy): domain Bacteria; phylum Gemmatimonadota; class Gemmatimonadetes; order Gemmatimonadales; family Gemmatimonadaceae; genus JACPPC01. The sequence continues at coordinate 7,527 of JAYTVE010000585.1, read as the reverse complement.
GGCGGTGGTGTCCACGCGCACGACTCGCCCGGGAAAGGTGGTCGCGTTCGCGTAAACGGACGCGTAGACAAGGCCATCGCGGCCCGGCGTGAGCACGGTGCCGAAGCTGCCGGCCGGCATTGAACCGACGCCACTCAGGAGCTTGCTGTCCATGTCGTACTTCGCGATCGTGCCCGACTGCGACACGACACCCGTGACAAAGTTCACCTGCCCGAAGCCGGCGATGTAGAGGCTCGAGCCCTGCGTGGACATGTTCGACGCGCCGATCACGGTGGCGCCGAGCGGAATCGTGTCGATGACGTTCGACGCGAAGCGGAGGCGCAGCAGTCGCGACGGGCCGACGGTGGAGAAGTCCGTGCGACAGTTCTGGTTCGCGTCGAGGACGTAAAGCTCGGTGTCGAACTGCGCGACGTCCACCGGACACTGCCCGATGTTTCGGCGCAGCGTGACCGTGGGCGTGGCGTTGCCGAGGTTCGTGATGAAGGCAACGGCCTGCGAATCGCGGAGCGCAACGGCGATGTTGGCTTCGGGGCGTCCGAGAATGAGCGATGCGCTACCCGGATTGCTCGCGGCCGGCAGCTGGATCGCCTTCTTGGTGCCCGCATTCACGTCAATGACGTAGAGGATGTCACCGCCGAACTTGGAGGCGGTCGTGAGCACCGTGTCGCGTGCGATGCGCTCGAACGCGCCATCGAACGAGGCGGGGAGCGAAATGAAGCCGCCCGAAACGGTGCCGGTATCGGGGACGAGCGTGACTCCCGTCTGGCCGAAACCGTTGAGCACCACGGTGCCCTTGTTGGGGGTGAAGGGCAACGGGTTGAGCGATGTGTCCTTGCAGGCGCCCGTGACGAGCAGCGCAGAGACAAACAGGCGACGGAGCATGGCGGGGTGGGTCAGGGGGAAAGTGTAAGTGCGATTGTCCAGGCGCGCCCGGCGGACGGGAAGCGACGGACCGACTCCCATCGGGCGTCGAGCGCGTTGGCCAAGCCGGCAGCCACCAGCGTCGGTGTTCCGGCGAGGGTGAGGGAACGACTCCAGGCGAGGTCCAGCAATCCCACCGGCGCAAGTTGAGTGGCCGAACTCACGGGCGCGGCGGTAAAGGAACGTGCGCCGATGGCGTGTGCGCTGGCCGTCCATGTCGTGCGTCCGAGACGCCATTCGGTGGACAGGCCCCCAGCGAGTTCCGGCACGTACGGCGTGGGCAGGGTGAGGCCGCCTGCTTCGAGCACCGCATTGGTGCCCGCGCCCCAGAGCGTGACGGTGAGCCCGCGCAGCGCGAGCTGCGCCGTGGCCTCGGCACCCACCGTCTGCTCACGGCCGACATTGCTCGGGCTCCACGTGAAGTTGCCAGGGAACCAGATGATCGCGTCGTCAATCGTGCGCGTGAACGCGGCCGCCGTCATCGAAACGAGGCCATCCGCGATGCGCGCCCGCAGGCCCGCTTCGGCGTCCAACTGTGTGCGCTCGGGGCGCAGCGTGCGCGCGGAGAGTCGCTGCGGCGCCGCGAAGTAGAGGTCGTACAGCGTGGGCGCGCGGAACGCCTGCGCAACGCGCACATAGGGAGCGAGGTCGCCAGTGCCCTCGAGGGCCAGCCACGGGCTACCCATCGGCGTCGCGCCCTCGATCGCGTCCACGCGAACCCCGGCGCTGCCGCGCCACGTTCCAAAGGCGAAGCCACGCTCGGCCGCCGCCCATGCGCGCACACGGGTCGCGCTCGCGAGGCCCGTGCCGGTGAGCTGGTCCGCGCCCACTCCGGCGCGCCACGAGATCCCGAACGCGCGAGCGCCCGCATCGGCCTCGGGCGAGACGGTGTGTGCTTCGGTGTCGAGGGTCGGTGCCGACGGATTGTTGTAGCGCATGCCGAGAGTTCGGACACCGGCGGCGAGGGTCCAGTTCCCTCCCCCAAGCCCACCGCGCACGACGACCCGATTGGTCCGGGCGCGGTCGCGGTCAGAGGCGCGCACGTTCATCGGCCCGACCAGACCGCGCTCGCTCTCGGACGCGAAGGCGGTGAGCCAAGCGGCGTCCGCGGTGGCCGACGCGAACAACGCGACACGGCGCTCGTCGTTGTTGACGCGACGCTCGACGGTGTCCGACCCGAGGGCGCCATCGGTATTGACGAATGGAAAGTCATTGCGCGCCTCGTGCCATGCTGCGCCGGCACGGATGCGCATGCCGCCCACCGTGAGCGTCGCCGCCCCCTCGAGCGTGCGCGCGCCGAACGCTCCGCTGCTTATGCTGAGTAGCGGCGCATCGCCACTCGTGAGCGCGATCGTGCCACCCACCGCGCCGCCGCCGGCCGCACCGTCGGCGCCGGGAATGATGCGCACGCTGCCCAGCGCCGCCAGCGGAAGGTCGGCCGCGTCCGCGATTCCCGTCGCGGGATCGTTGAGCGGCACGCCATCGAGCGTCACGAGCACCTGCTCCGCGCGCGCGCCGCGCAGCTGCCACGTCGCCTCGCCGCGTGCCGAGCGACTGCCGACGCCGGGCATGCTGGCAACCAGCGCCGCGAGAGACGGTTGCGCCGCCTCGCGCGCCGCCACTACCGATCGAAAGCTGCTGTTGCGCCCGGTCGGCTCGGCCGCAGCCGAGGTGCGCACCACGGGCATCACGCTCATCGGCGACACGAGCCACACCTCGAGCGTGTCGCGTTCGGTGATCGCGAGCGTGGCGCGTGCGTAGCCAACGCGCGCCACAACCATCGAATCGCCGGTGCCCGCCATGACGCGCGCGATCCCCTCGGCGTTGGTCCGCTGCTCTTGCGCGGCCACTCGGATGCGCGCGAGCGCAACCGGCGCTCGCGTTCCCCCATCGCGCACGACAACGACGCGCACTGTCGGTGCGGCGCTAGCGCGCGTCGCATCGTGCGCGGCGGCCGTCGCCGCTGGCTGCGCCGACGCCCCGGTCTGCGCGAGCGCCACGATCAACGCCGATGCTTCGAGCTTCGCGCCCAGCATCGCGCCCAGCATCGCGCCCAGCATCGCGTCCAGCTTCGCGCCTATCATCGCGCCCATCATCGCGCCCATCATCGCGCACCGCCCCGGCTCTTGCGCAACGGCACGAGCGTCGGCGCACCCACCGCGGGATCGCGCGTCACCACCAGCGGCCAGTTGTACACGCGCTCGAGTGTCGGGCCGTCCATCACGCGCGCTGGGGGGCCGTCTGCGGCCACCTGCCCCTGATCGAGCAGCACCAACCGGTCCGCGAAGCGCGCCACGAGGTTGAGCTGGTGGCTCACGAGCAGCACGGCATGGCCTGAGGCCGCGATCTCCGCGAGCAGCTCGAAGAGCGCCATCTCGTGTGCCACATCGAGGAATGCCGACGGTTCGTCGAGCACCAGCGCCTCGCCGTCCTGCGCGAGCGCGCGCGCGACGCGCGCACGCTGCCACTCGCCGCCCGAGAGCGTGTCGGTGGTGCGATCGGCGAGCGATTCGATGCCGGTGCGCACGAGCGCGCTCCTCACCGCTTCGGCATCACGCGCGGCGTCGCTCTTCCACTGTGACTGGTGCGGATGGCGCCCCAGCGCCACGTACTCGCGTACCGCCAGCGGGAATGCCGGCTCCTCGCGCTGCGTGACGACCGCCACACGCCGCGCAAAGGCGCGCGCATCCATCGCGGCGCGATCATCCTGACCGACGCACACGCGACCACCCACAAGCGACGCGCGTCCAAGCAGCGCGCGCACGCAACTGGTCTTCCCGGACCCGTTAGGGCCGGCGATGGCCGTGAGCTGACCCGCGCTCGCCTCGAAGCTCACGCCGTGCAGCGCGTCGCGATCGGCGCCGTGATAGCGCACCGTGAGCTCCTCGAACCGGATCACGCGAGCCGCCGCAGGCGCACGAGGAAGAACGGCACGCCGATGATCGCCGTGACCGCGCCAAGCGGCAACTCGGTCGGGCGCAGCGCCACGCGCGCGAAGACATCGGCCGCGATCACCAGTGCCGCGCCCGCGAGCGCCGATGCCACCAGCGCCCCTCGATGCGCGCGCGCCCCCACGCTGCGTGCAAGGTGCGGCACAACGAGCCCGACGAAGCCGACGAGGCCCGCCGCCGCGACGGTAGCCGCTGCCACCAGCGACGCCGCGAGGAATACACGCCGGCTCGCCGCATCGGGTTCCACGCCCAACGACGCCGCGGCTTCGGCACCCAGCGCCAGCACGTCGATCTCGCGCGCCATCCAGAGTAGCGCGCCGCCGCCCAGCGCGAGCAGTGCAGCGAGCCAGTTCACCTGGAACCAGTCGGCGTCGGCCAGCGAGCCCATCATCCACCAAGTGGCGCCACGCACCGTGTTGGTCGGCGCGTTGGCAAGCACGATCATGATCGCCGCATTCGCAAACGCGCCAACGACCACGCCCGCCATGAGCAGCAAGCGGGCGTCGCCGCGACCACCGGCGGCGCGCGCCACGACGAGTACCACCAGCACCGCGACCACGGCGCCGGCAAACGCGGCAACCGGCACGACGAGGCCGTGTGCGCCCGAGAGCACCACCGCCAGCACCGCACCAACCGCGGCACCACCGCTCACGCCGAGCAGGTAGGGTTCCGCGAGTGGATTGCGCAACGTGCCCTGCAGCGCCGCGCCGCTCATGCCCAGCCCCGCGCCGACCAGCGCGCCAAGCGCCACGCGCGGCAGGCGCACGTCGCGCACGATGGCTGTGGCCGTGTCCGTTCCGCCGCCAGCCAGTGCGCGCCACAACTCCGTGGGCGAGAGCGTCACGCTGCCCAACGCGATGCCGCACGCCACGGCGAGCAGCAGCAGCGCGACCAGCACGACGACGGCACGCAGCGGCATGCTATGGCGTGACGTCGGGATGAAACTGCTTCGCGAGCGACACCGCCGCCTCGCCCAACCGCACGCCGGGACGCCCAACGCGCGCGGTATCGACGAGCGCGAAGTGTCCCTCGCGCACCGCACGCACGGCACGCCAGGCGGGCGAGTTCTTCAGCGGCCCCTCGCCGCCGGGCGCGACCATCACGAGGTCGGGATCTCGGCGCGCGACATTCTCGAGCGTGACCGCCGGGCTCGGGCTCGGCAAATCGTCATAGAGGTTCTCACCGCCCGCAATCGTGACAAGTTCACTGAGAAACGAGCCCTTGCCGATCGTGAGGAGTGGCCGGTCGTAGCTCTTCAAGAAGACGCGCGGGCGCGGGAGTCCCTGCGTCGCCGCGCGAACGCGCTCGAGTGTGGCGGTCACCGAATCGACCACGATGCGTGCGCGCATCGTGTCGCCCGTGGCGCGCGCCAGCAGCGTCGTGGTTCGTGCGAAGTCGCTGATGCGGTCATTGCGCAGCGTGAGCGTGTTCACGCCGGCGCGACGGAATGCGCGCGCGGCCGCGCGGTTGTCCTCGCTCGCGTAGAGCAGCACCAGATCCGGGCGCGCCGCGAGCACGGTCTCGACGTTGGGGCGAAGCGCATCACCCATGTCGGGCACGAGTCGCGCCGAGTCGGGCCACGCATCCCACGTGGTACGACCGACGACACGCCCTCCCGCGCCGATGGTGAAAAGCACTTCGGTGGTGCTCGGGTTGAGCGAGACGATACGCGTCGGCGCGGCCGCGAACGTGCTGGTGTCGCCGAAGTCGTCGACGATGATCGTGGCACCACCCGCGCCTCGCGCGGTCGACGTCCGCTCGCACGCCATCGCGGACAGCAGCCCGACAACCGCGACGACAGCACAAGCGGTACGCGACAACAAAAAAGCGGGCATTCCACTCCAATGGACGGAGGAAACCCGCAACGCCAGACACTGCACCCGCAGCCGCCGGACGCCAGCAGCCCTCCCCCGAGGGTCTGAATTGGCAGCGGATCGAGGTCGTCTCCTGGCTCCGGGCTGTCCGCTCCGCCTTCCCAGCCCGCGTGGGCCAGTGGCTCGATGGAGCGGGCAACAACATGCCCGATACAGTGGCGGGGCCGCGCCGGCTTGGTTCCGGCTTCCGTGTCCCCGATCCGAGTTCAATTGTGAATGAAGAGTTTACGCCTCGCCATCTCGCCGCGCAAGCGCCAGCGTGAGTCGCTCCTTCAGCGCGGTGCGCGCTGCTGCGTACTCTGCTGCATCACCTGACGCGCGCTGCTGCGTGCGATCGAGGTCCGCGATCTCGCGCGCGATCGCTTCGGGGTCTTCATTCGCGAAGGTGGCGCGTGCACCGCCCGCGTTGCGGGCGATGAACGCCGTGCGCGCCAGCCCAGCGAGCAGCGCCACGCCAATCGCGAACACGATGCCGATGATGTAGACGCTCGACTTGCCCGACATCGTGCCAGGCACGCCGATCGTGAGCTGACCGCCGGCGGCGATGTTCTGCCCGAGGAAGCGCTTGAAGGTGCGTCCATCCGCCGCGATCGGCCCGGTGTTCTGCAGCGCGGCGCCACTGATCGTCGCGCTCGGCTCCTCGACCAGCACCTCGAGCACGTCGCTCGCACGCTCGAGGGAGAAGTTGAGCGGGAACGATTCCTTCGCGATGCGATACGAGAATGAGAGCTGCTTGAGCCCCGGCGCAAAGGGCGCGAAGATCTTGAGCACGCCCGGTGCCGTGCCCGTCGCATCGGCCGGCACGTCGCCCTGCCCCACCACCACTTCGCGCGCGGCGGTCGGCACCGGCACGATGAGCGTCGGCGTGAGCGAGTCGGAACCGACGAGCGTCTTCACCGAGTCATTCGCGAGCTCGTAGACCTCGATCACGACGCGGGAAGTGGTGGAGTCCGCCGCGCCCACGATCACGTGCCGCCCGCGCACGGCGAGCGCCACCTCGCGACTGGTGGTGTCGTACACGCTGAGGCGCGCGGGATTGCCCGTCACCGACGCGGCGCGCAGCGGCGGCGTGAAGTAGGCAATCCCCTGCCACGTCGTGGCTGCGAAGTAGATCGCGTTCGGACTGCCCGTGGCGCGATAGCGGATGCGATACGACCCCGACGCGTCGGTGCGCACCGAGTCCACCGGTCCTTCCTTGTCCGGTCCGACGCGATGCAGCGTGATCATCACGCCCGGTAGCGGCAGCGGCCCACCTCGCGTGAGGCGCTCGACCCTGCCGCTGACCTCCCGCGGTCCGCGGACAGCGGGTCCGTGTGGATTCTCGGATCCGGGCACCGTGGGCAGCGGGCCTCCCGGTGGCGGCGCGACCTGCGCGCGCGCGTGGGCACTGACGAGCAGGGTTGCGCCCACGAGGGCGACCACGCGACAGATCGATCTGGTCACAGTCGGAACTTGCCGAAGTCCTCGGGGCGAAGGCGCTCGAGGTAGTCCTTGAGTTGCTGCGCGGAGAGTTCCTCGCTGCGCCGCGCGGCCGAAAAATCGGGCGTCGTCGCGTCGTCGGGCTCGACGGGCTCCGCGTCCACGGCGGCGGCCTCCGCGTCGTCGTCATCGTCGGGACGCACGAGCAGCTCTTCCTGCGCGAAGATCGGCGCGTCAAGCCGGAGCGCGAGCGCGATCGAGTCGGACGGACGGGCATCGACCTGCACGTGCGAGTCGTGCCGCTCCAAGTGCAACTCGGCGAAGTACGTGTTGTCCTCGACTCGCGTGATGCTTACGCGCCG
>JAYTVE010000584.1:0-2819 GCA_043744185.1 Gemmatimonadota bacterium | reverse complement strand
CCCGCACGATCGCTCGCCGCGGCGTCCACGAGCGTGAGCTGCTCCGTGATGCCGTTGAGCGCGAATTGGACCGCGACGGCCTTGCGATGAGCTGGCATCGGCTCGAACGCGATCACGCGGCCCGTCTTGCCCGTCATTGCGGCAAGGCGGAGCGACGCGTACCCCACATGGGCGCCGACATCGAGCACTACCTCACCCGGCAGCACCAGTGGCGCGCAGGCATCGAAGATCTCGCCCTCCCACTCGCCGTTGAGCGCGATCGTGCACTGCACGTACTCAGCCAGGTCGCACGACATCGCGTAACCGAAGGGCAGGTCCACAATCACGATCGGTGCGACGCGCTTGAGCACGAAGCGACCGATCCACGCGTTGACGCGCCCAGGCAAAAACGGAAGCCGGAACGAGTGCCACCGCCACGCGGTGCGCGCTTCGGGGGAACGCGGACGAAGATGACGCGGGTTGCTCATCGTGCACGCCTCGCGACGGTCTCGTCGAGCACGCGCACGAGCAACGTGGCGGCGGCGCGCGCCAGCGGAGCGGTGCGTGCATCATTGACGGGCTGCGTCGCGCGCGCGGCGCCCGCGCCGGCCGGCAGCGCGGCAAACGCGCGCCACGCGCTGATCATCCCTTCACGCGACGTGTGGTCGGGTCCGCCGGCGCTGAATGCCACCACATGCACGGGCGGCTCCGCAGGCAACGCGCGCAGCACGGACACCGGATGGCTCCCCTCGCGGTAGATCGCCAGCATCGGTGCGCCGCCGAGCAAGGCGGGATACAACCGGCTTGGCGTGTAGTGCGCCTCCGTGCTGCCACCGACCATCACGGCGTCAGCGGACGACAGAAGCTGGAGCGCTTCGCGGTAGCTCACGCGCGGTGCGTGCTCGGTAACGAGCGCGCCAACGCCCGCCTCCTGCGCAATTGGCAGCGCGCGTGCGGGCGCATTGGCGCGTGACTCGTTGCTCGTGCCCACGAGGTGCACGCGCACCCGCTCACGCACGCGAGGGTCGCGCCGTCCGGCTTCCCCCAGCGCATCGAACGCGGCGCGGAGGACGCTCAGGCCAGCCGGCAGCAGCGTGCCGACCCAGAGTACGTGCACGTGCTCGCTCGTGAAGTTCAGCGTTGCCGGTAGCGGTGGCCCGCTGCGTGCCCACGCCACGTCTTCGGCGAGCGCGACGAGCGGCACTTCCGCCTGCGGCAGCGAACGCACGGCGGGCACACGCGCCGCCAACGCGTCGATCGTGCCGGCTGACACCGCCGTGATGCCGTCGGCACCGAGCACGGTCGCGCGCTCAAGGCTCACGCTCATGGCGCGGCTCAAACGGCTGCGCATGTCGGGACGTCCGCCGCGCGGACCGATCGAGTCACCCCACGCGCCGACCCACGGGTCCTGGAGGTCGAGCACGAACGGCACGCCCGCGCGGCGTGCCAGCGCCGGGCCGCTGCGGGCGGGCCACGTCGGATACACGGTCCAGAAGAGCGCGTCGAACCGCTCGGCTTGCAGCAGCGCATGGACGCGTGAGCGCAGCGCGTACCAGCTGCGAAGTCCGAGATCGCCGATCCCTGCGGCACGCGTCAGCGAGGCGGGCAGGGCGCGCACGCGCTCCACGCGCACGTCAGCCGGCACGAGCGCCGAGAGTGCGGGTTCGATCGCGCCTTCGTAAGAATCCGGCGTGACCGTGAGCACCGTCGGCTCCCACCCCAGCGCGCGCAGGTGCGGCAGCAGCAGCCGCACGCGATGAGTGGCCGCGCTGGAGTCGGGCGGGAAGTGCGGGCTCACCATCAGGACGCGACGGGTCATCGGCACGCGACCTCGTGATAGAGCGCCTCGTACTGGTTCACGATCTGGTCGGCGTCGAAGCGCTGCTCGCAGTCGCGGCGCGCAGCGGCACGGTCGATCGTGTCCACGCGCTGGACGGCGGCGGTTGCTTCCGCCTCCGTGCGGCAGACGAAGCCGTTCACGCCGTCCCGCACGATCTCCGGCACGCTGCCGCGCGCGAAGCCGATGACCGGCGTTCCGCACGCGAGCGCTTCGGCCATGACGATCCCGAATGGTTCGTCCCAGTCGATGAGCATGAGGAGTGCGGCGGCGCCGCCGAGGAGCGTGGCCTTCGCCGCGTCGTCCACAGGGCCGATCCACTGGATCTGCGCGCCGCCCAAGTGTGGAGCAATCTCGTGGTCGAAGTACTCGCGCTCGTGCCCACCGTCGGCGCGCGGACCAGCAATGATCAGGCGCCGCTCGCAGGCACGCGCCACGGCGATGGCGTGGTGCGCCCCCTTGATGCGATCGAGTCGCCCGAGGAACACGAGCGGCGCGTCGACGGACACCGCGGGCACGAAGGGGTAGCGCGAGAGTTCCACGCCATTGAAGACGGTGCTCCAGCGGTCGCGATGCGCGTTGGCGGCATGATGCCACATATGCGTACCGCATCCGGTGAGCCGCATCGAGGGTCCGGCGAGTGCGAGCGCCGTGCCGACGCTCCCCCACGGGATCACCTCGCGTCCGTACATCTGGAGCTTGCCGATGGAGCGCAGCGGCAAGATGGGAAGCAGCGCCGCGAGGCGCCCGAAGCTGTGGACCACGTCAATCTCGTGGCGGCGACGCCAGAGCGCGCCGCCCACCTGGCCGAGTTCCGTGGCGCGCTCCCACGCCGTCCAGTGCGTGCCGCTTCCGTAGGGAACGAGCGCGGCGTCGGTGCGGCTGTCGGGATGCGCGATGAGCGTCACCTCGTGCCCGCGCGCAATCAGCCCGCGCACGAGAAAATCGATGACGCGCTCAGCGCCGCCGTACGTCACGGGTGGCACCGGGATGTACGGATCGG
>JAYTVE010000583.1:0-2825 GCA_043744185.1 Gemmatimonadota bacterium | reverse complement strand
GCGGCTTCCTCGCTGGCCCGTCGGCGCAAAACCTCAAGACGATGGACGAAGTGCGACGCGAGGTGCCAGCGGCCATCGAGGAGACCAATGCGCTCGTGACCCGATTCGGTGCCTTCGTGAAGCAGCTGTCCGAGGCGGGGATCTACCCGGTGATGCCCAAGCCGGTGAAGTAGCGCGTCAGTTCATCCACGGTCCCGGTGCCTGCGCTTTCGCGGGCACCTGGGCCATGGCGTGTTCCGCGAGCGCGGTGATCGTGAGTGACGGGTTGACGCCGGGGTTGGCGGGCATTGCCGCGCCGTCGCACACCAGCAGGTTGGCATAGCCGAACACGCGCTGGTGCTTGTCGATCACGCCGTGCTCCGCGTCGGCTCCGATCACCGCGCCGCCCAGGATGTGCGCCGTGGTGGGAATGTTCATCATGGCCTCGAGCGCACCGCTGTGCGCGATGCCCCCCGTGTACGCCGCGAGGAACTCCGCCGCCTCGTTGGCCTTTGGAATGAACGTGGGGTTCGGCTTGGCGGCGTCCTGTTCCGTGGTGAGCGAGACGCCACGCCGGAACCAGCGCGGCTTGGCGCGGAACGCCATCGCGTTGTCGCTCGACTGCATGACGAGCACCACGAGCGTGCGCCGGCTCCAGCCCGATGGCCAGCGTCCGTTCACGAACTTGATCGGGTGGCGCACGATCTCGCGCAGCAGTTGCAGCGGGCGCGTGAGGCGCGTGCCGTTGCCCGTGAGCGGCGCGAGCATGAGCGACATGAAGTCGCCGTGCTTGCCGTAGGTGCAGAACTCGATGTGCGTGTCGTGATCGGGGTGGATGCTCGCGCTGATGGCGACATCGGCCCACGGCTTGAGCCGGTCGTCGGGCAGCGTCACGGCGAGGATAGACTCGCTGTTGCTGCGCACCAGTTCGCCGAGCCGCTTCGACATGCGCGGCAGCGATCCGTTGTGCCGGCACTGCGCGAGTAACTCCCCGGTGCCGAGCGCGCCAGCCGAGAACACCACGCCACGCGCGCGGAGCGTGCGTTGCGCACCACCGAACCAGCTGCCGGGGCGCTCCACGGTCACTTCGTAGCCGTCACTGCCGTCGGCGGCACCGAGCGGGCGCACATCTACCACGCCGTGCTCCGCGAGCACGGTGGCACCCTTCTTTTCGGCGAACCAGAGATAATTCTTGAGCAGCGTGTTCTTGGCGCCCACGCGGCAGCCCACCATGCAGGCGCCACAGCGCGTGCAGCCGGTGCGTGCGGGGCCCTCACCGCCGAAGTATGGATCGGGCACTGTCTCGCCGGCCTTGCCAAAGAAGACGCCCACCGGCGTGCGCGTGAAGGTGTTCTCCACACCGAAGTGCCCCGCGACCGCCTTGAGCAACTCCTGACCATCGGTGCCGAACGGGACCTGCTGTACACCGAGCATCCGTTCGGCGGTGGCGTAGTGTGGAGCCAGTGCGGCGCTCCAGTCTCCGAGCTCTCGCCACTGCGGATTCTCGAAAAACGCGGGCTTGGCGCGGTAGAGCGTGTTGGCGTACACAGCGCTTCCTCCGCCGACCGCCGTGCCGCTCGCAATGAAGATGTCCTTGAACGGCGTCATGCGCATGATGCCGCGCATGCCGAACGAGGGCGCCCACAGGAAGCGGCGCAGGTTCCAGGTGGACTCCGCGTACTCGTGGTCCTCGTACCGTCGCCCGGCCTCGAGCACGGCCACGCTGTAGCCCTTCTCGGCAAGGCGCAGCGCCGACACGCTGCCGCCGAAGCCGGAACCGATGATGATCCAGTCGTAGTCGAACGGGGCCTCGCGGCCAGCAACGCTGCTCATGCGCGGAAGTTATGCATGAGCGCGCGCGAGACCATGGCTGCCCTACCGGAACTCCGCCATGAGCGCGTCGAGCGCCGCGCTGCCCGGGCACAGCTGCCCGAAGGGCACATCCACCAAGGGAGTCGGCACGGTGTGGAGGAGGTCGTGCATGTCGCGCCCCGACTCGTCCACGAAGAGCAGCCCCGTGGCCAGCTCGCCGCGTACGTTGCACGCGGCCACGTGCGCGTAGGCGCTCGCGCGGCTCGTGGGGTCATAGTCGGGGGCCGTGGCATGCAACCGCACACTGGCCCCGTGGTGGAGCGCCACCTCGGCGATGCCGGCGGCCGCCTCCTCGACCGTGATGGCGCGCCGGATCGGGATGAAGTCGGCGTGCACCTCCTCGATGTCGTGCGCGCGCGTGTACGCGTAACTCTTGGTCGAGCCCTCGTGATCGTTGAAGGTCACGCACGGACTGATCACGTCCACGAGCGCAAAGCCCTTGTGCAGAAGTCCGGCCTTGAGGATCGGCACCAGCTGCTTCTTGTCGCCGGAGAACGAGCGCGCCACGAAGGTGGCGCCGAGCGTGAGCGCGAGCAGCACGGGGTCAATCGGCGCCGCCTCGTTCGCCTCGCCCTTCTTGCTCTTTGACCCGATGTCGGCCGAGGCCGAGAACTGCCCCTTGGTGAGGCCGTACACGCCATTGTTCTCGAGCACGTACAGCATGTTCACGTTGCGACGGATGGCGTGCGAGAGCTGCCCGAACCCGATCGAGAGCGAGTCGCCGTCGCCGGAGACGCCGATGTAGGTGAGCGTGCGGTTGGCGGCGGCAGCACCCGAGGTGACCGACGGCATGCGCCCGTGCACGGAGTTGAAGCCGTGCGACTGCTTGAGGAAGTATGCCGTGGTCTTGGACGAGCAGCCGATGCCGCTGAGCTTGGCAGCGCGATGCGGCGGCAGGTCGAGTTCCCAGGTGGCTTGCACGATGGCGGCGGTCACCGAGTCGTGGCCGCATCCGGCGCAGAGGGTGCTCATCG
>JAYTVE010000582.1:0-2827 GCA_043744185.1 Gemmatimonadota bacterium | reverse complement strand
CGCGCATGAGGGACGCATCAAGCGCGCCGAGCGTCGTCTTCCTCAACCGCTTCTACTGGCCCGACGTCGCCGCGACGGGCCAGATGCTCGCCGATCTGGCCGAAGATCTCGCCGCCGCCGGCTGGCAGGTGCGCGTCGTCACGAGCCAGTCGCGCTACGCCGGAAGCGGCCCGCCACTCGCGTCGCACGAGGTGCACAGGGGCGTCACCATTCGCCGGGTGCGCAGCACGAGCAGCGCCAAGGGCTCGCTCCTCGGGCGGCTGCTCGACTACGCGAGCTACCTGGCGGGCGCCTTTACGGCCACGCTGGGCGGCGAATCGCCTGACCTCGTCGTCGCCATGACCGACCCGCCGGTGCTCGCCGCCCTCGCCGTGCTCGCCGCGCGCCTGCGAGGCGCGAAGGCCGTCTACTGGGTGCAGGATGTCTACCCCGACATTGCCGCTGCGCTGGGTGTTCTCCCACGGTCATCGCTCGCGTACAAGGCCTCGGCGATCATCGCCCGATGGGCGCACCGCCGCTCCGACGCCGTGATCGTGCAGGGGCCGCGCATGGCGCAGGCGCTCGCGGCCGCAGGCGCCGACCCGGCGCGCACGCGGGTGCTCGCCAACTGGGCCGATGCCCACGCCATCCAGCCCGTGCCGACCGAGGCGAACTCGTTTCTCGACGAGCACAACCTGCGCGGGCAGTTTGTCGTGCTCTACTCGGGCAACGCCGGGCGCGGCCACACCTTCGACGCCGTCCTCGGCGCCATGGAGCTGCTGCGCGACGACGCCGGGATCACCTTCGTCTTCATCGGTGGTGGCCCGCAATTCCCCTACCTGCAAAACGAGACCGCGCGCCGCGGACTGACGCGCGTGCGCTTCATGAACTACCTGCCGCGCGAGCGCCTGAGCGAGTCGCTCTCGGGCGCCGGTGCGGCGCTCGTCACCGAGAGCCCGTCGGTGGCCGGCCTGCTCCTCCCGAGCAAGACGTTCGGGATCCTCGCGGCGGCGCGCCCGCTGCTGTTTGTCGGCGACCCCGACAGCGACGTGGCGGCCGTGCTACGCGCCGCCGACGCTGGCCGCATCGTGGCTCCGACCGACCCCGACGGCCTCGCGGCCGCCATCCGCGCCCTGCGCGACGACCCCGCCGAGTGTGCCCGGCTGGGAGCCAACGGGCGGCGGGCGGCGCTGGCCGTCCATGATCGCCGGGTAGCCACCCGTGCATGGTCCGAGGTGGTGCGGACGATAACTGATGTATAGCCTTGTCCGTGGCGCGCCTTCCCGCGCGCGCCGGGCAAAGTCGTGTCCCACTTCCCCCGGGCGTCCGCGATGCTGCTGATCCCCGTCGTCGCATTCATTGCCGCTTTTGTCATGACCGCAGCGTTGCTGCCGGTCATCGCGAAGCGCGTGCGGGCGCGGCCGCTGTTGCACCGCTCCGGCGACGACCACCGCCGCGTCGATGCGCCGCTGGTGCCGCGCATTGGCGGCGTGGCCGTGGTTGCGGGCACGGTAATGGGCGTGATGGCGGCGCTGGTGATGCGCGGAGTTGGCGCCTCTGTGCCGACGGACTGGCTGAACTTCGCGCCGCTTCTGGTGCTCGCGTGCGCGCTCGTTTTTGCGCTCGGTCTCGTGGACGATCTGCGCGGCGTGCGCCCGTCGGGCAAGCTTGTCGTGCAGCTCATTGCCGCCAGCCTCGCATGGTACGCGGGGGTGCGCATCGAGTCGGTGGTCTTCCCGCCGGACATCACGCTGTCCACGGGTCCGTTTGCCTTTCCGCTCACCATTCTCTGGCTGGTGGGTGCGACAAACGCGCTGAACCTGGTCGACGGCATCGATGGACTGGCCGCGCTCGAAACCGTGATCGCGCTTTGCTGCGTCATCGGCGCAGCACTCGCGCTCAACAACAACGGCGTCGTGCTGCTCGCCGTCGCGATGCTCGGCGCCACACTGGCCTTCCTGCGCGCCAACTGGCACCCGGCGTCCATCTTTCTGGGCGATTCGGGCGCACTCGTCATCGGGTTCGTGCTCGCGGTGGCCACCGTCGAGAGCGCGCGGCGCACCAACGGATCCGTGGTGTTCATGGTGCCGTTTTTGGCGCTGGCGTATCCGATTCTCGACACGTTCATTGCCATGCTGCGGCGGTGGCTGCGCCGAGAGCCGCTCGCGCGCGCTGATGGCCGTCACGTGCATCACCAGCTCGTCGCGCTCGGCTACTCGCAGCCCGAAGCGGTACGCGCCATCGGGCTCTTCAGCGCGAGCATGGCAGCGCTCGCGTTCGCGGTCGCCTTCGCGCGACCCGCCGTGAGCATCGTGGTCGCACTCGCGGTGCTGGCGAGCCTTGTGGCGCTCCTCGCGTGGGGGCTGCGCTGGCTCCAGTACGACGAGTTTTCCGAAGCGGGTGCCGCGATGATCAACGTGGCGCGTCGCGGTCGGAACCGGCTGCGTTTCTCGATCCTCGCGCGCGAACTCGAGCGGCGCATCGCCGGCGCCGAATCGGTGGCCACGCTCGATGCCATGCTCGGCGAAGCGGCGCCAGCGCTCGGCGTGGCCGACATGCGCATCTGTCGCGAGTCTGCGCGCCGCCGCCTCGCACTCGCCGACGGCGCCGATGCCAAGACACTCTATCGCGTCGACATGCCGGTGCTCGACCTACAAGATTCGGAGCCCGGCGATCCCGTGGTGCTGCGCGTCTACGGCTCGTTGCCGCAAGCGTACGCCGAGCGCGCAGCCCACCTGATTGCGCCGGCGGTGCATGCGCGCCTCGAGCAGTGGCCGCGCGAGATGGTGAGCACGTACTTGCCGCACCAACGAAGCGAGCGTCGTGGCGCTGCGCCGGAGCCCACGCC
>JAYTVE010000581.1:0-9462 GCA_043744185.1 Gemmatimonadota bacterium | reverse complement strand
CAGCAGCTGCCCGCTCCTCTCTGCACCCGCACGATCGCCGAGGGCAGCCAGTGCGCGTGTGCGCAGCAGCAGCACCTGCGGCATCATCACCGCATCGTACGCGTTCTCCTCGCGCACGGATGCCAGCCACTTGAGCGCCTCCTCATGCCGGCCGAGGGCCACGAGCAGACGCGCACGCTCGAGTCGGCCGACCGCGCCCTGAAAAATGACGGACCCGCGCGGATACGCCTCGGCGCGATGCGCCTCGAGCATCGTGAGCGCGCCTGCGGTGTCGCCGCGGAGCGCGAGCAGTCGCGCCTTGCCCCACGCGTTCACCTGCAGCGCCGCCAGGTGGTCCTCCGTCGGCGACCGCTCGAATCGCTCGCAGAGCGCCACGAAGCGTGCGAGCAGCGCCTCATTGCCGATCGCCGCCTGCAGGGTCATTTCCAGCTGACTGGTGGCAAAGGCCAGCGTGCCGCCACGCACGGGATAGTCGAAAGCCGAGCCCATGCCGACACTCGTGCGCCAGCGCGCCAGCCGGAAACGCGCCGCCTGGACTTCGTCTCCGGAGGGCGCGCTCGCCCAGAGAATGCCGGTTTCCGCCAGCAGTGCCGGCACCGGCACAATCGCCCGCGCCCGATCGATCCACTGCGCCGCACTCCGCGGCCGCGCACGCGCGGCTTCGAAGTGCGCGAGAGCGAGCATCGTGGCGGCGCGTGTCGTCTGCGGACGGTCGCCCTCGGTGCGCCTCAGCAGCACGCGAATCGACACCGCGGGATCCCCACCGTAAGTGGCGGCACGCCAGGCGTACTCCGACGCAACGTCGTCTGAGGTGCCAGCCAGCGCAGCGAGCATCGCGTTGACCGTGTCCGCTTCACCGTTGGCCACGGCCGAGATCCACGCGAGTTCCCCGGGCAGCGCCGAGGCGCCGCGCAGTGCGCGCTCGCGTTGCGCGAGATCGTGCAGGCGACGCCACTCGCCTTCCGAGGCGGCAATGCGCCCGAGGTGCACGATCGTGGAAAGGCTCGTCGAGTCCAGCAGCATCGCCTTCTCGAAGTACGGGCGCGCGTCCTCCATGCTGCGGCCGTTGCGCGGACCCTGATGGAACGTCACGTCCGCAAAGCCGAACCAGGCCTCCGCATCATCCGGACGCTCGCCCATCGCGCGCCGATAGAGCCGCATGGCCGAGTCGCCGGAGCCGTGCCAGTCCTGATAGAGCGCCTGCACCATCAGACGATCGTGGTCGCCGAGACGCGCGCCATGGCGCAGCGCCAGCTTCAGTTCGGAGCGTGGAACGTCGCTCTGCCCCTGCGTGGCGTACGCCGATGCCACGGCGAGCCGGAAGTGCGCAATCGCGAAGGTGGAGTCGAGCTGCACTGCGCGACTGAATGCGTCGGTGGCGGCCACGTAGCGCCCGCCGCGGAACGCCTGCTCCCCCTCGAGCCAGGCGCGCAGGGCATCGAGCGAGGAGGTCGTGCGCGTGGCGAGCAGCTTGAGATGGTCGTGCTCACCCGACCCGCGCAGCGCGATCAACTGGCGCGCCACGGCATCAACCGCCGTGAACAACGCGCTCTCCGCCGGCGCGACCGCGCGCGCCGTTCCCTCCTCGTGGCCATCGGCGCGGAACATCGTGGCCACGACCACGAGCTGCCCCGCCGAGTCGGTCACCGATCCGCGCAGTGCGAAGCCCGCAGCAAGCCGCCGCGCGATCTCGATCATCAACGTCGCACGGTCCTGCTCCGCGACCGCCGCAGTGCGCAGCGCGATGCGCGCGTCGATCACGTGCAATCCGGAGACGCCATCGAGCCGAGCCGCGAGCAGGTCCACCATTCCCTCGCGGAGGTAATCCAGCCGCGGGCCCGCCTGCACGCGGAACGGCAGCACCGCCATGCGGTCGGGCACGGCCGGCGGCGATGCGTCCAAGCGTGCGATGGTGAATGCGCTCGCGACCACGAAGAGTCCCAACGCGGCACCGGCCAATGCTGTCGAAGGACGGCGCCACCAGCGGGTCGCCGCCTGCGCCGCCTGCGCCGCCTGCGCCGCCTGCGCCGCCTGCGTGGCCTGCGTGGCTTGCGTGGCCTGCGTGGCCTGCGTGTCGGCGTTCGCCGAGAGTCGCGCGCGCGCCCGGACATTCGCCGCATCAGCTTGGCGCAGCTTCAATGCCTCGCTGTGACCACGCACCGACGCTTCGCTCGGCGCGAGCTCCAACGCCCGATCGGTCCAGCGCTGCGCAGACACCCAATCGCCGCCCTGCTCCGATGTCAGGGCGAGTCGCAACGCCGCCTGCGCCGCCGTCGACGCAAGCCGCTGTCGTTCTCCTTCGAGCCACTGTGTGAAGCGGGGTGCTCCAGACACATGCACCCCATCGGCGAGGCCACCGCCAACGGCTCCGAGCGCATCCGCGGCGTCGCCCTGCTCGAGCCTCGCCAGCAGCGCGAGCGCGTCGCAGCGCACCATGGATGCGTCGAGCGTCACCTGCTCGTCCGTCGCCACCACGGCTGACACGCCCAGATGCCGTCGCAGAAAGTGCAGCGACTGTCGGAGCGCGTTGCGGGCGTGGGTGTCATCCAACTCCGGCCAGAGCAGCTCAAGCAGCGACTGCCGGGGCACGCCGGCCTCCCCTGAGTAGGCCAGCCGCATGAGCAGCGCGAGCCGTTTCGGCTGCGCCAGTACGGCATCGATGGGCGTCCCCTCGACATCCACGAGGTCTGGAGCGCCAAGCAGCTTGAGCTCGAACGGGGGAACGGGCAGGTGGACGGGCAGCGTCATGGGCAAATACTAGAGGAAGTTGCGTGCCACTCTGGCCCGGGTTGGCCAAGCCGCCCAAAGGGACAACGCCCGACAGGCGCTGCCGCCCTGTCGAAACGGCAGCGCGGTCCGGCACGTACGTTGCAAATGGGGTTTCTGCGGTCGAAATTCCTCACTTCCCGCCTGGACTGGCGGACTTTTCCCAATCGAACCCTCCTGATGACCAATCCGAACGCGTCCTCGGTCGAGAACGCCGCGGTGGACCCCGCCGACGTCCTGTCCCCGGCCACGCCGGACGCCTCCATGGGCGCGGCTTCAGTCGCCGCAGATCCCGATTCTGTTGCAGCCGCTGTCGCATCAGCGCAACGGATCGCGTCCGAGACGCAGGACAAGTATCTCCGTCTCGCGGCCGAGTTCGACAACTTCCGCAAGCGCAGCGTGAGGGAGCGACAGGAAGCCGAACTCAAGGGGATGGGTATGCTCATCCGCGGCTTCCTCGACGCGCTCGATGACCTCGGGCGGTTCGCGCACGTCGATCCCGCAACCCTCGATTCGACCACCGTGGTGGCCGGCGTCGAGATGGTCGAGAAGAAGATGCTCAAGTCGCTCTCAGGACATGGCCTCGAGGTGATCAACCCCGTCGAGCATCCCTTCGACCCCGCGCTGCACGAGGCCATCACCACGATGCCCGCCGAATCGGAAGCGCTCGATCACGTCATCGCGCAGGTCTTCCAGGTCGGCTATCGCTTCAACGGACAGCTGCTGCGTCCCGCGCGCGTCGTCGTGCGCAAGTGGCAGGGGTGACCTGACCGCGCATGGCCAACACCAAGGACTACTACGCCGTGATGGGCGTGAGCATGGGGGCGTCGCAAGACGCCATCAAGCGCGCGTATCGTCAACTCGCCAAGAAGCACCATCCGGATTCGAACCAGAATGATCCGAAGTCCGCGGAGCGCTTCAAGGAGATCTCCGAGGCGTACCAAGTGCTCGGCGACGTCGAGAAGCGCAAGCACTACGATGAGATGCGTCGGCTCGGCGCGTTCGACTCGCCGGAGATGGGCGCAGCGCGCGGACGGCGGCCTGGTGCGGCCGGAGGCGCTCAGGGCGCGAGCGGTGCGTCGGGCGCAGGACCCGGCTCGTTCAAATTCGAAGACTTCGATGTTGGTGGGCTGGGCGGCCTCGGTGATCTCTTCGGCTCGATCTTCAACCAGCCTCGGGGCGGCGGTGCGAAGCAGCCGCAGCCGGGACAGTCGGTCGAGACGACACTCGAGGTGCCATTCGGCGTGGCCGCCACCGGTGGCAAGGTGCCGGTGGACCTTGAGCTCACCGAGGAGTGCGCGACGTGCAGCGGTTCCGGCTCTGCGCCCGGCACGCGGCCGGTCACCTGCCGCGAATGCGGCGGCCTCGGCACGATCAACTTTGGCCAAGGTGGTTTCGCTGTCAGTCGGCCCTGTCCGGCGTGCCTCGGGCGCGGCAGCGTGCCGAGCAAGGTGTGCCCGACGTGCACCGGCGCCGGCGAAGTGCGAGCACGAAAGAAGATCCTGATCACAGTGCCACCGGGCGCTGAGCCAGGTACGAAGGTTCGGCTCAAGGGGCAGGGCGGGAAGGGACTGCACGGAGGCGCTGCGGGCGACGTGGTGATCACGTTCCACGTGGCGGACGATCCAGCGTGGTCGCGTGAAGGGCTCGACCTCGTGCGGCGCGTGCCGATCAACGTGGCGCAAGCCACGCTCGGTTCGAAGGCCAGCGTGACGACGATCGACGGCAAGACAATCTCGCTCCGCATTCCCGCCGGCACGGCGAGCGGCAAGCGCTTCCGCATCACCAAGCAGGGGATTCACAAGGGCGAGAAGATCGGCGACCTGATCGCGGAAATCGCGATCGAAGTGCCGAGCCCGGTCACGGCGGAGCAGGAGAAGCTGATGAAGCAGTTCGCCGAGTCAGCGGGGCTCGCGTACTGAGATCGACGCATCGGCGCCGCCGTGGCGCGGGTAGCGGTATCGGCGGTCGGTGTCGTCGGTGCGGTCTGCGCGGTCGGTGCGGTCGCGACTAGGCGGCGAGGGCGGCGATCTCGGGCCCGGTCGCCGCGCGCATGCGCGACGTCGCCCGTTCGCGCGCCCCAATGGCCTGTCCGAGCACGCTCAGGATGCTGCCGTAGACGATCACCTTCTGGCCGCCCACCTGGATAGCGAGGCCGGCGTCCGTCGTGATCTTCGGGCCGAACTCGAGCAGCAGCACGTAGCCCACGAGCGCGGCGCCGAACCCGACAAACACCCACGCGTAGCGCTTTGCGTAACCTGGCGCGCGGAAGATCGCGACCGCGTAGCAGAATGCCGCGAGTGGGAACGCGCGGAAGGCAAACTTCACGCAGGCGATGTGCGCGTCGAGCAGGATGTCCGCGGGAGTGAACGCCACGCCCACGAAGCAGATGCCGGCGATCACCCCGAACGCGGAGCCCACGAGGCTCCATACGCGCGCGCGCGGTGCGTCCGCGAAGAGCCGCGGAAACGCGAGGAAGAACAGCACGAGACCGAGCCCCGAGAGCGTGAGGGCGCCGAAGAAGAGCGCCATGCTCGTCAGGTTCGATGCGCCGTTGTGCGCGGTGAGCATGCCCAAATCGCTGAAGAAGTTCCGCGAGAACTGGTAGCCCGTCGTGGCGTGGTCCGAATACGAGCCGCCCGGATAGGTCGCCATCGCCACGATCGTGGCGGCGACAAAGAGCGCCGCCGTCGCGATCGAAAACGAGTACACCTGCTGCTGCCAGAAGCGGGAGCCGAAGGGCATGGGAGGTTCGCGAAAGAGGATCGGTGTTATGCGTCGAGCGAGAGGACCGCCTGCGCGAGCGCCTCGCCCACGTCCTCCTGCACGAAATGGCCGGCGCCGCGGAGCGTCACGTGCGCCCGGCCGCGCGCTCCGGGCACCTCGGCCTGAAAGCGGCGATGACCGCCGCGCGTGATCGGATCACCCGTCGTGAACGCGGTGAGGAACGGCTTGTTCCAGCGCCGCAGCCCATCCCACGCCGTGCGGTTCTCGGCGCCGCCGGGTTGGTCGCGCGCCACCGGTACCAGCGGCGGGAAGGCGCGCGCGCCGGCCTTGAAACGGTCGTCGGGAAACGGGGCGTCGTAGGCCGCCCGCACCTCGGGCGTCAGTCCGCGAGCACAGCCCGTCGCCACGATGCGACCGATGGGAAACACCGGGCTCCATCGCGCGAAGGCCGCCCACGCGCGAAAGGCCATCGGCACCTTGCCCTCCCCGGTGGGCAGCCCGCCGTTCGAGAGCACGAGGGCGCGGAACCGCTCGGGCATCTCCATCGCGACCCGGAGGCCGATGAGCGAGCCCCAGTCCTGGCAGAGCAGGGTGATGTCGCGCAGGTCGTGCGCCTCGATCCACGCCCGCATCCAGGCCACGTGGCCCGCGTACGTGTACGCGTTGCGCGCCGTCGGCTTGTCGCTTCGTCCGAACCCGATCAGGTCGGGCGCGATGGCGCGGCGCCCTGATCCCTGCAGCGTCCGCATCACCGACCGGTAGAGAAAGCCCCAGGTCGGTTCGCCGTGCAGGCAGAGCACGGGCGCGGCGCCGGCCGGTCCCGTGTCAACGTGCGCCATGCGATATCCGTCAATGGCGGTGTACTGCGGCGTCCATGGGAAGTCGGGCACCGCGGCAAACCGCGTATGTGGGGTGCGCACGGCGTCGCCGCGCAGCGGAAGTGCGGTCGCGTCGGTCGGCATCAGAACCAGGCGTCCTGCATCTCGAACGGAATAGCGTCCATGCGCGTGAGCAGCTCGGCGAGCTGCACGGTGCGCGGCAGCTCCCATCCCATCCAGTAGCGCGCGGCCTGCAGCTTGCCCTCATAGAACGCCTTGTCGTCGCCACTCGCGTGTACGAGTGCGGCCGTCGCGGCGGTCGCCTGGTCGAGCCAGAGCCACGCGACGATCGTGCGGCTGGCGAGGTCGAGGTATGCGCTGGCATTGGCGAGGGCGCGCACGGGCTCCATCGTCGCGGCCGCCTCTCCGAGCGCGATCGTCGTCGCGGTAAAGCGCTCCACCGCCGTCGCCACCGGCGTGGACAGCTCCGCCGCCGCGCCGCCGGCGGCCTTCGCTGCGGCGATCGACAACCCCATCGTTTCCATCAGGGTGTAGAAGGCCGCGCCGTTCTCCATGCGCACTTTGCGGCCGAGCAGGTCGAGCGCCTGGATCCCGTTCGTGCCTTCGTGGATCGGGTTGATGCGGTTGTCCCGCCAGAGCTGCTCGATCGGGTATTCGCGCGCATAGCCGTAGCCGCCAAGCACCTGCATCGCGTTCGAGATGGACTCCTGGCAGGCATCGCTCGGCCACGCCTTCGCCACCGGGGTAAGCACCTCCAGCAGCAGCGTGGCGCGGCGGCGCGCGGCTTCGTCTTCGGCGGTTTCTTGTTCGTCGACGAGGCGAGCGCAGGCGAGGATGAGGTGCAGGGCGGCTTCCACCGTCGCCTTCTGCGAGAGCAGCATGCGGCGCACGTCGGGGTGCTGCATGATGCTCACCTGCGGCGCGCTCGGGTTCTTGTCGCCGGGCAGGCGCCCCTGGTGCCGCTCGCGCGCGTACTGCAGCGAATACGCGTAGGCCTCGTATCCCATTGCCGACGCGGCGCGTCCCACGCCGATGCGCGCCTCGTTCATCATGTGGAACATGTACTGCAGCCCGTGATGCGGTTGGCCGACAAGCTCGCCCACGCACGTCTCGCGCTCGCCGAAGTTGAGCACGGTGTTCACCGTGCCGCGCCAGCCGAGCTTGTGAATGAGGCCGCCCAGCTGTACGCCATTGAGCGCGCCGCTCTCGCCCGCCTCGTTCACGGTGCGCTTCGGCACGATGAACAGCGAGATCCCCTTCACGCCGGCCGACGCCCCCTCGATGCGGCCGAGCACCATGTGCACGATGTTCTCGGAGAGTTCGTGATCGCCGCCCGAGATCCACATCTTGGTGCCCGTGAGCGCGAAGCGACCATCATCGCGCGGCACCGCCTTCACGCGCACGTCGGCGAGCGAGCTGCCCGCGTCGGGCTCCGAGAGCGCCATCGTGCCGAGGAACCGCCCCTCGAGCAGCGGCAGCAGGTAGCGGCGCTTCTGGTCTTCGGTGCCAAATGCGGCCACGAGGTTGGCCACGCCGGCCGCGAGCAAGGCGTAGGCGGCGGTGCCCACGTTGGCCGCCTCGAGGTGGAACATCGCCGCGGTTGCGAACGTGTGCGGCAGTTGCAGCCCGCCCACCTCGGCATCGTGCGTCGCGGCAATGAACCCCGCCTCGGCGAGCGCGCGCACCGCGACCTGCACCTCCGGCACGATCACCACCTTGCCGTCCACGTAGGCCGGTTCGTGCTCGTCGTTCGCCTTGCGGTGCGGCGCGAACTGGTCGGCGGCGAGGCCGCGCGCGGTGGCGATGACCTGGTCGAAGGCTTCGCGCGAGTAGTCGCGGAATCGCGCGCGCGACGTCAGGGCGTCGGCGTGCAGGACCTCGTACAGGAGGAAGTCGAGATCGCGGGGGCTCGGGGCGGCAGTCATCGGTCCAAGCTGGACGCGCAACGGTCCCGTCGCAACCACGGTGCACAACGCATACGGCCGCCCGGGAGGATTCCCGGGCGGCCGCGTGATGCGTCGGAGCGGTTGGTGACGGCGTCCTGCTACAAGCAGGTGACCTTGCGCGTCACGAGGTTGAGCGCGCACGTCTTGCCGCCGAGGGCCAGCGAGGCGTTCTGCGTGCCGTTGAAGGTGACCACGGCCGTGCCTGCCACCGACTTGGTGACTGTCGCGCCCGCCGTCGGCACGTAGGTCATCGAGCCTGCGAGCGTCACGGTAACGGTGCCGCTGAACGGGAACGGGTTCTGGGACTCCGGCGCCTTGCGAACGACGTTGGCGGTGCGGACATCGTTGTTCACGACGTACGTCTTCACGCCATTGGAGTCGCTGAAGATGATCGTATCCTGCTGCGTGCCGTGCCCATTGTTCGTGAACTTGTTCGGCAAGCGCGGCGGCAGTGAATCCCGCGTGATCACCGACATGTTGGTGTCGGCGCGGTTCACGCTGCGAATGCGCGTGCGCCCTTCGTCGGTTGCGGTATCGCGTCCCACGGTGGTCCAGATGGCGAGGGTCGAGTCCGGCAGGCCCGCCAGCATGCCGGCCGATGCGGGGACCGCGAAGATCTTGAACTGACGTGTCACCGTGAAGCCGCGTTCCCGCCCACCGGTGCAGGTGTAGAATCCTGTCTGCTGCGAGAACGAGCAGTTGCCCGCCGTGGTGTTAGCCACGGTGAGTCCCATGCCGCCCGACGGCGCTACCAGGTACGACACGCCCGCGCTGGCCAGTCCGGAGCCGATCGCCGCGACAGCATCGGACGCGCTCGCAGCTGACACGTTCTGGACGTCGGCCTGCACGGCGTTGAGCGAGGCGGGGCTGTTGTCCGGCGCGATCCCCTTGTCGGCGTTACAGGCGGCGAGCGCCGCGAGCGTGACGAGAAGGCCGGTCGTGCGGAAGGCACTGCGCATGCGAGATACTCCTGGATGAGAGATGACAGTCGCCGAAGCGGCGGCCGTGCGTCTGACAGTGAGAACTATCGGCCTGACTCGAGGCAACTACACTGACGCAGCACCCCCTTCGAAGCGTGTTCTTGCGCACACGCGATCGCGTAAGTCGTTGTGAATCCGTGTATTAGCAAAGCCTTAGTGTCGGCACGACAGATTGGGCCATGCCGGCCGTGATGGGCCAATGCG
>JAYTVE010000580.1:0-9465 GCA_043744185.1 Gemmatimonadota bacterium | reverse complement strand
TGATTCAGCGCCCCGCCCCTTCTTGCACTGGCCACCGCGCGCGCGGCGCCTACTCGTCGTCGCGCGCCGCGGGCCGGGCGAAGCCCGACTGCGACATGCGCATCTCCTCGGTCATGTCCTGCGGAACCGGTTCCTCCGACTCCCGATCTTCCTGGTAGTACTCGGAGAGGTAGGAGTAGTACGCGTACTCACCTTCGGCCGTGACGTCGTTGAGGATCGCGCCCACAACCGTCATCGGCAGCTTGTCGAGTACGCGCAGCTTGGCCTCGGCCATTTTACGGTCGGTCTCACCCGTGCGAAGCACGATGGCGACGTAGCCCGAACAGATGCCAAGCGCGAGGGCGTCGGCACCGGCACCAAGCGGCGGCGAATCGATGATGAGCACGTCGTACTGCGGCCGGAGCGCACGGAACATCTGCTCGAGCGGCGAATTGAGCATTTCCGGGGCTCGTGCCGTGCGCGTGCCACAGGGGATGAGCGCGAGGTTGGGCTGCACCTCGGGTCGGATGGCGTCGAGCAGGGTGGCGCGACCGGCGAGCACGTCGACCAGGCCAGGCACCTGTGGAACCGAGAAGGCCGAGTGCAGCGCACCGCGGCGCACGTCGCCGTCGATGAGCAGTGTGCGGAGCCCCGCCTCGGCGAACGACACCGCGAGGTTGGAGGCGATGAGCGACTTGCCGTCGCCCGACATTGGCGAGGTGACAGTGAGCGTGACGGGCTCGCCCGGCGGCGTGAGGTGCTGCAGCGAAAGCCGGAGTGTCCGGAATGCTTCCACGACTTGCGCCGTGGTCACCGGATCCCGCTCGCCGCGGCGGGTGAGCTTGAGGCTCGGGACGAAACCGACGATGTCGAGGCCAAGCTCGTGCGTGGCCTGTTCCGGGTAGCGGAAGCGCCGGTCGAAGCGGTCGAGCAGGAAGGCAACGACGATGCCGAAGACGAGGCCGCCGACCACGCCGCCGGCGATCAGCGCGCTGGTGGTGCTCTTGGTCGGGTCGAGCGGGGCGACGGCGGTGTCGATGACGGACACGTCGGCGTCGGTGTTCTCGGACGACATCTTGACGTCGTTGTACCGCATGAGGAGCGCGGTGTAGAGCTGGTTGGTGACCTCCACGTCGCGGCGGAGACGCATCTCCTCGATGCTGCGGGCGGGAATTTTCTTCAGTTCGTTTTCGGCGCCCGCGAGGCGCGCGAGCATCTGCTCTTCCTTGCGACGGAGCTGGTCGAGCATGGCGAGCGCGGCCTGCGGAATCGTCTGCGACTGCAGGATGCGGACGGCCTCGGCGATTTCCTTGACCGTCTTGAAATCGTCGCTGTAGAACTGGCGCGCGGTGCGGAGCTTGGCCTGAGCCTGCGTAAGATCTTCGAGTGCGGTCTTGAGGGCCGGGGACCCGGCGATCACTCCCGGCAGTGCGATCAGTGCCTCGGCCGTGATGACCCCCGGCGTCGCCCCGGTGCGCGAGTCGGCGATGAGCCGTTCGAGCTGCTCGCGGTCCCGCTTGACGGCGTCGAACTGGAACTTCTCGTCGAAGAACGACTTGAGCACCGGGTCGTTGATGGTCTGCGTGCCGGCCGCCATGGCCGTGCCCGCTTCGCTCGGCTCGGTGATGGTGCGGACCTTGAAGGTCTCGAGCTGGGTTTCGGCTTCCTTGAGTCGCTGCTGCGCCGTGAGCACCTGCTGCTCGAGCACGTTGGCGAAGTCCACCACGTTGCGCGTCTTGAGCCGGTTGCTGACCGTCGTGAACTCCTCGAGCCAGCGGTTCATGGTAGTGGCGGCGAGTTCGCCGCTTTCGCCGCTGAGTTTGAGGCGAATGAAGTTCGTGAACGGCGGGATGGTGGCCATGAACTGCTTGCGCAGCTCGACCGAGGCCTCGCGCGGCGTGCGGACGTTGAACTTGATGCTCTTGTCGGGGCCCGGAGAGCGCGGGGTCCAGGCAAAGCCAACCTTCGCCCCCACCGAGTCGCCGAAAGTGCCCTTGTCGATGTCGATGCCGCCACGCGCCAGCACCCAGTTCTTGCCGGTGCGATCGGTCTTGATGACGTACTCGCCGGCCACCATGCGATCCTTCACCTTGAAGCCACGCAGCAAGGTCGAGTCCTTGGGGGCTGCGGCCTCGACGAACAGGCCGACTCGCCGGACGACCTGGTCAGTAACCTCGAACGAGTTGAGCAGCTCGATCCAGCCCTGCTGGCTGATCAGTTCCTGGGCGACGCCTGGGGTGTTGCCATTCATGCGCTTGGAGTCGCCACGCAGGAAGATGTTGGCCTGTACCTCGTACAGAGGGCGCACGAACCGCGTGGTGACTAGTCCGGCGATGCCGCCGACCACGAGAAAGCCGAGCACCCACCAGCGATGCCGCTTGACGGCGCTGGCCAGCCGGGCCACCTGATTCGTCTGCGCAGCGCCGCCGAGTGGCGGACCGGGGGAGTAGGCAGGCGGCATGGCCTGCGGCTGCTCCAGAGGCGGACGGGCGGAGTAGCTGGGAACGAGTTGGTTGGCCATCGGATCGGGTATTGCGGTGACGTCAAATGAAGCCCGGGGGCTCGGGCGCAGGTTGCAACAGCCCCGGGTCCCCTACCCCAGTCAAAACAAGACGATGCAGGGTTCCGCCCGCCACGGGGGTCGCGCGAAAGCTACATGTGGCCGGGATGCGACGTATCGCTGGGTGGTGCGTCCATATGTGTAGCAAGGGACGGGCCAGCGGTGACCCGCCGGTCGACTCCGGGGCGACAATCAGGCCTCTGTCCATGGTTTCGGCCGGTCCGACGTTAACTTCTCTACAGCTTTTGTCTGTACGTTTGGCCGTAAATCACCAATATTGTCCCGCACTGTTGCACGCGAGCCACGCCCTGCTCTCCCGGGGCCCTGTCGAATCAATGCCGCATGGCTCAATCGCCCGGCCGTAGCCACACCGAGTTTACCGCCGCCGACGCTGGCGCCATTGCCGATGCCTCGGCCCTCCCGGCCGAGTTCAAGGCGGAACTCCGTGTCCTGATCGTGGACGACGACCGCACCCTGCGGGAGGGATGCGTATCCGTCCTCGAGTCGGAGGGCTATCAGGTCACGTCCACCGGTCGCGGCGACGAGGCCATCAGCCTCGTGCAGTCACGCAAGTGGGACATCGTCCTCTGCGACCTCTTCCTGACGCCGATCACCGGCATGGAAGTGCTCAAAGCGACGCTGACGCACAACAAGGACACGATCGTCGTCATGATGACCGGCAATCCGAGCATCACGACGTCGATCGAGGCGTTGCGCGAAGGAGCCTGGGACTACCTCCCGAAGCCGTTTGCGGCGACGCACCTCCAGGTGCTCATCGGCCGAGCCTCGCACGCCATCAAGGTGGCGCGCGAAACGCGAGACATGGACGCGCAGGCCACGAAGGACAGCGGCAACTCCGACAAGATGGTGCTGCTGGGCATCTCGCCCTTGTTCCGGAAGGCGGTCGAGCTGGCGCGCCGCGTCGCGGCCACGGACGCCTCGGTGATGATCACGGGCGAGAGCGGCACCGGCAAGGAGCTGATCGCGCAGTTCATCCACCGGCACTCGCGGCGCGCTTCGCGGCAGCTCGTGGCGATCAACTGCGCGGCCATGCCCGAGCCGCTGCTCGAGTCGGAAATGTTCGGCCACCGGAAGGGCGCCTTCACCGGGGCCGACCGCGACAAGCCTGGACTCCTCGAGACAGCCAACGGCGGCACGCTCTTTCTGGACGAGCTGACCGAGATGCCCCTCTCGATTCAGGCGAAGCTGCTGCGCGTCCTCCAGGACGGCGTGGTGCGTCGCGTGGGCTCCGAGCAGGTGGACGCGATCGTGAACGTGCGCTTCATCTCGGCGACCAACCGCGAGCCGGCCGATGCGGCTGCGTCGGGCCTGCTACGCGAGGACCTGCTCTACCGGTTGCGCGTGGTTCCCATCAAGCTGCCCTCGCTGCGTCAGCGCACCGAAGACATTCCGCTGCTGGCCAACCACTTCCTCGCGCACTACTGGAGCCGCCATCACGGCAACACCGAGGCCAGCCCCAAGTTTTCCGACGAGGCGATCGCATTCCTGCGTACGCGCCAGTGGCGCGGCAACGTGCGCGAACTGCAGAACGTCATCGAGCACCTCGCGGTGTTGGCGGAAGCCGGCAGCATTGTCCGCCCGGACGATATTCCGCTGCACGAGGACGACGGTGGCATGTCACGCGGCGCGGCCGCGGGCGAAGGCGGCTTCCCGCCCAACGTCATGGGTGAGGCCTACCACACGGCCAAGGAAAAGGTGATCGCGCACTTCGAGCGCGAGTACCTGAGCCGTCTGACCGCGCGCGCGGGGTTCAACATGTCGAAGGCGGCGCGCCTCGCCGACATCGACCGCACCACGCTCTACCGCCTGATGGAAAAGCACGGCATCCGTCGCGAAGAGCCGGCCGAGTCGACCGAGGGGTAGCGTGAACCCGCTGCACCGCACGAGCGGGCCCAACACGCCCCGGAACAGCGCCGCGATCCACTCGAGGATCTCGACACCTCCGGGCGTGGAGGTCATCGACGCGCTGCGCGCGACGCCGAGACCCGCACCGCGGAGTGGCGTGGTGTGGGCGGCGCTCACACGCGCCGTGGACCGGATGTGCACGGACGAGTCGCGCGCGCGCCCGGAGGGGGTATCCCGCGACGTGCTCGCCGACGCGCTCGCCACGATCGAGGCTGCCGTGCACATCGCCGCCGACGGCGCAGTGCCGACGCTCGGGGCGGTACCGAGCTTCGTCTATGCGCATCGCGTGGCGGGATTGCTCCGCCACGTGTTCCTGCTGGAGATCGAGTCGGCGCCTGCGGGCGACGTGCGCGACCTGACGCAGCTGCTGATGGCGTTCGAGCGGGTGGAGATGGCGCTCGAAGCCGATGCCGGGCAGCGCTTCCTCACGAAGCTCTCCGGCATCGAGGCGCCCAAGCTGCTGGCGGAGGTAGCGCACGACATGCGCTCGCCGCTGGGGTCGATCCTGTTCCTGGCCGAAAGATTGCGCAACGGCCAATCGGGCCCCGTCACAACGTTGCAGGCGCGGCAGTTGGGCTTGGTCTATTCAGCGGCGCTCGGCCTCTCGGGGCTGGCCAACGACGTGATGGAGCTCGCGCGTGGTGGATTGCGGCTGATGGATCCGGAACCGGTGCCGTTCTCGGTGGCGGACATCATGCAGCAGACGATCAACATCGTCCGCCCGATGGCCGAGGAAAAAGGACTGCTCCTCGAGGCGACGGTGCCCGAACTGGACGGGCGCATCGGCTTCCCGGCCGCACTTCAGCGCGTGCTGCTCAACCTCACGACCAACGCGCTCAAGTTCACGGAAAAGGGCTCGGTGCGCTTGGCGGGCGAGGCGACGGACCGGATGCGCATGGAGTTCTCGGTGAGCGACACCGGCCGCGGAATTCCGCCGGCGGTGATGCACACGCTGTTCGATGCGTTCCGCCTGCGCGGGCCACAGAGCGACTATTTCTTCTCGAGTGCGGGGCTGGGTCTCGCCACCTGCCACAAGCTGATCGCCGCCATGGGCGGCGAGCTCAAGGTGGATTCGGTGGTGGATCGCGGAACCCGCTTCAGCTTCCAGTTGGAGCTGCCGTCCGCGATGGGCTAGCGACACGGCGCCCCGATCGGGGCGCCGCGCGCAGTGCTACGGAATGACGCGAATGACGGCCGAACCGCGCCGGCCGGACAGGGTGCCGAGCACTTCGGTGGTACCGACGCGCAGCCCCTTCACGTATGCGGCATTCGTGATGCTGATGAGGAGCGGGTTGCCCACGGTCAGCACCACTGTCCCGTTCGAGATTGTGCCGCCGCCCTTGCCTACGCGCTTGACGGTCACGAGCACCGAGTCGCCCACGCGCACGTCGGCGGAATCGGGAGTGAAGCTGATGCTCTCGAGCAGTTGCTCATCGGTGAGCACGCCGAGCGGCGCGAAGGGATCGCAGGCCGCGACCGCCGTGAGCAGCGCGACGCCGGCGAGGAGGGTTCCGATGCGACGGGTCACTTGGAGCCCTCCCCAAGGAAACGGAGCCGGACGAGCCGACCGCCGGCCAGCGCGCGGTTGTGCTCGACGACGCGCGCGGAGTCTGCGGCGTACTGTGTTCGGAGTTCTCGATTGCGGCGCACGTTTTCCGGACTCTGGAAGGCCACGGGCGATTCGTAGCTGCGGCGCCATCCCGTGATGGTATACCACGAACCAAGGCCGAGGAGGCCAACGCCGCCGACGTAGCTGCCGGCGACGACGATGCGCTGTCCCGAGCCCTTGGGGGTCTCGTCGATCGCATGCTGGTAATTGGAATTGCTGTACCAGCTCATCGCGCCGCCGATGGCGAGCATCCAGAGGCCGCGTGTGATGCGCGCACTCTTGGTGGCTTCGTCGACGCGATTGTAGGTGACGGTCTCGGGCAGCATGCGCGGAGCAACCGGCATGGTGAGGCGGCGATCGCCGGGCGCGAGCACCTCGACCTCGACGCGGCGACGCGAGAAGCCGGCGACTTCGGAGCCGGGCGCGCGGGCCTCGAGGATCATCTCCCACATGCCAGCCGCGATCGGCTGTCCACGCACGTTCCCGTCCCAGCGAGCCACCTGCCCCTCGGTGCCCTTCCATGCCTCGACGGAATCGGCACTGCCGGCGCGCACGAGCAGGAAGCGCATCTGCGCCACGTAGCTGCGATCGGCGGCCGGCACTTCCAACGAGTAGTCGATGCGCGCGGCGCTATCGATGCCGGGCACGAACTCCGTGGGCGCGAGCTCGAAGGTGTGGAGCAGCGGCACGCGCGTGCGCGCACGACGCCAGGCGTCGAGCAGTTCCGGGGTGTGCGTGACCGGATCCGGGCGAAGTGTCGGATCGGTGACGACGGCGAGTTCGAGCGCCCTGGAGGCGTCGGCGTCGCGCTTGAGACGGAAGAGCGCGAAGCCGCGATAGAGCAGGGCGACGGCCTTGTCGGGCGTGGTAAGCGTCGGCCGCGCCGCGATGCGGGCGAGATCGCTGGCAGCCGCGTCGAAGCGACCGGCCTGATAGGTCTGGATGGCGCGCCGGAGGTCGGCGTCGAGGGCGAACTGAGCGTGCGCCGCACGCGGCAGGAGAGCCGCGGCGATCACGAGGGTGAGGACGCGCGCGAGGCGGATCATGGGACGATGCTGAAGAAGCCGCTGCGCGCCGTGTCAGCCGGCACCACCGCTGCCGTCGCCCGCAGGCGATAGCCGGAGGTGCCGCCGGAGGTGAGGTTGATCGAGATGCCCGTGAAGGTGGCGACGCCGGAGGCGGCGTTGACGGTGGTGGTGCCACCGAGCGTCGCACTTGTGGGGTTCACGTCGAAGTCGAGCACGACCGGCCCAGTGAAGGTGGTGGCGATGTTGTTCATCGAGTCGGCCACCGTGACGGCGATCGGCGGGTTGATGGCCGTGCCGACGACGCTCGTGGAGGGCTGCGTCGAGAAGACGAGCTTGCGCGGCGTCCCCGGCGTCACGGTAAAGACCGTGCTGACGGCAGGAATCAGGTTGCGACCCACGGGACCGATGGCCGTGAGCGTGAAGCTCGGGCCGGCCGTGTTGATGCGCAGCGAGTCGAAGCGCGCCGTGCCCGCCACCGCATTGACGGCCCCATTGCGCGGCGCGGCACCGCTCGGGCCGGTGAGCACCTGCAGCACCACGAGACCGGTGTCGTTCGCGATGATGTTGCCGACGGCATCCTGCACGACGACCTGCAGTGCCGGCACCATTTTTTCGCCAGCGATGACCGTGGAAGGCTGCACGGCGAAGGCGAGCTTCGCGGGTAGGCCGACGGAGACGGCGAAGGTCTGCGACACGGCGCCCGTGAGACCGCGCGCCGTGGCGATCAGGCGGAAGGTCGGTGCGGCGCGCTTGAAGAAGAGGTTACCGAAAGTCGCCTCGCCCTGAATCGTCTGGGCGACGGTGGGACCGAAGAGCGTGTCGCGCGGATCGGTCGAGTCGAGGGTGAGCGTCACGTCCACCGCGCCGCGATTGACGAGCGCGCCGCCAGTGTCGACGATCTGGATCTTGAACGGCGGGATGACCGAGCCGGCGATGATGTTCGAGAGCTGGCTCTGGAACCTGAGCCGATCGCCGCCGGGGAGAAATGGCAGGACGTTGGTGGGCGACTTGGAGCAGCCAGCGATGATCCCGGCGAGCCCGATCAGGCCGACCACCAGCCGAGGGCCGGAGGGGGTCAATCGCAGCGCGGAAAGGCGAGGAAAGTGCACGAGGGCCATGAAGAGGTAAACAAGTGACGGGCCAAAGTAGACCGCCCCACAGTCAAAGGTAGGGACGACCCAGCGGTCATTCCAGCACGAGATAGCAGTAGACCCTTCGGGCGAGGCGGGAGTTCCGATGCTCCCGTGACGGGAGTCACCGGCCAGACCGCGCCGATGGACTCCCGTCTCAAGAGCAGGATGCGTGCCGCGCGAGGCTCAGGCGATGCCGGAGCGCGCCGCCGCCAGGATCCGGTCCGCGAAGTGATCCACTTCGTCGCGGGTGGTGTACACGTTGGGCGTCACACGAAGCCCGTGGAACTCCTCATGCACGATGGCCACGGTAACGATGCCGTACTTCGACTGCAGCCACTGCTGGAGTTTCGGCGTGTCGATCCCCTCCACTTGAACGAGGGCGATGGCGCCGGCGCGCTCGCCGTCGAGCGGGGTGAGCACCTTGACGCGCGGATTCTCGGCGATCACGCGCTTGGCCCAGCGGTCACGCAGCCAGCGGAGGCGGGCAATCTTGCGCTCGGCACCGATGCCGCGGTGGAACGCGAGGGCAACGCCGATCGCGTTGTGGTTGGCGGCCGGGTGCGTGCCGATTTCCTCGTACTTCCGGATGTCGGCGTCCTGACCCGGGTTGCCCGCCATGAGCGGCCAGAGCGCGGGAATCTTGTCGCGGCGCACGTACATGAAGCCGGTACCGATGGGGGCGGTGAGCCACTTGTGAAGGCTCGTGCCGTAGTAGTCGGCGCCGAGCTGGTCGCGCGTGAACGGGAAGTGCGCGTAGGCGTGCGCCCCATCGACGAAGACCTGAATGCCGAGCGGGCGGCACTTGTCGACGAGCTTCCGCACCGGGAGGATCTGGCCGGTGAGGTTCGTGATGTGCGTGATCTCGATGACCTTGGTGCGCGGCGTGACCGCGCTCATGAACTGTTCGACGACGTGATCGTCGGTGGACGGCACCTTGAACGAGACGGTTTTGAGCACGATGCCGTCGCGTCGCACGCGCTGGTTCCAGGCGTTGAGCATGCGGCCGTAGTTCTGGTTGGTGACGACGACCTCGTCGCCCTTCTTGAGGTCCAGGCCGAAGATCATGGTCTCGTTGGCCTCGGAGGCGTTGCGGACGATCGCCATTTCATCGGGCTCGCAGCCGAAATCGGCGGCGAGGTCACGGCGGACGTTCTCGAGGCGCGGCTCGAGCGTCTGCCACATGTCGATGACCGGGATCCCGTTGGAGAAGCGGAGGTCGCGAATCATCGC
>JAYTVE010000579.1:0-9523 GCA_043744185.1 Gemmatimonadota bacterium | reverse complement strand
CGGTCTGCGAGGCTTCGGCGATCGACTTCACCGGGCGGTAGCGGTACTCCGTGTAGTACTGCGTGATGAAGACGAAGGCCACCGAGGTGAGCACGCCGATGGTACCGGCCGCACCGAAGTACATCCACGCGTCGGCCGGGGCGGTCTGCGGGGACAACAGCCACTTGCACGCCACCCAAAGCCCGATCGTGGCAAGGACGGCCGTGGTGTAGAAGCCGCGATTGAGCGCGGCCATCGGGTCCTCGGTGCCGTCGGTCTTCACGACCATGACGCCGACCGCGCTGGCGACGATGCCGAACGCGCCGATCACCAGCGGGAAGAGGATGCCGGCAAAACCGAACGCCTTGAAGAGCGTGACGCCCAGGATCATCGCACCGATGTTCTCGGCGGCGGTGGACTCGAAGAGGTCGGCGCCGCGGCCGGCACAGTCACCGACGTTGTCACCGACGAGGTCCGCGATCACGGCGGGGTTGCGCGGATCATCTTCGGGGATGCCGACTTCCACCTTGCCCACCAGGTCCGCACCGACGTCAGCCGCCTTGGTATAGATGCCGCCACCCAGCTGGGCGAAGAGCGCCACGAACGAGGCGCCGAAGCCGAAGCCGACAATCAGGAAGGGGATCTTCTTGGCCCACGCATTCGCATCCACGCCAACCGGCGCGAACAGCGTCAGCATGGCGTAGAGCCCGCCGACCCCCATGAGCGACATCGCGACGGTGAAGAAGCCAGACACCGCACCACCGCGGAGCGCCGTCTGTAGCGCCGCGTTGAGCGACTCCGTGGCGGCGGCCGCCACGCGGATGTTCGCGCGGATCGAGATCCACATGCCCATGAAGCCTGCGAAGGCTGAGCAGATCGCGCCGAGCAGGAAGGACACCGTAATGAAGAGGGCGAGGACCTTCGGGTCGCTCACGGGGTCCGAGTCCGTTGAGTGCCGGACGACGCCATATCCGACGGCGAGCACGATGGCAACGAGCACCGCCAACATGGCAATCGTCTTGTACTGGCGCGCGAGATACGCCTCAGCGCCTTCCTGAATGGCGTTCGAAATCGCGCGCATGGCATCGGTGCCGGTGCCGCGCGCGAGCACCCAGCGCGCCAGCAAGATGGCGAAGATGAGCGCGAATGCGGACGCGCCGAGAACGATGCCGAGGAGATTTGACTGCGACGGACCCATGATCGGTCTACGTGGGGTGGGAGACGAAAGGGAGGAGCGGCGGTGTCGCTAGTCCGCGGCGACCGCGTGGGCGGGCGTGCGGGCAGCGGCGTTGCGCCAGAGGGCGTACACGGGAATTCCGAGCAACACGATGCCAAGGCCGGAGAGCGCCTGAGCGCGGGTCTTGTCGGCGACAAGGAGGATCATCGCCACGGTGGTTGCCAGCACGATGTAGAGCGCGGGCAACACGGGATAGCCGATCGCGCGATACGGGCGCGCGACGTCCGGCCGCTTCGCGCGCAGCACGAAGAGGCCGATGGTGGTCAGCGCATAGAACAGGAGCGCTGCAAATACGACGTAGTCGAGCAGTTGGCCGTACGTGCCTGTCAGGCAGAGCACGGAGCACCAGATCGCCTGCGCGATGAGCGCCCCCGCCGGCACGCCGCGCGCGCTGAGCGTGCCGGCCTTGCGGAAAAACAGGCCATCACGCGCCATCGCCCAGTACACCCGCGCACCGGAGAGAATCATCCCGTTGCTGCAGCCGAAGGCCGAGATGAAGATGGCGATGGCCATGATGGTCGGCGCCGAACCGCCGAACATCTGTTCGACGAACGCGGTAGCAACGCGATCCTGCGTGGCATGCTGGATTCCACGCGCGAACGCGGTGGTGCCCGCGGCATCGCCGACCAGCGGAAGCGCTTGCAGGTAGGCCACGTTCACGAGGCAGTAGAGCAGCGTCACGATGCCGGTGCCCAGCAGGAGCGCGCGGGGCAGATTCTTCGCCGGGTTCTGCACTTCGGCAGCGGCGAAGGTCACGTTGTTCCAGGCGTCACTTGAAAAGAGCGAGCCGACCAGCACCGTGCCAAACGTGATCGTGAACGCGGGGCCGAGCGCCGCCTGGCCCCAGATGCCCGTGCCCGTGAAGTTGGCCGTGAGCGCGCCCGCGTTGCGTCCAACCGTGAGTCCGAGCACGATGAGCAACGCGATCGACGTCAACTTGATGGTCGTGAGCGTCGTCTGGATCCACTTCCCTTCCCGCACTCCACGCAGGTTCACGAGCGTGATGGACCAGATGCAGAAGAGTGCCGCACACCGCTGCGCCGACAGTCCGAACTCGGCCACACCACCGGGCGTCTGTACCACGGCGTGGGGAAACCAACTGAAGAGATCGGGAGTGAACGCTGGTACGACCACGCCGAGGAAGCGACCGAAGGCGACGCCGACGGCCGCGATCGTTCCAGTCTGGATGACGAGGAAGAGCGTCCATCCGTACAGGAAACCCATCAGCGGGCCCATGGCCTCGCGCAGGAACACGTACTGGCCGCCCGCTTTCGGATACATGGCCGCGAGCTCACCGTAGGCGAGTGCACCCAGCAGCGTCATGATTCCGGTGACGACCCAAGCGAGGATCAGCCAGCCGGAGCCACCAGACGTACGGGCAATGTCCGCGGAGACAATGAAAATCCCCGACCCGATCATGGAACCCGCGACAAGCATCGTCGCGTCCGTCAGGGTCAGGGCTTTGACAAAACCCGTGGGCTGATCGGTCGCGTTGTCGGGCGCGGCCGGTGGCGTCATGCTGTGAGCCGTCGGGATATCGAGGAAGATCGGAAACGGCCGGATTTCCCTCCGACAACGCTCCGAAAACGTTCAGCGAGTTCCCAAAAGTACGGGCCGTGTAACGCTAGCGCCAGCAAGAGGGTAGACAATTATTCACGCTCCCCAAAGCTGCTCCTCTCCCCCAGGCCGGAGTGGGTCCTACGGCGCGTCGGCGCGAAGTTCGAAGGTGTCGCGCACCGCCAGTCCGTCGCGTCGAGTGGCGGGGCGGAACCGCATCTCCTGCAGCATCTGCCAGACCCGGCGATTGTAGTTGTCGTTCCGGCTCTGGTTGTACGCGATGAGCTTCGCCTTCCCGGTCTCGTCCACGTCGAAGAGCGCCTTGAGGTGATAGGGGCGCACCCCCTCGGGAATCGGCAGGGGAAGGATCGGCATGCTGGTGACTTTTGGCGGATACTTGTCGAGCATACCGCCTCCGGTGCCTGGTCCGTCGCCGCTGCCGCGTCCAGTGCCCACGCCGGAACCGACGCCACCGCCGGACCCAACGCCGGTGCCCTTGGATCCGTCGTCACCCGCGCCACCACCCGTTCCCGGCGTCTCCGCTTGCGCAACCGGCGCCGCGGCGGGCGGCGCCGGGGTCGGCGGAACGGGCGTCGGAGGATCGGGCTTCTTCTCCTCCGGTTTCTTCTGCTCGAGCGGCGGAACGATCGGCACCGGTGTCGGCACCGGTTGCGTGCGCGGCGGCTCGATGTAGCGGAGTCGCTCGGCGCGATCGGGGGTGAACACACCACCGGTGCCCCGACGACCACCGCCACCACCGCCCGCTGGACCGGGACCGCCGGCACCTTCCTTTTCCTGGAAGTCGAGCACTTCCGGGACCAAGGCCGGCAGCAGCAGGAGCACGATGATGAGTGCGTGAATGACGAATGAGACCGACGCGCCCCGCCAGTTGGCCGCCGACGTGACGCCCGGGATACCCACGAGCGGCCTGAGCTTCCCGCGGCCCATGGGCGCGGGAGTCTCGTCGGCAGGGGCGTCGGGAGCGTCGGACATCAGATCGAAATCAGTCGGCATTGCGGAACGGGGTCACGTGGTCGGCTGGATCCACTCCCCCAACTAGTACGGCGGACGGACCCAAAAGGGTTCGTCCGCCGCACAGGTTCCCGTGAGGAAACCGAGATTTACTTCAGCACGTCCTTCGGCGGAACGCCGATGACCTTGACCCCGGCACCGCGGGCCTGGTCGATGCCCCAGACGACGTCCTGATAGGTCACGTCGTTGGCACCCTTCACGAAGATGACCTTCTCGGGACGGGGATCGTAGATCTCCTTGAGCCGAGCGAGGAGCTTTTCCTTCGGGACGACTTCCTTGTTGACCGAGTAGACACCGCCGGCGGTGACCTCGAGCACAATTTGCGTCGAGACGGCACCCGGTGGTGCCTGCTGCGGAGTCGGATCGGGGAGCTGGATGTCAACGACCTTCCGTGACATCGGCACCACGATCATGAAGATGATCAGGAGCACGAGGAGCACGTCGATCATCGGCGTGACGTTGATGTCGTTCGAGAGGCTTGAGCCCCCACCACCCGCTGACATACTCATTAGGGCTTGACCTCCTTGCTGACGAGCGGGTTATCGCCCGGCACAGTAGACATCGTACCCGAGATCTGGTCCGAGATCATGCCGGTCATGCGGACGCCCGCCTTGCTGGCAATGTCGAGCGCGTCGATGACCTTCTCGTACTTCAGCTCATTGTGCGCCTTGACGTACAGAATCTTGTCTGTCGAGCGCGCGTCGTAAATGGCCTTGAGCTGCTCGGCGAGCGTCTCGTTCTTGATCGGCTTCTTGTCGAGGTAGTACTTGCCATCGGCATCGATGCCCAGGACCACTTCGCCCGGCTCCTCGGGACGCGCCTTGAGGTTGATCCCCTTCGGCGGCACCGCGTTGAAGCCGGCGTTGATGGCCGGCACGACGATCATGAAGATGATCAGGAGTACGAGCATCACGTCGATCATCGGTGTCACGTTCGGCTCCGCCTTGACGGCCGAGCCCCCGCCCATTGACATGCCCATGGGTGATATCCCTTGGTGAAGAAGTGGGCGGGCTTACTTGCTGATCGGGGCGTTCGCGTTCGACTGCGTGTTGAACTCCTTCGTGAAGCGGCTGCGGCCGAACTCGCCCGAGACGCCCTTGATCAAGTAGTCGATCATTTCCTTGGACGAGTACGTCATCTCGGCCGTGAGGTTGTCGATCTTGGTCTGGAAGTAGTTGAACGCCCACACGGCCGGGATGGCCACGAGGAGGCCGAAGGCGGTCGTGATGAGCGCCTCGGCGACGCCGGCAGCGATCGAGGCGATACCACCCGAACCCGACTTGGCCATGCCCGTGAAGGCATTCACAATGCCCATCGTAGTGCCGAGCAGGCCGACGAACGGCGCCGTGGCGCCGACCGTGGCGAGCACGCCGAGACCGCGCTTGAGCTGCACGATGGTCATCAGCATTTCGCGCTCGACGGCACGTTCGGCCGAGTTGATGTCGGCGACCGTGACCGAGCCATCCTGGATCAGCGGACGAATTTCGCCCAGCGCGCCGCCAAGCACCTTGGCGACGTGCGACTTCTTGTAGCCCTCGGCGAGGTGGATCGCCTCAACGAGGTTGTCCTCCTCGAGGAACTGCGAGAATTCCGGCGCAAACTTGAGCGTCTCAGCCTGTGCGGCGCGCAGCCCCCACCACTTCTGGATCATGACGGTCAGCGAATACATGCTCATAAGCGACAGCACCAGGACGATGCCCTTGGCGAACAGGCCCATCGAGGCGAACAGTTCCATCAGCGAGAGATCCATCGTCGATTGCTCCGAGAACGGAAGAGGAAGACTGGGCTACTTCTGGATACCGAAGGCGAACGGCTGCTGCACCAACTGCTTTACGTGACGCCCGCCGACTTCTGCGGGAATGAACCTCATGCCGGGCAGCGCCTGGCGCACCGCGGCCACGAAGAGGTCGTGCGTCGAACGCAACACCTTAAAGGAGTTCATCTCGACGCGACCCGACGTGTCCACCACGAACTGGGCGAGCACTTCGCCCTCGACGCCCGCCGAACGCAGGATCTCCGGGTACCGAGGCGAGGCGCCACCGTTCGGAACCACGGGCTTCTCCACCTGAAACTCGAAGAAGGGCTGGTTCATGTCCACCGGCGGGCCGTTGCCAACGCCCTTCGACGTTCCGCCCGCCACGCCCTTGCCCGAGAAGTCGGCTTCGTCGGTCGCCTTCTTGGAGAGGTCGACTTCGGGAATGACGTCCGGGATGTCGACCGGCGCAACGAGCACCTGGAAACCCTTCGGCGGCGCGACCGATGCCACTTCCTGCTTGGGCGGCGGCGGCTCGTCCTTGGGCTTCGGCTCGTCCTTCGGCGTATTGTCGACGAACTTGACGTCCTCGACTTTGGCCTTGTCGTTGTTCTGCCCCGCATTGAGCGTGGCATACACGGCGCCGGCAATGAGGACAGCGTGGATGATGCCCGAGACGACGGTCGTCCCTGCCAAGCTCTGCTTCTTGGCCCTGCTTTCGATCAGGTTGTTGAACATGCCGGGCTACTTCTCCGCGGAATGGTTCGTAAGGAAGCCTGCGAACGCGAGAGTATTCTAGGCCCGGCAGGTGAAGCCGCTATAGCCGGAAGATTAGGAAACGGTGAAGTCGGCGTTATGAAACGCCGATACTCCGCTCCCCAACGGGACGCCCAGCCGCGCCGTCGGAGAGGACGGACTCCCCATCCGGACGGGAAACGTCTGCACCAATCGGCAGCAGCACCGTAAACGTGCTCCCGCGGCCAAGACGGCTCGTGACGCTGAGCGTGCCGCCATGCGCCTGCGCGATCCACTTGGCGATGGCAAGCCCGAGCCCGAACCCGCCGCGCTCCGACGCCCGCGAGCGCGCGCGATCTGCGCGCCAGAAACGCTCGAATACAAATGGCAAATCCGCGGCCGCAATGCCGATGCCGGTGTCGCGGACCGAGACGGATACGCCATCGATCCGCCGAGAGAGGGCGATTTCGACACTGCCACCAGCCGGCGTGTACTTGATCGCGTTGGTGATCAGGTTGAGCAGCAGCTGCCGCAGGCGTGCGCGATCGCCCATGACCATGGCGTCTTCCATGACCGGCAGCGTGATCTCGATGCCCTGCGACTCGCCGAGGATGTGCGCGGTCTCGGCGACGTCTCGCACGAGCGGCTCGAGCTGCAGCGGTTCTCGATGGACCTCGAAGCGCCCTTCGTCGGCCCGTGCCAGCGTGAGGAGCGAGTCGACGAGATCCGCCATGCGCGCCGACTCGGCGAGTGCCTCCTCGAGCGCGACGAGTTGGTCGCCGGAACCAGCGGGCACCTGCATCGCGCGCTCGACGTCGGCGCGCATGACGGTCAGCGGCGTCTTGAGCTCGTGACTGGCGTCAGCGGTGAAGCGGCGCAGGGCGCTGAAGGACGTCTCGAGACGCGCGATCATCTCGTTGAGCGTGGCGGCGAGTCGGTCGAGCTCGTCGCCGCGCGCCTCGACGTTCAGGCGGCGATGCAGCGAGCGGCCATCCGTGATGGCCTCCACCTCGTCGATGACCCGATCGACCGGGCGCAGGGCATTGCCGGCGATCATCCAGGCGAGCCACACCGAGACGCCGATGAGGAGCGGTGCGACGCCCAGCATGATCGTCCACTGCTCGGGCGGGATGACGCCCACGCGGCGCGTGCTCGCGCCAGCCACGACGCGCATCGGCCGCGCGCCGCGCTGGACGTCTCCCGGTTCTTCGCGCGTCACCAACAGCAACTGGTCCTCGCGGAGCGTCACCTTCACGCTCGGCCGCGTGGCGGAGAGCTGCAGCGAGGTGCGCACGAGCGTGGCGATGTCGTCGTCCGTGAGTTGGCGGACCGCGAAGGACGCGTAGAGCGTCTTGCCGGTGTCATCAAGCACGAGCAGGTAGCTTGGCACCCCCTCGAGCGCGATGCGGAGCATCGGGTTGACCGTGCGACTGCCGGGCTTGTCGCCCGGCACGGTAACGGGTTGGTTCGAAAGCTCCGACTGCTTGATGGCGCGCGCGGCCGCGCTCGCCTGGTCGGCTACGGAGCGCTGCAGCTCGGCGAAGTTGCCCTCGGTGCGCGCGACGAGCAGCGCGAAGGTGAAGATCACGAGCGTACCGGCGAGCGCGCCGGTGTACGCCGCCGTGAGGCGCGTGCGAACGGATGCCATAGGCTACGGCTTGATCACGTACCCGACACCGCGCACGGTGCCGATGAGCTTCCGCGCGTGCGCCGCGTCGACCTTCTTGCGGAGGTGCGTGATGACGACATCCACGATATTGGTGCCGGGATCGAAGTGATAGCCCCAGGCATACTCGGTGATGAGCGTGCGACTCATGACCTTCCCGGCGTGGCGCATGAGGTACTCGAGCACCGCGTACTCCTTGGGCGTGAGCTCGATCGGCTCGCCATGGCGCCGCACCTCGCGCGTGTCCTGATCGAGCACGAGATCGGCGACGGTGAGCACGGGGCGCGCGATCGCCTTGGGGCGGCGCGCGAGCGCCTCGACGCGCGCGAGCAGTTCCTCGAAGGCGAACGGTTTCGTGACGTAGTCGTCGGCGCCCGCGCGCAGCGTCTTCACTTTCGCGTCGACGGCGTCCTGCGCAGTGAGCACGAGTACCGGCCGTTCGAAGCCGCGCGCGCGCAGCGACTCCAGCACCTGGATGCCGTTCTTTCCCGGGAGGCGCATGTCGAGGATGACGAGATCGTACTGCTGCGTTGCGGCGAGGCGCTCGCCCGACTCGCCATCGGCCGCGAGGTCCACGACATAGCGCTGCTCCTCGAGCCCCCGCTTGACGAACTGGCCGACGGTGGGATCGTCCTCGATCACGAGCACTTTCATGCCGCGGGTCCGGTCAACGGGTGAGCGCGCCTGCGTGCGGGCGTTCGAGCCCGTACTCGCGAATCTTTCGGTAAAGCGTCTTGGCGGAGATGCCGAGCACGTCTGCGGCGCGCCCCTGGTGCCAGCCGACGTGCGCCAGCACCTCGGCAATGTGACGACGTTCCATCTCTTCGAGGGAGACCGGCGGCGCAGGTTGCGGACGCGGGCCCACGCCGTCGGCGAGCGCGAGATCCCGCGGCTGGATGGGCGCGCCGCCGGCGAGCAGCACCGCACGCTCGAGGACGGCGCGCAACTCCTGCACGTTGCCCGGCCAGCCGTAGCGCTCGAGCGCCTCGCCGGCGGCCTCGGTGAGGCGTGGCGGATTCGCGCCGCCAATCTCGACCAGAAATTTCTCGGCGAGCAGGCGGATGTCACCACGACGCTGACGAAGCGGGGGCAGCCCGATCACCCGCTCGCCCAGCCGTGCGGCGAGATCGGGACGGAGCGTGCGCGCGGCCGCGGCATCCGCGAGGGCGAGCGACGTGGCGGCGACGACCCGCACATCGGAACGACGCTGCCGCGTGCCCTCGACACGCGCATACGTGGCGTCGTCAATGATGGTGACGAGCCGCTGCTGCGCGCGCGGATCGAGTCGCTCGACATCGGCGAGAAACAGGGTGCCGCCCGCCGCGAGTTCGACAGCGCCAACGCGGCGCTCCGCCGGATCCGCGGCTTCGCGCCCCATGAGTTCGGCTTCATGCTTCGACGTGGGGAGGTCGGCGCAACTCATTTCGACGAACGCCCCGTGACGCCCGCTCATCCGGTGCAACGCGTGCGCCACGAGCGCCTTGCCGGTGCCGCGTTCGCC
Source organism: Gemmatimonadota bacterium (assembly GCA_043744185.1). Taxonomy (GTDB): domain Bacteria; phylum Gemmatimonadota; class Gemmatimonadetes; order Gemmatimonadales; family Gemmatimonadaceae; genus JACPPC01. Next base: position 63 of record JAYTVE010000579.1, on the reverse strand, counting down.
GAAGACGCAAATCGGACCCTGCTCGTGGGCGAGCGGCTCGACGGTGGCGAGCACATTTTGAAG
>JAYTVE010000578.1:0-2846 GCA_043744185.1 Gemmatimonadota bacterium | reverse complement strand
TTTCGAAGTCCGTACCCATCTCGAGCCCGCCGTCCCGCGCATGACCGCCGTTCTTCACGAGTCGCCGCCGGCCACCGACGCCGGTCGTTTTGGTCCCTTCGGGGGCCGATACGTCCCAGAGACGCTCATCCCCGCACTCGATGAACTCGAGGCGGCGTTCGCGGCGGCCATGAGCGATCGTGCATTTCATGCGGAGCTTGATGGTCTGTTGCGTGACTTCGTGGGACGTCCGAGCGCGCTGACCGAGGCCCCGCGTTTCTCGCAACTGGTCGGAGCGCGCGTGCTGCTCAAGCGCGAGGACCTGAACCACACGGGCGCCCACAAGATCAACAACACGATCGCGCAGGCACTGCTCGCGCGCCGCATGGGCAAGACGCGCATCATCGCCGAAACAGGCGCCGGCCAGCATGGCGTCGCGACCGCGACGATCTGCGCCAAGTTCGGCATCGAGTGCGTGGTCTACATGGGCGAAGAAGACATGCAGCGTCAGGCGCTCAACGTCTTCCGCATTAAGCTGCTCGGCGCGACCGTCGTCCCGGTCACCAGTGGCACGCGCACGCTCAAGGACGCGACCACCGAGGCGATCCGCGATTGGGTGACCAATGTCGGCGCAACGCACTACATCATCGGCTCGGTGGTTGGCCCCGCGCCGTATCCGCGGATGGTGCGCGATTTCCAGCGCATCATCGGCGACGAGGCGCGCGCGCAAGTGCTGGCCCTCACGGGGCGGCTGCCGCGCACCGTGGTGGCGTGCGTCGGCGGCGGCTCGAACGCGATGGGAATTTTCTACCCGTTCGTGCAGGACGCCGACGTCGAACTCGTCGGCGTCGAAGCCGCGGGTGAGGGCATCGACACGGGGCGTCACAGCGCCACGCTCTCCGCGGGCACGCCGGGCGTACTCCATGGCGCGCTTTCATTGTTGCTGCAGGATGCGGCCGGGCAGGTGCATCCGGCGCACTCGATTTCCGCGGGCCTCGACTATCCCGGCGTTGGTCCGGAGCATGCGTGGTTCAAGCTGTCGGGACGCGCCGAGTACGTGTCGGTGACCGACACGGACGCGTTGGACGGCGTCCGCATCCTCTCGCGTCTCGAGGGGATCATCCCGGCGCTCGAGACGGCGCACGCCGTCGCGTGGATGGCGGCCGCGAAGGGACGTTGGTCGGCCACGGAGCCGGTGCTGCTCTGCGTAAGCGGCCGCGGCGACAAGGACGTGGCGCAGATCAGTGCGATGGAGGGGTTCACGCCGTGAGCACCCCCTCGCGGCCGATTCCGGTGGTCGACGACGACTTCGACGGGCAGGTACCGCCCGTCGCACTTGAGGAATTGCTGCGCAACACGGCGAAGGCGCTCAAGGCGCGCCAGCTCTATCCCGGCAACAACCCCACCTGGCTCAAGGCCGTGGAGGTCGTGCAGGCCTCGTTCAAGGCGGTGTGGGCCGCCGACGACGACGTCACGCTCACGGTCGCCGAAACGGAGATACGCTACGGGCCGCACGTCGTCTACGCGGAGGACGGCAAGGGCAACGACTCCTTCGCGTGGCTCTTCTACAAGGACGGCGTGCGCGCGCTGTCCATCGCGCGCGGCGTCGAGGTGGAGGAGTGGATCCGGCTCATCGAACTACTGCCGCGTGTCCGCCGCGGTGGCCCCGATGACGACGACCTGCTCACGCTGCTCTGGGAGTCCGGGTTCGGCTATCTCAAGTATCGCTATGTCGAGATCGGCGGCGATGGTCCGGCATTCGACGAGCAGATGGGACCGCCCGCGCGCTGGAGCGACGACCTCGAGGGACGTTCCGTGCGCGCCCGGGCGGCGCTCACAGGCTCGGCTGACGAAGCGGAAGCGGGCCAAGGGTCCGGCGACGCCGAGGAGCAGCGCAAGAGCGGCGTCGTCAACCTCGCGGACTTCGATAGCTCGCTCTACTTCCTCGACGAGACGGAGCTCGAGACGCTGCGCCGAGCCTTCGCAAAGGAGTACTCGCGCGATCACCGCCAGACCGTCATCACGATGCTGCTCGACACCTTCGAGCTGCAGGGCGAGGCCGACGTGCGCGACGAGGTGTGCGAGCTGCTGGAACAGTTCGTGCTCTCTCTTCTGCAGGCGGGCGACCTCAAGACGGTCGCCCTGCTCCTGAGGGAGTCGGGGGTGGCGGCGGGCCGCGCCCCCAACCTCTTGCCGATACACAAGGATCGCGTCGCACGGTTGCCCGATCGCCTGAGCGAGCCGGCGGCGCTGGCGCAGGTGCTGCAGGGCCTCGACCTCACGGCGCAGCTGCCGTCGCAGGAGGAGATTCTGGCGCTCTTCGACCAGCTGCGCGTGACCTCGCTCGGAACGGTGCTGGCCTGGCTGCACAAGCTCGAGCAGGCACCGCTCAAGGCGATGCTCGAGACCGCCGCCGACCGCATCGCGCGATCGAACACGATCGAACTCGTGCGCCTCATCGGCAGTCAGGACCGGCTGGTGGCGATCGAGGCAATCCGACGTTCGGGCGCGCTCAAGACGGCCGCCGCCGTCGCCCCGATGGGCAAGCTGCTCGCCGACGGCGACGCCGACGTCCGTGCTGCGTGTGTGATCGCGCTGGCGGAAATCGGATCGGCGGGCGCGATGCAGCTGCTCGAGCGCGCCCTCACCGACAGCGATCGCGACGTGCGCGTGAGCGCGGCCCGCGCAGTCACGGCGGCGAAGTATCGCACCGCATTTGCGCGCCTCGATGGCATCGTGAAGGGCAAGGAGCTGCGCGAGCGCGACAAGACGGAGATGATGGCGGTCTTCGAGGCGTACGGCGCCACGGGCGGCGACCAGGCCGTGACACTCCTCGACGGCTTGCTCAATGGCAAGGGATTCCTCGG
>JAYTVE010000577.1:0-9562 GCA_043744185.1 Gemmatimonadota bacterium | reverse complement strand
CTCGCCTGCGGGGTGCTCGAGCACGGGTTCGCGCGCATCCGCTGCAACGCGTGTACGCACGAGTACCTGCTCGCCTTCTCCTGTAAGTGCCGGTACTTCTGCCCCAGCTGCCACGCCACGCGCCTCGCGATCTGGACGCAGTGGCTGGACACCACCCTCCATGCGCCCGTGCCGCATCGCCAGGTGGTGCTCACGCCCCCCAATCGGCTCCGAGCGTATTGTCTGTACCGCCGTCGCCTACTCGGCGAGATCGCCCGCGTCGCGGCCCGCACCGTCACCGCCGCCATCCGGATGCTGACGGGCGAGCGCGACCTTTCGCTCGGCATCGTGGCCTGTTTGCAGACGCACGGCTCTCGAGCCAACTGGCATCCGCACCTCCACCTCCTCGTCACGGACGGCGGCTTTCGGCCCGACGAGACCTTCGTGCCGTAGCCCGCGCACGACACGGCCCGGTTGATCGAGGCATTCCGCCGCGCCGTGCTCCCGCGCTTCGTCCGCCTCGGGCTCTTCGACGATGACTAAGCCGTCGGAATGCTCACCTGCAGCACTCGGGGTTCCACGTGCAGACGGCCGTCTGGGTCCTGGAGGACGATCGGTGCTTTGCCACTCGACTCGCCCGGTACTGCGCGCGGAATCCCGTTGCCTTGGAGCGGCTCACCTACGACCGGGCCACCAAGGCCGTGACCTATCGGTCCGATAAATCCGAGGGCCCGACGGCGGGGGCCGAGACGGTGGATCCGCTGGAGTTCCTCGCCCGGGTGCTCGTACATATCCCCGACAAGGGCCACGTGACCACGCGGTACTATGGCTGGTACGCCAACCGCACGCGCGGCATGCGGGGCAAGGCGGCGTCCACCGCAGCGGCGGGGCCGCCCGTCATCGTCCCCGTGCCTCGGCTCGCGCCGAACGAGGCCACCCGGCGCTGGGCGGCCCTGCTGCAACAGCTCTTCGAGGTCGACCCGCTCGCCTGCCCGTCCTGCCGTGGCACGATGAGCGTGGTCGCCTTCATCACGTAGGCGTCGGTGATCGACCAGCTCCTCGCCCACCTCCGCGCTCGCGCGGCCCACGCCGGCGCGCGGAGCCCCCCATCGACGCGGGCCCCCGCCAGCTGGGACACGGCACGCGCCCCTCGCCCGTCTGCCGACGCCCCAACGACCGCATGAGGCCGCGCCCCCGACGCCCGCCCCCCCCGCGGGGACGTTCGGCGCGCGCGGCGGTCCCACTGCGACGGTCGATGGTCCCCGCCGGCAGCCGCCCTCGCACGGGGACCGCCGGTCGCACGGCGCTCCTGGCGCACGAGCGACACTGAGGGCACGCCACCACCCATCTCGCGGCGCTGGCGAGGCCGGCGATCACGCCGTGTGCTCGACGGAGAGTCGACCGACCCCGATTGAAATTCCTTACCCGACGCGCATGCGCCGGCCGGACAGGGAGTGGACGTGCGACGGCGTCGCGTCAGAACATGCCGAAGGCGTTGCAGTGCAAGGTGCCGGTCAGGGTGCCGAAGTACACCGGACCCACCGGCACAGAAAAGGCAGCATAGCCAAGAACCGTTCCGCCGCCCATCACGTCGTCGAAGTACGCCGACGCACACCATCGCAGGAACGAGGCGTCCATCCAGGCGCCGAGCTGGTTGGCGAAGTCCTGCGGGCCGGCCACGGCCGGGGTGACGCCGATGACTCCGGCATAGCGGGGCCTTGGGGTCGACGAGCCTGTCAGGTTGGTCACAGTCGCGTTGACACTCGCGACGGTGCCGAGCGGCGGCTTCGAGGAGACGAGGCCGGACACCGCAGTGCTGGGCGCCGTCGCGCCAATTCCGCCCGTGAACGTGGCTGGCGGCGTCGTCATGGCGCCAGCCGCTTGCAGTGCGGATGTGAGTCGCGAGGCGAAGGTGGCCTGTTGCAGGCGGACATTGCCACTCGAGAGGCCATCGGCGATGTACATCTTGAGTATCGGCGGCGTTGGCGGCGTTGGCGGCACTGTCGGACCTGGCATCGCCAGGAAGCCCGGAAAGGTGGCGTTCACCCAGATGGGGAAGTGGAAGTCGTCGGCCCATGCGCTCCACGCATGGGCGATCTCGAGGGAGATCGCCTGCGCGATCGGGGCGGCGGTGGCATTCTGGATCTGGGCCGTGACAGCGGGCTGGACCCACGCATTGACCATCGGGGAGATCCACTGCGTGTCGCTCTTGAGCAGCGGCGCCTTGAAGTTGCCTACGGTCGCGTTAACGTCCCCTCCCTCCATCCGGGCCGTATTGAGCCAGTTGTTGATGCCGTCGTTGGCTCCCTGCTTGGCCGCCAGCAGGATCGCCGACCAGTCGGCAGGGGTGGTGGTACGCCTGATCGTGCCGGTCTGGATCGCCATGCGGTGGGCCCTCGTCGAACGGTGGGGGGTGGTCGCGGACGGGGCCGTCGACGTGGGAGCTGCGAGCTTGCTCAGTTCTACACGTGGCAGAAGGGGTGTCAATGACGCTCATCACAACCGCCGACCGCATTGGTCACCCGTGACCGGTGCGAATTCCTCCCGTACGTTTGAGAGCATCCGGGCGCCGCGGTAACGGGGGGGCGCCACCACCGTGCGTCGGGCTTCGTGCTCACCACACTCGGGGGCGCCAAGCCACAGCTGAATGCGACCATGATGTTCACGCTCGCCACGCAGCAGTTTCAGGGGGTGATGCTGCCGGCCGGCGCCGACCGCACCAAGTACAGCCGCTTCATTGGTGCCGGGGCTCATCGATTGCCACACGCACAGCACGGCGGCGCCAAGCGACGCGGGTGACGCGTTTCGGCGCAGCTACGTGGACGCCGCCATCATGGCGCCCACCTTCGCGCGCGCGACGCTCGACGCCGGCTTCACGACGATCCGCAACCTCGGCGCGCCGCAGTTCGTGGACATCGCGCTCCGCAACGCGATCAACCGCGGCGACACCCGGGGCCGCGCATCATCGCGGCCACGATGCCGATCAGCGCGACGGGTGGGCACGGCGACAGCAACGGCCTCTCACCGTACCTGCGCAACGACACGTGGAGCGGCGTGGCCGACGGCGTCGAGGCGATCCGGGCCAAGGTGCGGTGGGAGATCAAGTACGGTGCCGGCGTGATCAAGGTGATGGCGACCGCGGGCGCGATGTCGGTGGAAGAATCGGTGGAGGCCGCGCTGTACACGCAGGCGGAGCTCGATGCCGTCGTGGATCAGGCCCGCATGTGGGGGCGCAAGGTGGCGGCGCACGCGCATGGCGCCGAGGGGATCAAGCGCGCGGTGCGCGCGGGGGTAGCGTCCATCGACCACGGCACCTTCCTCGACGAGGAAGGTGCGCGGATGATGGTTGAGCTCGGCACCTACCTCGTGAAGGATTCGTACGAGGATCGCTGGTTGCTCGAGCACGGGCCCGCGCTCGGGCTCGCGACGATTGTGCAGCAGAAGCTCGCGAAGGTGGTCGCGGGCCACGAAGCCGCGTTTCGCCTCGCGCGGCGCATGGGCGTGAAGATCGCGTACGGCACCGACGCCGGTGATATTCCGCATGGCGAGAACGCAAAACAGTTCCGCGACTTCATCGCGTGGGGGATGCCGCCGATGGAGGCGTTGCTCACCGCCTCGCGCAACGCCGCCGATCTGCTCGGCATGAGCGCCGACGTGGGCGCGGTGGCTGCGGGCCGCTATGCGGACCTGATCGCGGTGCCCGGCGATCCTTCATCACGCAGGCGTCGGTGATCGACCAGCTCCTCGCCCACCTCCGCGCTCGCGCGGCCCACGCCGCCGCGCGAAGCCCCCCATCGACGCGGGCCCCAGCCAGCCGGGACACGTCACGCGCCCCACGCCCGTCTGCCGACGCCCCGACTTCCGCATGAAGTACCCCGCATGAAGTACGCGCCCTCCGACGCCCCGCCACCACGCCGGGTCGTTCGGCGCGCACGGCGGTCCCACCGCGGCGTTCGATGGGCCATGCGGGCATCCGCCCTCGCACGGCGACCGCCGGTCGTACGGCGCTCCTGGCGCACGAGCGAGACGGAGGGCACGCCGTCACGCGGCGCTGGCGAGGCCGGCGATCGCGCTGCATCCTCGACAGATAGTCCACCGACCGCGATGGAAATTCCTATACCGAAATGCTCCGGAATATCGCTGCGCCGCCGAGCAGGCAAATGACGCCGCACACGAGGTAGAGCATGCTCACGCCACCTGAGCCGCGCTCGAGCACCGCATCGCTCGGATCGGCCGGATCGTAGTACACACGGCAGCGCTTTCCCGCGGGATACCGCGCTGCGATCTGTGTCGCGAGGCCGCTCCTGCCCCGGCCAATATCGGCCTCGGCGCTCACGCGATCGCTCTGATACGAGACACCGCCGACTCTGTAGCGGTAGTGCACTGCCGGGAAGTAGGCGAACTCGCTCCGGGCCTCGGTGTCTATGCGATAGACCTTCCGATCGATGTCCGAGCTGATGATCGTGCCCTCGACCGACGTCCACGATTGTGAGTCACGTCCGTTGCGGACGCGCTTCCACCCCACGTACGTGAGGGTGACGCCGAAGTAGCCGAGCACGGCGGCCCCGAAATAGCGTCCGTCCATGCGCAACGTTGGCCGCCCGTGGAGCGCTGCGCAATAGGCGCGGGGATCGCGTCAGCGCGTGCGCTTGCGGAACCAAGGCTCGGGCTTCCTGTTCGCGCCGGTGTGGCGTGCGTTGCATCTGCGCACCGGCATCTATATCGAAGTACGGGCGAGTGCAGGCGAGGCCGAACTGTCCCAAGGGATAGCATGCTTGCTCGGCCAATCGGAAAAACTGCCACGCGCTGATCAGGTTGCGAACTCCTACCGGCGACACGCAGTCATCAGATGGCTGCGTGTCGGAGAAGTACCGGCCGAGGCCGAGCAGGCGCCCCGGGTCGAGCGTGATCCGAAGCGAAGGGGTAGTCCCTGTCGGCAGTTCAGTCATGCTCCCGTCGACTCCTGCACGCGAGTTGACCTGATTCTGACCTTGCCGGCCAAGACCATCAAGCGAAGACGAGCTGGTGGCACACCGCACTCAGGGTGGGACACACGTCACCTGCACCGCTTCATCGCCAATTCGATCGCTGGACACAACGCGGAGTGGTGATCGAGGACCGGCGAAGAACGGCTTGCCGGCGCCGAGCACCAACGGGCGGCAATAGAGGTGATATTCGTCGATGAGACCTAGATCGGTGAGGCTCGCGGCCAGCGCGGGCCCCGCGACGTCAATCTCACCCACGACGTTCTTCTTGAGTGTGCGCACGAACGCGTCAACCTTCGCCGCGACCAGCGTGGCGTTCGCGCCAACCGATTGCAGCGTGCGCGAGACAACCCATTTCGGCTGCGCGCGCCAGAGCGCCGCGAATTCATGGTCGTCCGCCTTCCAGTCGGGTTGATCCTCGTCCCAGTACTGCATGATTTCGTAAATCCGCCGACCATACAAGCAGCCGACGAGGCCACGGAATCGATTGTTGAGATGCTGGCCCAGCGCAGGGCCGGGAGGAGGGAATGACAATTGAGCCGTGGCGCCATCGACGTAGCCGTCGAGGGACTGCATCATGCCGAACACGAGCTTGGCCATGCTTTCACCCCTCCGTTGTTGCGCGAGTGCTGAGCCGACACGTCACGTCAGTGCCGGGGGCGCGAGACTGTTCCAACTACTGGAACTCACCCTACTACACCGACGATGAGCTGGACGATTGGGTAAGGGTCACGCGGACGGCCGCGCTTCTCGAGTGACCTACGCCTCGTTGTACGCTCGCGCGAGCCACGCCACATCGAGCTTCACCTTCTTGGGGTCCTTGTCCCGGATCAGGTCGGTGAAACGTCTCGGGACGATCTGCCAGGTGAGACCGAACGGGTCCTTGATCCACCCGCATCGTGAACCTGGGTTGAACAACACCGGTGTTGGTGGCGTTCGAACGAAGATGCGTTCAGCTGCACGGCCATGCGCTGCCGTTTGGCGCGCGCAGCGCCCCGCGTCCAGCCCACGTGGTCTTGTCCGCTGCAACCGGCGTTAGCCAGCGGTCGGTGGGACCTCGAGGAAGGGCTGGTCGTCGCGCACAAGGGAGCGGTCGCGGCGCGGCGTCACTTCGTAGGTGAACCCCGCGAACTCGACGTCAAACTCAACATACGGCCACCACAGCCAACGGTGGATGAAGGTGCCATCGAGGCCGACGTCGAGCTCATCGTACAAGGCCTCAGCAGCCGAATCGAGAGCAATGCGCGCGAGCGCGACGCGATCTGCGGGAGCCAGAGAGATCCCGTCGTAACACATCTGCAGGTCCGCGTAGCCCGATTGGAGATCACCGACGAGGAGGTCGAGCTGCAAGCTGCCGTGCGCATAGTCGACCCGGCACGACCGGAGTAGCGCATCGTGGATGTTGATCGTGCTCGCGAACGCTCGCAGCACGAGCGGCAGGCGGTCGACGATGGTCGCGAAATGCTCCTCGTACGCGGGCACGACGGCATCGTTCGCATCGTCGGGCATCTCGCCGCCATGCCAGCGACTGGTGAAGAAGCGCATCGTCGCGGTCTGGCTAACGATCAAGGTTGAGCTGCGTGGCCATGCGATGCAGTTTGGGGCCCGCACGGCCCCGCGTCCAGCCCGCGTGGCCTTGTCAGCTGCAACCGGCGTTAGGTGTCAGCGGCGCGAGCGCCACCGTGGCGGGTGCCGCTTACCGTGGATCATCGCCAAGACCGAGATCCCGGCCGGTTCCACGACGAATAGATGACATGGGGAAATCGATCGAGCGGCCAGCGCCGGATGTCATCGAGCGCGACGGCGCCGATGAGCGGCGCGCGCTCCAGTGTGTGGAACGCGACGCGCACGACGCGCAAGAACTCGTGGCCGAAGCCGACCGCGCGGGCTTCGTACCAAGAAAACGCGTCGGCGAGTTCAAGACGCGCCGCCGGCCGGACGAAGAGCGCGGGCACTACCGCTCGCGCGCAGCGATCTCGTCGAGGACCGAGTCGCCCGGCGCGCCGAGCTGGCCATCGGCCGCCAGTGTCGCACGCCGCTGGCGCAGGTCCGCCGCCAGCGCGGGATCGACGGCATCGGGGAGCGGCTCGAGGCTGTCCCAGAGCCGCTCGGCCAACTCAATACGCTCCGCGGCGGACAAGTGGCTGAAGTCGAAGATCGGGCTGCTCATGGGGATCAATCTGCGAGGGCCGGGCTTGCGGAACAAGTTCGTCTGACGCCTAACGCCAAGCTTCACCCGCGGGCGAATCAAAAAGAGCGGCGGCGCAGCCGGCGCCAACCATGCTCGCCCGGCAGGTGCAAGCAACGTCATGCGGCCTCGCCGGACTTCCGCGGTCGGGCATCCGTTAGAGAGGCAGGGGGCGGGATGTCGGGGGTTGCGCGGTCTGCCAGGGCGTGAGGTGAGCCACGCGTGACCTAGGCCGGTTTTTCCAACCTTCTGCGGGGCGCCGGTATCTAACCGTCGAACCGTTTCCCGAGTCTCCATGCGTACCCTTCTTTCGATCTGCCTGCCTCTAATCTGCGCTGCCAGCCTTGCGGCTCAGTCATCGGACCGCCCAAGCGGCTTTCCTGCCGTATGCGGCGAAAGGGAAGTCCAGGTCATGCTGCTTGGAACCTATCACTTTGCTAGTCCTGGCCGCGACGCAATCAAGCAAGACATTGACGATGTCCTCGAGCCGAAGCGTCAGGCTGAACTCGAGGACCTTGTGACGCGGCTGGCGTCCTGGCATCCGGATCGGATTGCAGTCGAGTGGCCGTTCTCGCAGACCGATTCGGCTCGTGCGAGATACGCAAGGTTCGTCGCGAACAGGCTCGCGCCGAATCGGAACGAGGTCGTGCAAATTGGCTTTCGCACCGCCGCGCGGCTCGGACACGAGGCCGTCTATCCCATCGACGATGACTCCTTCCTGGACCTCAACGATTCGCTCAGGGCCATCGATCAGCGGCGACCGGAGTTCAAGCGGACGCGTGACAGCATCAGCGCCGTTCTGCAGAAACAGGCGGAGGCGATGAATGCGTGGATGCGAACGACGACCGTTCGAGAACATTTGCTCCGGCTGAATAGCGACGGGGCGTTACACGGCGGTAACTCGCTTGGCATGTTTGGCGGGTACCTGTCGGCGGGTGAGGGAAATAATTACGGCGGGCCGCAGTTTCTCGCTCAGTGGTACGCGCGGAACTTCAACATGGTTCACAACCTCACGCGGATGCTCCGGCCCGACGTGAAGCGCATTCTTGTTATCGTCGGCAACGGGCACGTTCCACCGCTCCGAAACCTGTTGGATGAGGCGCCACAGTTCTGCCCGGTCAGTTCGCTTTCCGTGTTGCGCTAGGCGCGGGGCGATCGAGGCGGAAGGCCGCGGACGCGCGGGATCCGTGGCGGTATAGATGCATGCCGTGTCCGCATAACGAACAAGGTTGAGCTGCGGGGCCATATCAACAGAATGGCGGGGCGCGAAGCGCCGTGCCATCCACCGCAGCGGCTCCGTCAGTTGCAACCGGCGTTAGGTGGGGTGCATTCACAGATTAAGTGCAACACCGGTTCGCACGAGAAAGGTGACCTGGGGTACGCTTCGCTGTCCTCCTCCGCCAAGAGCAGAACCGCGATGATGCCGTACACCCAGATCACCTATGCCGAACGATACACGCTCGGCCTCCTCCGCCGACAGGGCCTCTCCCAGGCCGCGATGGCGCGCGTGCTCGGGCGCAGCCGCAGTACGATCAGCCGCGAGCTCCGGCGGAACATCTCCGCCAGCGATGGCGCCTCGTACCGACCGCAGCTCGCCCACTGGTACGCGCGTCGCCGGCTGAAACACTCGCGCCGGAACTCGCGCTTCAACGCTGCCGAGTGGGCCGTCGTGGATGCGCTGCTCGTGCAAGACTGGAGTCCCGAGCAGATCGTCGGATGGTGCACGCGCTTCGACCTGCTCGCGATCAGCCACGAGTCGATCTATCGACACGTGTGGGCCGACAAGCGAGCGGGCGGGGCCCTGCATGTCCATCTGCGGTGCGCCTACAAGCCCTTCCGGAAGCGGTACGGCGCCTATGACAGTCGGGGGCGCCTCGCGGGGAAGCGCATGATCGACACGCGGCCCGTGGACGCCGAGCGGCGCGCACGCATTGGCCACTGGGAAGGCGACACCGTCCTTGGTGACAGCCAGGGCGGCGCCTGCATTCTCACGCTCGTCGAGCGGAAGACCGGCTTCACCGCCATCGGCAAGCTCGCGCGTCGGACCGGCGCTGAAGTCAACGCGCGCGCCAAGCAGCTGATCGAGGCGCAGCCCCGGCCCGTGCACACGATCACCGTGGACAACGGCACCGAGTTCCATGCGTACGCCGCGCTCGAGACGCAGGTCGAGGCGCGCTTCTACTTCGCGACGCCGCACCACTCGTGGGAACGCGGGACCAATGAGAACACGAACGGGTTGATCCGCCAGTATCTCCCCAAGCGCATGAGCATGGAGCACCTCACACAGCGCGACTGCACGCGGATCGCGACCACGCTCAACCGACGCCCGCGGAAGCGGTTGGGCTATCGCACACCGGAGGAATGCTATGTCCCCTAATGCTCAGTGTTGCACTTCAAAGTTGACTCTAGG
>JAYTVE010000576.1:0-2851 GCA_043744185.1 Gemmatimonadota bacterium | reverse complement strand
ACTGAAAGCACCAAGTTGGGGCGCGGGACTCATCGCTCGGTACAAGTGGTAAGCCGAAGATCGCGGCGGGCAGTAAGAACAGCCGCGGCTACTCGGATCGAACGAACGTGCAGCCCTATTCCTCCGCGAGGGATCGCCCGACGACATCCGTTCGATCGTCGACGACGCGCTGCTGATCGATGCCTGGGAGGAACTGGTCGTACCCGCCGAACTCCGCCGCGCCTGGCGACCGGTCATCGACCGCACCCTCAACCAACTCGCCGAGGCATCGTGATCAGCGATCTCTCACCGATCTACCGCATCGTGCCGAGTTGGGCTTCGGCCTGCCCGAAGCGGAAGGCTACGCACTCGCCGGCTCAGGGTTTCGGGTCGATGAGGTCGTTCTCGTAGGCATAGGCGGTGGCGGCCCGGGTCGAGACGCCGAGCTTCGTGAAGATTTCGCTTGCAGCGTCAGCCGCGGCACCAAGGCCCGATGCGGCGATCGCGACTTCGACCCGCGCCGGCAACAGGCGGGCGCGAATGAGCGGGGGCGTTCATGAGATCCCACGTGTCGCCGGGGTGCACAAGCGTGGAGTAAGTGAGGTGGCCGAGGCCGCTACCGAGGTCCATCAGAGATGCATCGCCCTTTCGATGGTGGCCGCAATCGACGCCGCCGACGGTAGTACAAGATCTTCCAGCGAGTCAGCCGCCGGAAGTGGGATGTGCGGTGTGGTGATGCGCTTGATAGGACCGTCGAGGCTCCAGAAGCACTCATCCGCGGCGAGCGCCGAAATCTGCGCGCCCCACCCAAGCAGCTCGGGGTTCTCTTCCACGGTGAACAGATGGCCGGTCTTGGCAACTGACCCGAGGATGGTCTGCGTGTCGAGCGGAACCAGCGAGCGCATATCGATCACTTCGGCGTCAATACCGACCGCCGCGTCAGCGGCGATCTGCACCAGCGCCCGGCCAGCTCGACGACACATGAGCTATCACCCGATCCTCGCACACTTGGAACGAAGAAGACCTGACCCCCTCGCACGAACAACGAGAGCGTCAGCGTGAGACGTGACCCCCGCTCACGCGTGCTATCGTGACCTTGGGAGCCGACCGAGGCGTGGTCGGTCCGATGGTGAGGAGCCCGATGCGAGCGGTGAGGTTCGATACGCAGGGTGTTGCGGTTGCTGACCTCTCGGGTCCGGCCGGCGAGGGCGTGTTGGTGGACGTTCGGGCTGCGGGAATCTGTGGCAGCGACCTTGCGTTTATAGCGGCGGGCGGACAGCGCTGGGTCCCGGGACACGAGATTGCGGGGGTGACGGAGCACGGCGACGCCGTGGCTATTCAGCCCAATTGGCCATGTGGGACCTGCAAACTCTGTGATCAGGGAAGGTCACACCTGTGTGCGCAGTCCATGGGCCGCTTCCTTGGGGTCAACAACCTCGACGGAGGTTTTGCCCCGCAGGTACGTGTGGATCCAAGTCTCCTCAGGCCGGTTCCAGCCGGCATGGATTGGGCGGTGGCCTGCATGGCCGAACCGTTGGCTGTTGCTCTCCATGCGATAACGAAGTTAGACCCTCAACCGTTGGAACCCGTACTCGTTCTCGGGGCAGGCACCATCGGACTGCTCAGTTCGGCGTTCCTGGTGCAACGGGGACACCCGGTGCGGCAGCTCGCACGGCATCGCGTGCAGCAGAACCTGGCGGCGGAGTTCGGTGCCCTACCGGTGACCGGCGAGGAGCTGGCCGACTCCTCCTACCTTCACATCCTTGACACGGCAGGATCTCAGTCCGCCGTCGACGTCGCCTACAGCGCTGCGGCCCCCACGTGTCGGATCGTTTCGGTCGGTTGCGGTGGCTGGTCGGTCACCACATCCGTACTGTTCATGGAGAGAGAGTTGTCCCTGGAAGGTTCTATCATCTACACACGCGGGGAGTTCGAAGCTGCCATCGCGTGGCTTCACTCGAATGCAGCTCAAGCAGCTCGACTGATCACGCACAGATTCCCCTTGGCGGAGGCACCCGAGGCCTTCAGGGTAGCGGCGGACAAGTCCGCGTCCGGCAGCATCAAGGTGGTGCTGGAGCCGTAGGCGACTGAGGCGACGCCACCGAACAGCCGAGCGCCGACGCCTTCCGGCGAGTCCGGATTTTCCCAACGCTGGCACATTCCACATCCACGTCGTGGCAAAAGTTAAGGTAACGCCGCCCCGTTGGCTGTCTCCTCCACAGGTCGCTCGAGGTGCGGTCGACTCGGCGAATCTCAATGTTCAGGGGAGGTATGGGCGCAGGAGCGCCAGGTCCGCTGGTCCAAACCGGTCGCTGGCTGTGTTGGCGTGGTGCCAGTGGGGATAGATGAGCGCCAGGCGACTCACCTGCTCGAGGCGGGCTTGCTCGTCGTCGGAGAGCCGGAGGTCGGCCGCTCGCAGGTTGTCCGCGAGCTGTTCGTCGGTGCGGACCCCGAGGATGACCGAGCTGACGGCGGGACGGGTCAGGAGCCAGGCGAGCGCAACTTGGGCAGCGGAGGCTCCGTGCGCATCCGCCACGTCGATCAAGACGTCGACGATCGCGTACATCTGGTCCTCGTCGCGCACCGGCGGCTCGTCCCATCCCGCAAATCGACGCGTGCCCTCCGGCGCCCCGGCGCCGCGGCGGTACTTGCCCGTCAGCAGGCCGCCGGCGAGCGGGCTCCACACCAGGACGCCGACGCCCTGGTCGACCGAGACGGGAAGCAGCTCGTACTCGGCGTCGCGCGCCTGAAGGGTGTAGTGGATCTGGTGACTTGCGAAGCGTGACCAGCGGGCCGCGTCCGCGATCGCCAGCGCCTTCATAAGCTGCCAACCGGCGAAGTTCGAGGCGCCGACGTAGCGAACCTTCCCCGA
>JAYTVE010000575.1:0-9585 GCA_043744185.1 Gemmatimonadota bacterium | reverse complement strand
CACGCCACCGCTGGATGCCGGTCCCGGCGAGCGCATTCTTGTTACCTCGACGATTGATCGCGTTGCTCCCGTCGAGGTTGTGGCATAGCTTAGGCGGCTCACTGCCCCTTCGTCCAACGGCAGGACAGCGGACTTTGGATCCGCGAATGGTGGTTCGAATCCACCAGGGGCAATCGTCGCGCACCTGGCGCGGGGCGATTGACCGAACTCCTTGCCCGGTTTACGTTTCAAGGCTGCGCTCATGGACGGAACACAATCGCCTGGCGTCGGGTTCAAGCTGCTTTCGGGAACGGCCAACCAGCCGCTCGCGGAAGAAATCGCGGGCCACCTTGGGGTGGAACTCGCGAAATGCACCGTAACCCGATTTGCCGACGGAGAAATTTTCGTCCGGATCGATGAGAACATCCGCGGTGCGGATGTTTTTATCGTGCAACCGACAAATCCACCGGCCGACAACGTGATGGAGCTGTTGCTCCTCATCGATGCGGCCCGGCGGGCGTCGGCGGCGCGCATCACGTGTGTCATGCCGTACTACGGCTACGCGCGGCAGGACCGCAAGGACCAGCCGCGTGTCGCGATCGGAGCCAAGCTCGTGGCCAACCTGATCGAGACGGCCGGAGCGGATCGGGTGCTGGGGCTCGATTTCCACCAGCACCAGCTGCAAGGGTTCTTCGACGTCCCCGTCGATCATCTCTACGCGGCGCCGGTCCTCGTGGCGCACTATCGCAAGAAGCAGTTGAAGGATCTCGTTGTCGTGGCCCCCGATGTCGGGTCGGCCAAGATGGCGAGGGGGTTCGCCAAGCGGCTCAACGGCACGCTGGCGATCATCGACAAGCGTCGGCCCGCCGCGAACGTTGCGGAGGTGCTCAACGTCGTCGGTGAGGTCGAAGGCCGGGATTGTCTCCTCGTCGATGACATGATCGACACTGCGGGGACCATCTCGGAGGCGGCGAAGGCACTCAAGCAATTGGGCGCCTCCGACATCTACGCGTGCTGCACGCATGCGCTCTTCTCCGGCCCTGCGGTCGAACGGCTCTCCTCGGCCCCGATCACCGAAGTCGCGGTGACGGACTCGATGCGGACGCCCTCCGACCGGCGCTTCCCTTCGCTGGTTATCCTCTCGGTGGGCGAACTGCTCGCCAAGGCCATCCGCTACACGCATAGCGACCAGTCGGTCAGCGCGCTGTTCGACTAGTCCGGCATCACCTTCGCATCAGGGCTCTCCCATGGCGACCGCTTCGCTCTCTGCTTCCGCCCGTACTGACACCGGCAAGGGTGTCGCGCGCACGTTGCGCGCCGCTGGCCGCGTTCCGGCCGTGATCTACGGACACGCCCGCGCTCCGATGAGCCTCTCCCTCGACGCGCGCGAGCTGGGCAAGCTCCTCGGCCGCATCGCGGCCGAAGCCACGGTCATCGAGCTCTCCATCGACGGCACCCAGGCCCGCACCCTCATCCGTGAGGTGCAGCGCCACCCGTTCAAGAAGCAGATCCTCCACGTCGACTTCCAGGAACTGGTCGCCGGCGAGAAGGTCACCGTGCGCGTTCCGCTCCTCCTCGTCGGCACCTCCGATGGCGTGCGCCTCAGCGGCGGCGTCATGGACCAGCCGCTCCGCGAGCTCGAGATCAGCTGCGACCCGGTCATCATCCCGAGCCACATCGACGTCGACATCACCAAGCTCGGACTCGGCGACTCGATCCACGTCCGCGAGCTCAAGCTCGCCGATGGCATCACGATCGAGACGGAACTCGACGCGACGATCTGCGTCTGCGCCGCACCGCGTGCGGCCATCGAGGAAGCAGCCAAGACTGATGCCGTCGCCGAGCCGGGCGCCGAGCCGGAAGTCATCCGCAAGGCCAAGGCGGACGAGGAAGCCGCGGAGAAGAAGTAAGGGCGGCCCGTGCCGCCTGAGCCTCTCGCATGAAGCTCATCGTCGGCCTCGGCAACCCGGGGCAGCGCTACGAGCACACGCGTCACAACGTCGGCTGGTGGGTACTCGACCACCTCGCCGACGTTTGGCGTTTTGCGCACTGGCGCGCCGAAGGCGCTGCCCTCGTTTGCGATGGTGCGTTGGACAACGTCCCCGCTCGACTCGTCAAACCGCAGACGTTCATGAACCTCAGCGGGCAGGCCGTCGAACCGTTCCTCGAACCGGCTTCGCTCGATCCGCGAGCCGATATCCTCGTCGTCGTGGACGACGTCGCGATTCCCGTCGGTCGCTATCGCATTCGGCCGCAGGGCTCTGCGGGGGGGCACAACGGACTGCGCGACCTCGAGCGTGCGTTCGGGCACCAGCATTACGCGCGGCTCCGTATCGGGGTCGGGCCGATCGTACCGGATACGCGCATTCCCGACTTGGCCGACTACGTGCTGGCTGACGCGCCGGCTGACGAACGCGACGCCATCAACGCGCTGCTTCCGGCCTGCGAGGGAGCCTGCCGCACCTGGATCGCGGATGGCGTGTCAGCCGCCATGAACCGATTCACCGGCGGGCCGCCCGCTCTACCCAAGGCCCCTGCGGCGCCCCCAGTTCCGACCGACGGCCACGCTACCGAAGCACCAGACGAACGGCTGCGATCGGAGCGCGAGGCGCCCTGACGCAGAAGGCCCCGCCACGAAGCGGGGCCTTCTGCGTGGTACCCGGCAGTTCGCGACTACTCGAACAGCATCACGCTCACTACCTGGAAGGCCACGAGCACGACCGCAGCGACCAGCCAACGCCAAGCGAGCCAACTGGCCTTGGCCGTGTGCTCGTGGGGGTTCGGTGCGACCATGTAGCCTCCTGAAGCAAGCGTGAACGACAGAGCCCGAAGTGGCCCTCGAAGGAACGACGCGTCGAACAGACCCTGCGCAACAGCATGGCACTCAACTGATCGTCGGCAGGCGACGGTCAAAGCTTGATGCTGCATTGATCGTGCCACAATCTCCCGTCTGGGCAGTATACTTACCATCTCGCGCGTGAGTTCCCGCCGAGTGGTGAGCGGCCACCATCGGGAACGTGCCGCGAATCGCGCGACAGCACCCCGCCGGCGCGCCCGTGGCAATTCGAGTCTTCATTCCATGCTCAAGCTTGGTATCGTCGGCCTCCCCAACGTGGGGAAGTCGACCCTCTTCAACGCCCTCACCGCCGCGAAAGCCGAGGCGGCCAACTATCCGTTCTGCACCGTCGAGCCGAACGTCGGGATGGTCGAGGTGCCAGACCCTCGCCTCGCGCCGCTCGAGAAGATCGTGCAGCCGAAGAAGACCGTGCCGGCCGTCGTGCAGTTCGTCGACATCGCCGGCCTCGTGAAGGGCGCGGCCCAAGGCGAAGGGCTCGGCAACAAGTTCCTCGCCAACATCCGCGAGACCGACGCCATCGTGCACGTCGTGCGCTGCTTCGAGGATCCGGACGTCACGCACGTGATGGGCGCCGTCGACCCGGTGCGCGATCGCGAGGTGATCGAGTTCGAGCTCGCGCTCTCCGACCTTGGTGCGGTCGAGAAGCGCCTCGACAAGACCAAGCGCGCCGCGCGCGTCGGCGAGAAGGAAGCCGCCGCCGAGCTGCCCGTGCTCGAGAAGGCGCTGGCCTTCCTCACCGAGGGACGCGGCCTCTGGGAGGCAAAGCTCACTGCCGAGGAACTCGCCATCCTCGCGCCATTGCAGCTGCTCACCACCAAGCCGGTTCTCTACGCGGCGAACGTGACCGACGCCGAACTCACTGGCGCCGAGGGGGCGCACGTGCAGGCGCTTCGTGCTGCGATCGCGAAGAGCGGCGAGCACGCCGAGGTGGTCACCTTCTCCGCCAAGATCGAGGCCGAGCTGGCGGAGTTGCCGCCGGAGGACCGCGCCGAGTTCCTGCAGTCGCTCGGGCTCGAGAGCGCGGGGCTCGACCGACTCATTCGAGCCGGCTATCACCTCATGGGGCTCCGCACCTACTTCACGGCGGGCGAAGTCGAAGTGCGGGCGTGGACCATCCACGACGGCGACACCGCACCCAAGGCGGCGGCCGTGATCCACACCGACTTCGAGCGCGGCTTCATTCGCGCGGAGACGGTGGCCTACGATGACTTCGTGGCCAACGGCGGCTGGAAGGGCGCGCGCGACAAGGGCGCAGTGCGCAGCGAAGGCAAGGAATACGTCGTGGCCGACGGCGACGTGCTGCTGTTCCGGTTCAACGTGTAGGGCACGCGCCGCGACTGGAAACGAAACGGGGGCCGAGTGATCTCGGCCCCCGTGGTCGTTCGTGGTGGTGACGTGCCGCGCTACCGGCGACGGCGCCGCCGACCGACGAGCGCGACTCCAGCGAGCCCCGATGCGACGAGCGCGATGGAGGCGGGCTCCGGCGTCGTCGTGGTGGGCGTGTCATAAATCATGACGTTGTCGATGCCGGTGTTGAGCACTCCACCCAGCGTGGAGACGAACTCCACCGACGTGATCGGCGTCGCGCTGGAGGAGAGGAAGCCGGCGAATCCCATCATCGCAGCGCCATTGTACGACACGCTGCCGAGCAGCGTCGATCCACTGAAGAACGACGTCGTGGCCGGTCCGAGCCCGTTGTAGTACGCATCGAGGCCGAAGCCGTACACGGGCGAGGCGAAAGTGAGGCGGAACCACTCGTCGCCGTTCGCGGTGAGGATGCTCGACGTGGTGGGATTGAGGCCCGCGCCGTAGTTGGGGTAGCCCGGGGAACTGACCCACAGGTTGATCGGCGAGCCCGCCAACGGCGTGTAGGTGATGCCATTCTTGGTGAACGCGAGGTGCGGCGCGTCCTTCGGGATCGGGACGGTCTCGAAATCCTCGGTGTAGAACGGGCTGCCGGCTGCGGCCAGGAACAGCGACTTGCTGTTGAACGACTGCGCGCGCGCCGGGGCGGTGGCGGCCACGAGGAGCGCGGTGCCGGCCAGGAGACTCGCGAACGGATTCAGGCGCATGGACTTGGAGTGAGGGGTGGGGACGCGGCGGTCAGAGCTAGCGGCGACGACGGCGTCCGACGGCCAGTAGTCCGGCGAAACCCGTGGCAAGCAGGGCGATCGAGGCGGGCTCGGGCGTTGTGGTGACGGCCCCGTTGAACGTGACATCATCCATGAGCAGTCCGGCGTTCGAGCTCGGGTTGCTGATGTTGGTGAAGAGCACGGAATCAATGCCGACGAAATTGAAGGTCACGAACTGCGGCAGATTGCCCGTGAGCACGTCCACGAATCCGACCGTGACGCCATTGTGCCGCCCCGTGAAACGATAGGTCTCCGCGTAGTTCGCGCGGGCAGCCGTGACCCAGGCGCTGGTGAAGGTGAACGGGTTCGCTCTCGTGATCGTCGCGCCACTGCCAGAGCGGTTGTAGATGACGTTGTTGAAGGACTTGACGCCATTCGCGAGATTGTTGGGAAAGGCATTGACGACCGTGGCGTCGTAACAGAGGAAGCCGTTGAACGAAAACGTCTGATACGTCCCGACGGCGGCACCGGAGCCACACGCGAGGTTGTCGAAGCCGAGGGTCTGGGCATGGGCGGCGGTCGGCACGAGCGCCAGCGCGGCGAGGGAGAGAGCTGCGAGCAGACGGCGCACGATGAAACTCCGGAGACAGCGGGAGACGAGTCGAGAGGTTTAGGCAACCATCCGCGCATCTTCTGCGCCACGCGGGGTGGGGGCGCCGGAGCGGGGGCCGAAACGCGCCCTGACGCCAAGAGGTAACGAGCCCGCGTAACGACGGGGCTAGGCGACCCGGGACGCGACGTCCGCACCACAGGGTGTTGCGTCGGTGACACAGGTCACGAGCGTGCCGCCCCAGATCGTGGTTGTGTCCGCGCTCGTCCTTCGCTATGCTTCAAGGCTTGTCTGTACCCGTGCGCTCTTGAGAGCGCTCGGCCACAATTCCCCTCCTCCCGGGCTCTGGCAAGCGCGCGGGAGGCGCAGTCCCAAGTCCAAAGGGAGCTTTGCCTGCATGCCTCGCACCTATGAGGCGGTGTACATCTTCGATTCTGCCCTCGAAGACGCCGCCATCACCGAGAAGCTCGGTCGTTTCCACGCACTCCTCAGCCCGATTGGCGAGGTGAAGCTGGAAAGCTGGGGACGCCGCCAGCTCGCGTACCCCATCAAGCGCCGTGAAAGCGGCTACTACGTCATCGCGTACTTCACGACGGAGCCGAAGACGCTCCCCGAGTACGAGCGCGCCCTCAAGCTCGATGATGGCGTGATCCGCTACCTCGTCTCGCTCCATGAGCACGAGCTTGGCGTTCCCGAGGCTCGTCGCGCGGAACTTGCGGCGAAGGCCGCCCGTGACGACGACGACGACGACGAGGAATAGACAACCATCATGCGCCGATTCAAGAAGCCCAGCCCGATCATCGAAGCCGGCATCCGGTACGTCGATCACAAGGACGACCGCCTGCTCGCCCGTTTCATCACGGACACCGGCAAGATCCTGCCCAGCCGCCTGTCCGGCGTGGATGCACGCCATCAGCGCCAGCTCGCCAAGGCCATCAAGAAGGCCCGCTTCCTGGCTCTGATTCCGTACACCCGCGGCCACCAGCCCTGAGCCGGTGACCAGCCCCGCACCGGCCGTCGCCACGCGCGACGGCCGGGGGTGGGGACTCGTGGTACTCGCGCTCCTCGGGATCCTGTTGGTCCCGCAAGTCGCTGCCATCGTCGTCCCGGTCACCCGCTCGATGCTGCTTGTTCTTCCCGCCCTCGGCGCGCTGATGCTCGCCGGCTGGGTGGCGGGCGGCAGCGTGCTCCTCGCCCTCGCGTGGGGAGTGGTGGCCGTGCTCGCGGTGGCGTGGCCGCCACCAGACGGCAGCTTCGAGATTGTCGAACGCGGATGGGCGGTGCTCGTTGCCGCAGCGTTCGGCCTCGCGGTGCTGCTGCGCGTGCGGCGGGCCGCCGGTGGGGCGTTCCTGACCCCGGCCCTCATCGCGGTGGGGATCGCGGCGCTGGTCGCCATCATGGCCGCTCTCGTCACGCAGGGGAGCGGACCGCAGCTCTCCGGTCTGCTCGATGGCGAGTACCACAATCGCCTCGTGCGTCCGATCGCGGTGTGGGAGGAATACTTCGCGTCGAAGGAGTGGATCGACGCGGCCGCCAAGTCACCGGCGATGGCGGAGTTCGGCACCGACTTCCTCACCCAGCTGCGGGCCTTGCCGGCGCTCGCCATCGCGTACGCACGCGTGGCCCCGGCGGTGCTCGCACTCGAGTCCTTGGCCGCGCTCGCGCTAGCGTGGGCCGTGTACCATCGCCTCGGCCGCCGCCCGCTCGGCAGTCAGCTCGGGGCGCTCCGCGACTTCCGCTTCAGCGACCACCTCGTGTGGGGGCTGGCGGCGGGGCTCATCCTCCTCGTATTGCCGGGGCTCGATGCCGGCATGTTCGTGGGAGTCAATCTCCTCGTGTTTTTCGGCACCCTCTACGCCCTTCGCGGGCTCGGAGTTCTCGCCTGGTTCTTCAAGCCGGGGCGCGCTGTCACGGCGCTGCTCGTGCTCGCGTCGCTCCTCGCCTTTCCCGTCGTCGTGCCGGCCCTGCTGGCCGCGGCGCTCGGACTTGGTGTCGGCGACACGTGGCTCGACTGGCGCCGCCGTGCCCGCCCGTCTCCTCAATCTTCGGAGTGAACATGGACGTCATTCTTCGCGCCGCCATCGACAAGCTCGGTGAGCCGGGAGAGATCGTGAAGGTCTCCGCCGGCTACGGGCGTAATTTCCTTCTGCCGCGCGGCCTCGCCTACGAGGCCACCCCGGGCAATCGCAAGCGCATCGAGCAGGAGCGCCAGCGCCTTGAGGCCGCCGAGGCGACCCGCAAGGGCACTGCGACCGAGCTCGCCGCCAAGATCGAGCAGGTGCAGCTCACCTTCTCCGCCCGCGTGGGCGAGGAAGGCAAGCTCTTCGGCTCCGTCACAACGGCCGACATCGCGCAGCAACTGGAGTCGCAGGGCTTCCACATCGAGAAGCGCATGATCGAGCTGCACGAGCCGATCAAGGCACTCGGCGTCTACAAGGTCCCGGTGCGCCTGCACGCTGGCGTGCATCCCGAGATCAAGGTGTGGGTCATCAAGGGCTGAGTCGCCCCTGATGCTCGCTCACGGGGGGCCCAGCGACTAACGCTGGGCCCCCCGTGCGCGTCTATCCGGTGATGCGATGCGCGTCGCGCGCGACGCTGGGCGCGCGACGCCGTGATCCGTCTTTCCCCATGGCGGGGCGTGGCCACTTCCCGTCATCTTCCTCCGTCGTCCCCGGCGGAACCTTTTCGTGCCGGGGGAGTTCGAAGCGCTCACGTGCCTCCTGCCCTCCGCATGGCTTCCCCGACTCCCGCCGCGCCCCGTGCTCCCACACAGGTTGCCGCACAGCTCGCTGCCAGCAGCTGCCTCGACAACAAGGCGAACGACGTCGTTGTCCTGGATCTCGCGCCAGTCACGGACATGACGGACTACTTCGTGATCGCGAGCGGAACATCGGACACCCACGTGCGCTCCACCGCCGAGCACGTGATCGAGGCCATGAAGCAGGCGGGGCACGCCGTGTATCACGTTGAAGGGCTGTCGCAGGGCCGCTGGGTGCTCCTCGATTTCGTGGATGTCGTCGTCCACGTCTTCCACCCCACGCTGCGCAGCTTCTACCAGCTCGAGCGACTCTGGAGCGATGCCCCCGAGATCCGGGTGGCTGCGCAAGGAACGGCCTGATGAATCCGATGCATCGTTGGCTCACCGCCGCCGCGTTCGCCGTCTGTGCCCCGCTGGTTGCCGACGCGCAGAGCGGCCAGGGCGGCTTCGGCCAGAACCAGGTCGCCTACCAGAAATTCGACTGGCGCGTGATGGAGACGGAGCACTTCCTGATTCATTACTACCCGGAGATCTCCGAGGCCGCCACGCAGGGGGCGCGCATGGCCGAGCGCCAGTACGCGCGGCTCTCGAAGCTGCTCAAGCACCAGTTCCGCGAGAAGAAGCCGCTGATCTTCTTCGCGTCGCGGATGGGATTCGGCCAGAACAACATCACCGGCGACCTGGGCGAAGGCACCGGCGGCGTGACGGACGCGCTGCGCCAGCGCGCGCAGATTCCCTTCACCGGCGACATGAAGAGCTTCGACCACGTGCTCGGCCACGAGATGGTGCACGTGTTCCAGTACGACATCTTCGCGCGCGGCCAAGCGGGTGCGGGGCTGCAGGCGCTCGCGCAGGTCAATCCGCCGCTCTGGTTCATCGAAGGCATGGCGGAGTACCTCACGCTCGGGCCCAACCATCCGCACACGCGGCTGGTGATGCGCGATGCGGCGATCAACGGCCACCTGCCGACGATCCAGCAGATGACGCAGCAGCCGAACGAGTTCTTCCCGTACCGCTACGGGATGTCGCTCTGGGCGTACGTTGGCGCGCGTTGGGGCGATGAGGTCATCGGCGACATCATGAACGGGCTGCCCAACCGCGGCGTCGAGCGCGCCTTCCGCGCCGAGCTCGGCGTCACGCTCGATGAGCTGGGCGACGAGTGGAAGGAGTCGCTGCAGTCGCAGCTGCTCCCCGCGCTCGCGGCGCAGGATCGTCCGCGCAAGTTCGCGCAGGCGATGCTCAACGTGCGCAAGACGGGTGGCAACCTCTTCATCGCCCCGTCGCTCTCGGATGACGGCAACCTGGTGGC
>JAYTVE010000574.1:0-2859 GCA_043744185.1 Gemmatimonadota bacterium | reverse complement strand
TCGGCGACCATCCCCTTCAAGGGTGGCGGTTGCGCGGATTACGTCAAGCCCTACCGCTCAACCTGGCGCCGTCGCTGGATGCTTGGTTCGCCGCATCGCCCCGCGTGTCGGTGATCACAGCCCCGCGAGGGCGAATCTCGACAAGGGGGGCGTTGAACCGGGACGCTCCCCGCGGAAGCAATCGGCGCTCCCGCCGGAGCAGAGCACTGGGTGCTCCAGAGTTCATACCGCCGCTCGTGAAGTGATCGGATGACGCGGGGTTACGCGATTCGGATCGACGCTTGAGAACGTGGGAATCCGGAAGGGCTGTCGGTTGTTCCCAAGGCGATGGAAACTCTCGCCTTGCCGTTGGAGACGCCACGCCCCCGGTCGGGCTTCGATGTCCGTGCGTTCTCGTCGAGCGGCTGCGTGGTGGTTCGCGGCGCAAGGTGCAGCGTGTTCGTCGGCGGGACACTGCTGGGCGAGTACGACGACGAGGATCGTGACCGTGGCCAGCGCAACGTGCTGATGGTGACGATCGCGAACTCTGGCGCACACCTGGGCCGGCTCGCGGCAGCGTTCGGGATCGGCGACGAGTACCTGCGGCGACTGCGACGGAAGAACGAGGTCGGCGGGTTGGCGTCGGTGCTGCTGCTGCGCCAAGGCGCGAACAGCGAAGTGACTCCGAAGCAACGGGCGGCGTGGTGGGCGCAGTTCGCGACGGGGATGACGCCGAAGGTGGTGTGGGTCGAGCAGCCGCGTCGGGGGCGACTCGGCTACACGACGGTGCTGCGCGAGCACAAGAAGTGGAAGACGTCGCACGTGATCGTGGTGGATGCACCGGCTCCCTTGGAGCCGACGGCGAGCGTGTCGCCCGCGGCCGACGACCAACTGGCGCTGTGGCCAACGGCGGCCACCGTGAACGAGATCGTCGACGCGGTGACCGAGGACGAGCACAGCACGCTCGTCGTGCCGATGACGGCGCGGCCGGTCCATAGCAGCCGCGAGGTCCAGCACCTCGGCTGCTGGATCTTGCTCGCCCTGGCGGCGGAGATGGGGCTTTACGACGAAGCTCGTCAGGCCTTCGGTGGCAAGGACCGCGACGGGCTGCGGATCGCGCTCGACGCGGTGCTGTGCTCGCTCGCGATCCGTCAGGGCTGCGTCGAAGGCGTGCGTCGACTGGCAACTCCGTCTGGGCCGGCGCTGCTGCGCGCCGAACGAGTGCCGAGCGCGAGCGGCGTACGGCGAATGCTCGGCCGGCTGATCGCGCAGACCGGCGGCGACGCAACGCTCGATGCACGCATGGCCCAGCGCCTGTTGAAGGCCACGCAGACCGACGACGGACCGGCCGTGTTTTACGTCGACAACCACCTGCGCCCGTACACGGGACAGCAGGTCATCCGCAAAGGGTGGCGCATGCAAGAGAAGCGCGTTCTGCCCGGCACGACCGACTACTACGTGCACGATGAGGACGGCCGCCCGGTGTTTCGGATCGCCGTGACATCGCACGACAGCCTGACTGCGTGGCTCATCCCGCTCGCGCAGCGGATTCGCGATGGCCTCGACGGCGAACCCGTCTTGCTCGCCTTCGATCGTGCCGGCGCCTTCGCCGAGCCGCTCGCCGACTTGCGCGATGCCAATTTCGACTTCGTGACCTACGAACGCAAGCCGTATCCCGAGCTGGCAGCGACCGCGTTTACGGCGACGACGATCGCCGGCGAGCATGTCGAACTGCACGAGAGTCGGCTTCGCAACCTCGGCGCCGGCCGTGGCCGCATCCGCCGCATCGCCGTCCGGACCGAGGACGGACGCCAGGTGAACTTCCTCGCAAGCTCGAAGCTGCCGGCAGAACGAATCGTCGAGATCCTGTGGCACCGCTGGCGTCAAGAGAACGGCTTCAAGCACGGCACCGAGCGGTGGGGCATGAACCAGCTCGATGATCGCAGCGTCGAGCGCTACCCTCCGGGGACGATCATCCCCAACCCGATCCGACGCCGACTCGATCGCGCGCTTCGGCTCGCACGCGTCGCCGAGGGAGATGCACGTCGATTGCTCGCCAAGCTTCCCGCGCAGATCGGTCGTCGCGCGGCACTCGAACAAGATCTCGCCGAGTCTCTCGAGCAGCAGGCGGCGATCGAATCGGTCAGGCCGTTTATTCCGACGCATGCCCCCGTCGAGAAGACTGAGCTCGCCGACACCCTGGTCCGCCACACAGGGCATCTCAAGACCGTCATCGATGTCCTCCGGATCGTCGGCGCCAACGCCGAGTCCGAGCTGGCCGCGCTGATCGCGCCGCACACCACGCGGCCACGCGAGGCCAAGAAGATCATCGCGAACGTCTTCGCCGCGCCGGGCAAGGTCGCGGTCACCACAGACGCGATCCACGTCAGGCTCGCCCCCGCCGCCAACCGCTCCGAGCGTCATGCGATTGCAAGGCTCGTCGAAGCCCTCAACAAACGCAACCTGACCCTGCCGGGTGATCCTAAACGCCTGCCGCTGCGCTTCCAGATCCAACTTTCAAAGGGAGCGACGGTATGAACTCTGGCGCTCAGGATGACGTATCCGGCAGGGACCTATCCAACAAGCTTTGGTGGAGGGCGCGCTGAATATGCGTTTTCGAGTCCCAAACCCACAGAGCTCTATGCGGGTGCCTGGATGCGTTACAGCAATGGATTCGTGTTCCATCCCAATGGCCAAAAAGTAAATTTCTTTGTTTGGGCTCAGCCTTCGACGGCATGCAACCCCCCACAGCTCACCAACGTCGCCATCGGGTATGGGAATGGCACGCTCGGAGGAACGCCACAGATTTGTTGGGGTAATGGAACGGCAAACTACTTTCAAAATCAAGCTACGACCTGGGAGGAAACCGCCCATCTCGGG
>JAYTVE010000573.1:0-9601 GCA_043744185.1 Gemmatimonadota bacterium | reverse complement strand
TCGCGGGCGCCACGCACGAACCCGCCATCGCGCTCGGCGCCAAGCTGCTCGAGCTCGCGGGGCCGCACATGAAGCGCGTCTTCTTCGGACTCTCGGGCTCCGATGCGAACGAGACGCAGCTCAAGCTGGTCTGGTATGCCAACAACATTCTCGGAAAGCCGAACAAGAAGAAGATCATCGCGCGGAAGCGTGCGAATCATGGCGCGACGATCATGTCGGGCAGCCTCACGGGGCTGTCGCTGTATCATGAGAGATTCGACCTGCCGTTCGACCTGGTGAAGCACACCACGGCGCCCGACGCCTTCTGGGCGGAGGAACGCGATGCGGCGGCGTTCGCGCAGCGCTGTGCCGATGACCTCGACCGGTTGATCGTGGCCGAGAGACCGGACACCGTGGGCGCGATGTTCGGCAGCACGCTGTACGGCATCGAGCCGGATCTCGCGACGGTGGCCAAGGGGCTCACGAGTGGGTATGCGCCGCCTTCGCGAACTTCGCGAACTTCGCGAACTTCGCGAACTTCGCGAACATCGCCATCATCGAGCGCGAGAAGCTCTGCGACAATGCGCGCGATGTGGGCGCGTACCTGCGCATCGGGCTCCAGTCGCGTCTGGGCGACCGCCCGATGATCGGCGAAAGTCGAGGCGACGGCATGCTGGCCGCGGTCGAGTGTGTGGCCGATCGGACCGCACGGAGCGCGTTGCCGAAGAGTGCAAAGTTCTCGCAGCGCGTGTCAGTGCTGTGCCTCGAGGAGGGGGTGCTCGCGCGGCCCATGCCCGTGAACGACATTGCCGGCTTGGCGCCTCCTCTCATCCTGACTCGCGAAGACGCAGACATGATCGTCGGCATGGTGGGTCATGCAGTAGATCGCGCCACGGCGGAGCTTTAGCGCATGCGCTACGCGTTCCACACGTGCGACGTGTTCACGAACACACGATTCGGCGGCAATCAGCTGGCGGTCTTTCCGCTCGCCGAGGGGCTCACGGACGCGCAGATGCAGCAGATCGCGCGCGAGTTCAACATCGCGGAAACATCCTTCGTGTTTCAAGGGAGCGGCTCATTTACGCGGCGCGTGCGCATCTTCACGCCGACGGTGGAGGTGCCGTTCGCGGGACATCCGAACGTGGGCACGGCCGCCATCCTTGCGATGCGTGGCGACCTCGGTGCGTTCGACGGCACGCTGGATATCGTGTTCGACGAGAAGGCCGGGCCCGTGCCGATCACCATCACGCAGCGGTCGGCGAGGCGGTTCCGCTGCGACCTCACCGCGCCCGAGCGTCTGACGATGGGCGGCTCGGTGTCCGTGGAGTCCGTTGCGGCCGCGGCAACGGTGCAGGCCGCCGACGTACTCACCACCACCCACGCACCGGTGAGCGCGTCGGTGGGACTGGGCTTCCTGATGGCCGAGTTGCGCGACGTGAGCGCGCTGCGGCGCGCTCGCCCCGACCTGGCTGGCCTGACGCAACTCGCCGCACTCGGCCATCCGTACCTGCACCTCTACGTGCGGAGCGGCGACGACTTCGACCTGCGCGCCCGGCAGCTCTCGGCGGACGATCCGAACATGGAGGACCCGGCCACGGGGAGCGCCAATGCGGCGCTGGCCGCGTTGCTTGCACACCACGACGCGCGCACTGATGCTGACTTCGCGTGGCGCATTGCGCAGGGGGTCGAGATGGGGCGGCCCAGTGTGCTCGAGGCGCGCGCCCTCAAGCGCGGCGGCTTGGTTACCACGGTCACGATCGGCGGCGAAACCGTGCCGGTGACGGAAGGCTTTCTAGAACTCTGACTTCGACCCGTGGCGCGCATCGAGGCACGACTGAAGGCGCTCGGGTTGGTGCGGCCCCCTCCGGCGGAAGCGCCATCGGGGTGGTGTTTCCGTTCCAGTTCGTGCGCGTGGTCGGCATGCGTGCGCTGTCGATGCTGGGCAGCCTCCAGCGCGCGCTCGGACATCTCGATCGCATCACGCGCTGGGGCCGCATCTTCGGCATGGTGAACTCGGCGCCGCGCTTCAACCGTCAGTCTGCGATAATCAACGGCTGCTCGGACCTGATCCTCGAGGTGTTCGGGCCGGATGTGGGCGCGCACGCGCGCAGCGCAGTGGGGATGGCCGAACTGCCGTACGACCTTCCGGTGGAGATCGAAGGCGAAGTGGAGCTTCGCGCATGACGGCGCCGGGCGTGGCTGCCGCAGGCGGAGTGGACCAGGTGCTGACAAGAATGACCTACTCCCAACGGGCGATGGCTCGCGCGGCCTGAAGACCGTACGCTTCCGCATGTCCCGAAATATTCGTTCACGCCGCTTTGCCGGGCTGGCTGTCGTTCTCGCGGCCGGATGTGCGACCAACCCCGTGAGCGGACGGTCCGAGCTCGCGCTCGTCTCCGAATCGCAGGAAATCGCGATGGGGAAGCAGGGGTCGGCCGAGGCAATAGCGCAGTTCGGTCTCGTGAATGACAACGCACTGCAGGCGTACGTGTCGGGAATAGGGCAGACGCTGGCTGCCAGGACGGAGCGACCGCAGCTCGCGTGGGAGTTCCACGTGATCGACGATGCGGCGGTCAACGCGTTCGCGATGCCCGGCGGCTTCATCTTCGTGACGCGCGGACTGCTCACGCACATGACCAACGAGGCGCAGCTGGCGTCGGTCATGGGACATGAAACCGGGCATGTCGCCGCGCGTCACAGCGTGCAGCAGATCAGTCGCCAGCAGCTCGCGACGCTCGGCTTGGGGTTGGGCTCCGCGCTCTCGCCGACCTTCGCCAAGTACGGACAGATCGCCAGCGCGGGGATGGGGCTGCTTTTCCTCAAGTACAGTCGCGACGACGAAAGCCAGGCCGACCAGCTCGGCTTCCGCTACGCGCTGGCCGACGGGTATGACACGCGCGAGATGATCAGCATGTTCACGATGCTCCAGCGTGACGCCGCGCTCGCCGGTGGCGGCAAGCTCCCCGAGTGGCAGTCCACGCACCCGGATCCGGGCAACCGGATCAAGGATGCACAGGACATGGTTGCCAAGTCTGGCAAGTCGATGTCCAACCTCAAGGTGGCTGGGGACGCGTTCCTGCGGCGGCTCGACGGGATGGCGTATGGCGAGAATCCGCGCAACGGCTTCTTCCAAGGCACGCTCTTTGTGCACCCGGACCTCAAGTTCACGCTGCAGTTCCCCGATGCGTGGCAGACGCAGAACGCCAGTGATGCGGTGACGGCGGTGAGCGCGACCCAGGACGCCATCATCGAGCTGCGCAGCGCCAAGGGGACTGCCACCGAGGCGTCACACGCATTCTTCACGCAGCAGGGCGTCACCGCCGGAACGATCGGGTCTGGCACAATCAACGGCAACCGGAGCGTGGGTGGTGAGTTCACGGCGACCTCGGGCGAGGGGGCCGCGCTGCACGGGATCGCGACGTTCATCGAGTACGGTGGCGCCACGTGGGCGATCACTAGCTACACGACGGCGGCCAAGTACGCCACGTACAGCGGCGTGTTCCAGCGCACGATCGGCAGCTTTGATAGGTTGAGCGACCCCGCAGCGTTGGCCGTCCAACCGATGCGGATCAGGGTTGCATCCGCACCGCGCGCGATGTCGCTCCAGCAGTTCAATACGGAACAGCCATCGAGCATCCCGCTCGCAGAACTTGCCGTCATCAACGGGATGACGGATGCCACGGCGCTTCGCGCCGGCCAGCTGGTCAAGCGCGTGACCGGCACCCCTTTACCTCACATCGGAAACCTCCCATGAGCTCGATTTTCACCGTGTCGCGTCGTCCTCTTGTCGCGACGGCACTCTTCGGCGCTTCCCTGATCTCGCTCGGCGGCTGCGCGTCGTTGAACAACAACAAGGCGAAGGGCGGCGCGATCGGTGCAGCCTCCGGCGCGGGCGTCGGCGCGATCATCGGTAACAACACGGGCTCCACGGCGCGCGGTGCGATCATCGGCGCCATCGTGGGCGGCGCGGCCGGCGTAATCATCGGCAACCAGATGGACCAGCAGGCGAAGGAGCTGAAGCTGGCCATCCCGGGCGCCACCGTGGAGCGCGTCGGCGAGGGGATCAACATCACCTTCGCGTCGGGACTGCTCTTCGACACCGACTCGGACGTCATCAAGCCGGGCTCGCAGAACAACCTGCACAACCTGGTGGAGAGCATCACCAAGTGGCCGAACACCGCGCTGCTGGTCGTGGGCCACACCGACTCGCAGGGCACCACGTCGTACAACCAGACGCTGTCCCAGAAGCGCGCCGACGCGGCGTCGCTTTACCTGCAGCAACAGAACGTGAACGCGAACCGCATCCGGGCCGTCGGGCGCGGCGAGCTGGAGCCGGTGTCGAGCAACGACAGCGAGTCCGGTCGCTCCCGCAACCGTCGCATCGAGGTCGCGATCTATTCGAACGCGGCGGCGATGGACAAGTAGCACCTGCGAACGGCGGACGCAGGCCCCGAAGGGTCCGCGTCCGCCGTGATCGCGCTCGACGTGCGGCGCGCCTGTTACCGCCGCGCCTCCGCCGGGTCTTCCGACCACCACCACTGGCGCGGCAGCGCTCTCTGGCGCGGCCAGACTTCGTCGAGCGAGTCGCCCTCGTAGAGGCGCCCGTTCTTCATGACGAAGCGGATGGTGTTGGTGTTGTGGATGTCATCGAGCGGATTCTGGTCGAGTACCTGCAGGTCGGCCAGCTTGCCGGCTTCGAGCGAGCCCAGGTCCCGACCGAGGCCGACGGCTTCGGCCCCATGCAGCGTGGCGGCGCGCAGCGCCTGATGCGGGGTGAGTCCGCCCGACTGCATCATCCAGAGCTCCCAGTGCACGCCCAGCCCCTGCAGCTCGCCGTGCGAGCCCAGCCCGACGCGGCCACCCGCGTTCACGAACTTCGCGAGCTGCTCGGCGTGTCCCTTGAAAATGTACTGGTCCTCACGGAAGTACTGGAGCGTCTTCCACGAGTCGAGTTCCTCGTGCGGCGTGAACCGACGGAGCTTCTGGTCGGCATCCACGTTGTAATGCGTCAGCCAGTAGTTGAGCCCGGTGGGGCCACCGTAACCGACGATGAGCGTGGGCGTGTAGGTGATGCCGCTCTGTGCCTCGAGCTGGACCACGTCGTTCATGAGCGGGAAGATCGGCATCGCGTGCTCGAGGCCCGGATAACCGTCCTGCATGAGCGTGAGGTTCATGGTGAGGTTCGAGCCACCTTCGGTGGTGGTGGTGAGCCCGAGCTCGTTGGCCGCCATGATGACCCACTGCCGCACCTTGCGGTCGCCGGCCAGGTACTGCTTGATCGTCTTGGTGTTGTAGTGGTCCGAATAGCGGCGCACGACGTCGCGCGCTTCGTCGAGGCTCTTGATGTTGTCGGCTGCGAAGATGCCGGGGCCAGTGGAGTAGAGGCGCGGGCCGATCAGCGCGCCCGTTTCCGCCAGGTCGGTGTAGGTGAGGATGTCGGTGGACGAGGTCTGCGGGTCGCGCTGCGTGGTCACGCCGTAGGCGAGGTTGGCGAGTAGCTGGGTGACCTGGTCGCGGTGCACGCCCCAGCCGAACCAGTTGTGCGCGTGAATGTCGACGAACCCGGGAATGATGGTCTTCCCCTTCATGTCGATGACCCGAGCGTTGGCCGGTGCGCTCACGGTGCCGCTCGCGCCGACGGCCGTGATGCGGTTGTCGGTGACGACGACATCGCCATTCTCGATGACGTCATCGCCCTTCATCGTGATGATGCGCGCGCCGCGAAGCACGACGGTGCCACGCGGGCGATCCTTGGCGGCGGTGATCTCGACGTCGTGGCGCTGCGCTTCGTAGGCGACGGTCGCCCTCTTGGTGGAGTCCTTGGGTGCAGCCGCGGCTGCTGCGCCTGCGCCAGCAGCGCCACCGGCGCCGCCCCCTGCAGCCACCGAGTCTGCACGCGCGACGGAATCGCGCACGGCAACCTCGGCGGTGCGCACGTCATGCTGGAAGTATGAGCGGCCGATGGAGTAGACCGCCGTGCGACTGTCATTCGACCAGCCGATGAAGTCGCCGCCGACCTTGGTGAGGCGCGTGGTGGGCACCACCGATCCAGCAGTGACGGAGACGGCGCCCGCCTGACCGACCACGGGCGGCACCGTTATCAGGTACACGTTGTGGTCGGCGGCCACCAGCGCGCGCTTGCCGTCGGGTGAGAGCAGCACTTCATCGGGGAGTGGCGGCGGCGGCGGCGTTGCGCCCGGCGGCAGCGGGAAGGCGGGTTGCGGTGGCGCCGACACCCGCACCACCACCCTCCGGTCCGTGCCATCGAGCCTCATCGACACGAGTCCCTCGGCGCCCGCCCACACGTACATGCGTGTGCTGTCCGGGCCCACATGCGGCACGTTGCGCCCCTGCTGCGATTGACCGCCGCCCACCCACGCGATGCGTGTGGCCTCGCCGCCGTTGGCCGGTAGCCACACGTATTCGAGTTCGGCCGCATTGCTCAGCGAGCCAAAGTCCTCGAACATGCGCATGCGGCTGAAGCGCGAGCCGCGCACGGCCAGGAGCCGCGCGCCGTCCTTGGTGTAGGCGATCTTGTCGTAGTAGGCCGCGGCACGCGTCAGCCGTTCCGGCTGGCCGCTTCCGTCGCTGCGCACCCGATAGATGTTGCCCCCCGCCGTGTCGGTCCACGTCACGTAGGCGATGGATCGCCCATCCGGCGACCAGACCGGCGCGTGCTCCACCATGCCGCCCTTCGTGAGACGGCGCGGATTGCGCACCACGAGCCTCGTGGCGGCCGTTCCACCGACCGACGGCAGCAGCTCCCCAACGTAGAGCGCATCGAGTGCGGTGAACGCCACGCGCGTACCATCGGGTGACGGCTTCGCGCCGCGGATCTGCGTGACAACGAGCGACGTGTCGTTGATCGGATACTCGAACTTGGCGAGCGTACCCATGCGCTGATCGACGTCAGCGCTGAACGGGATGTTCGCCACGCGCCCCGACGGCACCTCGATGCGCCAGAGCTTGCCGTGGTGGCTCGTGATCAGCGCCCTCGAGTCCGGCGTGAACGCCGATGCCGGATAAACGTCGCGATCGTTGACGCCGCCGCCCTGCGAGTTGTCGCGCTGCACGTCGAGGGCGAGCCACGTCTCCTGACCGGTAGCCAGTTCGCGGAGCTTGAGCGCTTCGCGCGCATCGTGGCGCACGGCGTACACGAGCCACTTGCCGTCGGGGCTCGCCACGGGCCGGAACGCACCATCGGTCTCGTGGGTGCGGATGAGGGTGCGCCCGGTTTCGCGATCGAACTGGCCGACCTGGTACTGGCCGAGGCGTCGCGCATTGCTGCGCGCTTCAAGCTCGTCGTTCTCCTCGCGCTCCGAACTCGCGCCCTCGGGGTGCGTGCCGACGAAGAGCGCCGGTTGCACGGTGCCGCTCACGTTC
Source organism: Gemmatimonadota bacterium (assembly GCA_043744185.1). Classification (GTDB taxonomy): domain Bacteria; phylum Gemmatimonadota; class Gemmatimonadetes; order Gemmatimonadales; family Gemmatimonadaceae; genus JACPPC01. Next base: position 2,239 of record JAYTVE010000573.1, on the reverse strand, counting down.
ACCCAGAGGAAGCGCGGATCGTTCGAGGGCGCCGCCCCGTAGTGCGACGGCGTTGGCGCAGCGGGCCCCGGCGAGGCGGCCGCGATCTCGGGCCGGAGACCGGTCATCTGCAGGCCGGTGCCCCCGTCCTTGTGGTACAGCCAGAGCTGCCCAGTGCGCGCAGCGATCACGTACTGCCCATCAGCGCTCCAGATCGGCGACGAGAAGTTGAGCCGCTCGCCCTTGGTGAGCGCCTTGGACTTGCTCCCATCGACATTCGCGATCCAGAGGTTCTTGGATCCGTTGCGATCGCTGATGAAGGTGATCTGCGCGCCATCAGGCGAGTAGCGCGGCTGCTGGTCCCACCCCGTTCCGCTCGTGATGCGCGTGGCCTTGCCGCCCGCGATCGGCAACGTGTAGAGGTCACCGAGAATGTCGAACACGATCGTCTTGCCATCGGGCGCGACATCGAGCGAGATCCACGATGCTTCGTCGGTGGTGAACGTGAGCGACCGCGTGGTGATGAGCGGCAGCGCGCTGGTCTTGGCGGCGGCCTTGATCGCGCTGTCGTTCTGCGCGGCGGTCTGCGCGTGGAGGGGGGCGCTCGCGACGATCGCGAGAAGCAGGGCAGTGGCGAGTGGGCGGCGCGAGCGCGTCATGCGACGATCTCCAGACAGGCAAGAAAGCGGGTCAGCGCGCCTGACGCGCGCGCGTGAGGTGCGGCGTGATCCCCATCAGGCGCTGCAGCTGCATGAGCTGCGCACGGTGGTGCATTTCGTGCTCCTTGACGCCGAGCAGCATCTCGAAGCGCGACTTGGACGACGGACCGGGCAGGGTCACCATCTCGTCGAGCTGCGCCGACGTCATGGCCTCGAGCTTCGTGGCGAACGACTCGCCGTTGGCCGTGAGCGCCGCGACGATCGCATCCTTGGACGTCAGCGCAGCCGACTGCGCGCCGATCGCGCCGAACCAGGCGCCGAACTTCTCGCCGGAAATGTCGTGGAGCTTCTCGACAAAGTGCGCCTGCTCGACCCAGTGCGTGGCGCACGCCATGTGGGCGAGCATCTGGCCGACGGTCATCGTCTCGCTGGCCACCTGCATGCCGTACTTGTCAGCCGGGATGTCTTCGGCGATCTGCAGGGTGTTCTTGCGGACCGTGCGCCAGGAGGCCGCGAGCTGTTGGGCGCCGTAGTTCTGCATCGGAGGGAGAGGTAGGGTGTGGAATGCTGCGTGCTGCGAACGGCAAAGTTGGCACGCCGCCGCCCTGGGCGCGATGGGCAAGCCCGCTCAGCCCGCCAACGCCGCAAAGATGGCCGCCGTCGCCTCGTCGGCCGGGAAGAGGCTCTCGATGCGGAGCTCGTCCGCGGTCACATCCTGTGCCGTGCCGAAGGTGGCGATGACCGTGAAGAGCGAGAGCGTGAGGCCGTCCTTGGAGATGACCAGCGGCAGCACCGGCAGGAGGGCAGCATCGTCGGCGGCCACGAGCGTGTGCGCGTCCTGCTCCGGCCCCAACTCCTCGAGCACGGCGCGCATGTCGGCGCCGTCGAGCGCGTCGGCCTCGCGCCGAGCGCGCAGCCAGAGGAGCGGGGCCACCTGCCCCCAGTTCACCACGTACGGCCGGATGCCCGCCGGGTGGAAGAAGAGTCGCATCAGGTTGCGTTGCGTGCCGCCCACGCGCCTCCACAGATCGGCGCCGAGCATCGTGCCGAGTCGTTCAAACGGCTCATTGGCCACGAGAATGTTCCAGGCGCGATCGATCGCGACGGCGGGAAACGGCTGGTGATTCCGGAGCATCACCCGCACGGCCGTCATGACGTGGCCCATCTGCGGATGCTCGATGCCTCGCGTCTGATAGACGGGCGCGAAGCCGGCAGCCACGAGCCAGTCGTTCCGTTCGCGGAGCGGCACTTCGAGTGCCTCGCTCAGCTGCAGGATCATGGCGCGGCTCGGGCGCGCACGGCCGCGCTCGAGGAAGCTCACATGACGCTGCGAAACACCGGCCTCGAGCGCGAGCGCGAGCTGCGACTTTCGGCGTCGCTCGCGCCAACTGCGAAGCAGGGCGGGAAAGGCGGACGCTGTGGTGCTGGCGGGCCGTGTCGGGTTGAGGGCCATGGACGGTCTCCGGGGTGACGGGTGGAGTCTCGCGCCCGGCGCGCCGCGATTCAATGACCTGCGAGGTAGTTGAGGCGATGACCGCGCCGACACATCATGCGGTTCACGTCACCTTACCCGATGCCCGGAGTCCTCCATGTCTGCTCGC
>JAYTVE010000572.1:0-2874 GCA_043744185.1 Gemmatimonadota bacterium | reverse complement strand
CGCAGGCGCTGCAGCACGAGGTCGATGCCGAACGCCGGCGCGATCAGCCACGCCGGGAAGTACGGCGGCCACATGTACGTGCGCGGATTGTAGATCGGCGCGAGCATCGGATGGGCGTCGACCAAGCGCAGCCCCCAACCCATGCCGAGCCAGATCACCATGTACACGAGCGCGGCACCCGTGGCCGGCCAGCGCAGCTTTCCCGCGGAGGCGAACCCCACGAGGAGGAGCGGAAAGACGCCACCCCACACCTGGTAAAACAAGGCACGGTGTTGCTCGTTGGGCCACGAATACTCGAGCGTGGCGCAGGCCAAGATGAAGCAGAGTACACCGCCGGCCGCCGCGTACATCCACGCGTCACGCACGTTGTCGGACTTGCCGGCCGAGCGATTCTGTGCCGACACCGTGAGCGTCAGCGCGCCGAGCATGATGCCGAGCATGCCGGACAGGAGCACCATGTGCGGAGGGCTGACGATCTTCACGTCGAGCCCGTACGCGTTGTGCCACCAGTCGTCGAAGGGCGCCGAGAGGAGCATGGCGAACGTGCCCCAGATCGTGATCCAGGCGCCCATCGGCGCGAGAAATCCCCAGAACTTCACGCTGGCGGCGCGATCGTCGCTCGTGCCGGCGAACGTGGTGCGCAGCACCACGAAGCCACACGAGAGACCGGCGGTCACCCCGCTGGCATACTCGAGCACGTGCGGCGGCGACCAGAACGTGTCCCGCCCGACCGTCATGTGCCACGAGATGTCCCAGAGGAGCCCGACGACGATGCCGGCTGCGCTGCCCAGGATGGTGGCGATGAATCCCGTAGCGGTGGCGACGTTCGCTTTCGCGCGTGCTGGCGACGCCGATAAGGCCGCTTCGCGTCCGAGTGCAGTGCTCATGAGGGACCGTATTCCGGGTGGGCGCGCGACCTTTCGACAGTCGGCGGGTCCCGAAGGTTCGTCAGCGGGGGCTTTCGCCGGAAGCCCCCTTCCGCGCCACGAACTCCCCGATGACGAGCACGTCCATGCGGGTGCGGAGGAAACAGGCGATCGCCTCCTCCGGGCGGCACACCACCGGCTCGTTCTCGTTGAAGCTGGTGTTGAGCACCACAGGGAGCCCCGTCTTGGACTCGAAGCGCGCGATCACGTCGTAGTAGTCCGGCGCCGCCTCGCGCGTCACGGTCTGCAGCCGCCCCGTACCGTCGATATGGGTGACCGCAGACAACCGGTCGCGCCATTCCCGCTTTACCGTGTGCACGTGCAGCATGAACGGTGACGGGTGCGCACTGTCGAAAATCTCGCCCTGTCGCTCCGCCAGCACCGCAGGGGCAAACGGCCTGAACCACTCGCGCCGCTTGATACGCGCGTTGAGGATCTCCTTCATGTCCGTGCGGCCCGGGTGCGCGAGGATCGATCGAGCGCCGAGCGCGCGCGGCCCCCACTCCATGCGTCCGTTGAACCAGCCCACCACTTCGCCGGCCGCGATGGCCGAGGCGGTCGCCTCGATGCGCGCATCGCGATCCAGTCGCACCGCTTGGACACCTGCCGCTTCGAGCGCGCGCAGGATCTCGGCCTCGCTGTACTCGGGGCCGAGATAGGCGTTGGGCAGCGCGTAACGTGGGCCATCGGCCAGCACCACCTGGCTCGCGTAGAGTGCGGCGCCGAGCGCGAGGCCATCGTCTCCGGCCGCGGGCTGCACCACGCTCCGACGAAACGGCGTCTCGAACTCGATCATCCCATTGGCCACGCTGTTGAGCGCGCAGCCGCCGGCCAGCACAAGATCAGTGGTGGCAGGGACCTCAGCGGCGAGCAAGCGCACGAGGTGCAGGTAGGCGCGCTCGAACGCGTGCTGTACCCCCCAAGCGATGTCCATGTCGCGCTGCGAGATCTCGGCGGTGGGATCGCGAGGCTCGCCGAAGCGTTCCCGCATCCGCTCGCCCCACAAGCGCTGCACGGTCGCCACGCCCAGCGCGTCGATCGTGAACCCCTCGCTCGTGCCGAACGGCAGCAGCCACCCGGGATTCACGGTAAAACCATCGTCCGTGAGCGTCACGAGCTCGTTGGCCCAGCCCTTGAGCGCATCGGTGCCGTAGGGCGCGAGGCCCATCACCTTTCCTTCGTCACCGTAGTCGGGATAGCCGATGAACTGGCACGCCATCGAGTACACGAAGCCGAGTGAGTCGGGCAGGAAGGTGCGGTGCGTGACGTTGAGCTGCGAACCCTCACAGCGCGCGCGCATTGCCGAGACGAAGTCGCCGGAGCCATCGACCGACAGTCCGGCGCACGACTCGAATGGCGACGTGAAGTACGCCGACGCGATGTGCGCGAGATGATGCTCGACGTTGATCGCCCGGAACTTCAGGCTGGCGAGTTCGACCCCGAGTGCGCGCGCGGTCGTCTCCTGCAGGCTGCCGAGGGCACGGCGCGAGAGCAGCATCTTGCCGAAGGTGAGCAGTTGGCCGGGGCGCTGCAGCACGGCCGCAATCTTCTCGCCGCGATTGGCCTTCGCGTCGCGCCCCACCGCGACGTACTCGACGTCGGCGATGGTGAGGCCCGCCATGCGCAGACACTCGCCGATGGCGAGGGCCGGAAAACCGGCCCAGTACTTCTTCCGGTTGAGCCGCTCTTCCGCGATGGCGGCCACAGGGCGCCCGTCCACGACAAGCGCTGCCGAGGCGCCCGGATGCAGCGCGTTGATGCCGAGGATGACTGCCACGCGCCCAAGTTAGCGGCGGCGACCGGCGGCGTCACCCGCGACGACAGCGTGCGATCAGTTCCGGATGGAAGCGCGGATGCGCGGCCGCCGCCTGCACGAAGTCCCGCTCCTGCGCGCGTCCCTTGGCCCGCATGAGCGCCACGAGTGCACGTCGATCAACCTTGGACCAGC
>JAYTVE010000571.1:0-2876 GCA_043744185.1 Gemmatimonadota bacterium | reverse complement strand
GACATTGTTCGCGATCACGTCAATTGCGGACCCGCGTGCGTTCGTGGCGCAGCTCGCCCAGGCGGGGATCGACGTGCGACTGAACGCCTTCGCCGATCACCACGACTTCAGCGAAGTGCAAGTGACGCGGCTCGCGCGCGAGTCCGCAGTCGTCGGGGGCGCGATCTGCACCCTCAAGGACCACGTCAAGCTGGCCCCCCTCTGGCCTCGCGAGGGCCCCCCGCTGCTGTATGTTTCCCAGCGCGTGGACGTGGAGTCCGGTGCAGAGGCAGTGGAAGCCGCCCTGCTCGCCGTACTCGCGGCCCGCACGCCTTCAACTCAACTGGCGCCCGGCGCCGAGCGACATGGCCAACGACCTCCGTCTTCCGACTGATCGCATCGTCCGCCCGGACAAGGATCGCTTCCTCGCCGAGGAGAATCCGTTCGAGGCGATGATGTCCCGCTTCGACCGGGCCGCCGAGCTGCTCGATCTCGAGCCCGGCATCTACAAGATTCTTCGCCACGCCGAGAAGATCCTCACGGTGGCCATCCCCGTGATGAAAGACAACGGCGAGGTGGAGGTCTACACCGGCCATCGCGTGCTGTACAACACGGCGCGCGGTCCCGCGAAGGGGGGCATCCGCTTCGACCTCGCGGTCAACATCGACGAAGTGAAGGCGCTCGCCGCGTGGATGACGTGGAAGTGCGCGGTGGTGAACATCCCGTTCGGCGGTGCGAAGGGCGGCGTGGTGTGTGATCCGCTGACGATGAGCGTGGCGGAACTCGAGCGACTGACGCGGCGCTATACGGCGGGGATCATGTCCGTGCTCGGCCCCGATTCGGACGTGCCAGCGCCGGACGTGAACACGAACGAGCGCGTGATGGCGTGGGTGATGGACACCTACTCGATGCGCGTCGGCCACACGGTGACCGCGGTGGTGACGGGCAAGCCGATCGAGATGGGCGGCTCGTTGGGGCGCAAGGAAGCGACGGGGCGCGGCTGCCTCGTCGTGACCAAGGAAGCACTGGCGCACCTCGGGATGCCGATCAAGGGCACGACGGTGGCGGTGCAGGGGTTCGGCAACGTCGGATCGACGGCCGCGATGCTGATGGCGCGTGAGGGGATGGTGATCACGGCCATCGGTGATCGGACGGGTGGCTACTACAACAAGGCCGGCATCGACGTCCTGGACGCGATGGCCTACGCGAGGCAGCACGGCACGCTCGAGGGGTATGGCAAGGGTGAGCCGATCTCCAACGACGAGCTGCTCGCGCTCGACGTGGACGTGCTCGTGCCGGCCGCGCTCGAAAACGTGATCACGACGAAGAATGCCGCCTCGATCCGTGCGCGCGTCATCTGCGAGGGCGCCAATGGTCCGACGACGGCAGCGGCTGATGCACTCCTCGACGAGAAGGGAATCTTCGTTATCCCGGACATCCTCGCGAATGCGGGCGGCGTGACCGTCTCGTACTTCGAGTGGGTGCAGGACCGCGGCGGCTACTTCTGGTCGGAGGCCACCGTCAACGAACGCCTCACGGACATCATGCAGCGCTCGTTCCAGGATGTGCTCAAGATCGCGCAGCAGCACAAGGTGAACCTGCGCACCGCCGCCTACATGCTGGCCATCAGCCGGGTGTCGACGGTGCACAAGCTGCGCGGCATCTACGCGTAGGGCGCGCGCGTGTACGGCTGTCGCTGATGCGATGTGTGCTGGCCGTGGTCGGGCGCCCGCGCGATGCGGGGCTGGCCGCGGCCATTCAGGAGTACGAGACTCGGGCGGCGCGCTACTGGCCGCTCGAGGTGAAGGAAGTGCGCGAAGAGCGAGCCACCAGCCTGGCCCCCGATGAGGTGCGCAAACGCGAGGGAGTCCGGCTGCGCGAGGCCGTGGGCACCGCCCGCGTGATCGCGTGCGACGAGGGTGGCGCGCGTTACACCTCTGCCGCGTTCGCCGCGTGGCTGCAGAAACAGCGTGAAGCCGCGCGCGACATTGCCTTCGTCATCGGCGGTGCCTTCGGCCTCGATCGCGCGTTGCGGGATGCGGCCGCCGAACGACTCACGCTTGCCTCCTGGACGCTGCCGCATGAACTCGCGCGGCTCGTCCTCGCCGAACAACTCTACCGCGCCGGTACCATCGGGCGCGGCGAACCATATCACAAGTGACCGTCCTCTCCGTCGTCACCGAGCCGCTCGGCGGCTCTCCCCTTGCGCAGTCTGCCATAGGCGGCGCGGATGCACACGGCTGGCTCGTGACGCGCCCCGTCGGCGCGACAGCGTGGCGAGCGCGCGCAGAGGCGGCGCGCGCGAGTGTTGGCGCCGACTGGGCAACACGACTCGCGCCAGCGCTTGGCGCCGGAGCCACGCGCGTGATCGACGTGGCCAGCGCGGGTGGGGTCGTGGTGACCACCGGGCAGCAACCCGGCTTGCTCGGTGGGCCGTTGTATACGCTGCACAAGGCGCTGACCGCGCGCGCGCTCGCGGCGGCAATCGAGCGCGCGACGGGAGTGCGCGCCACGGCGGTGTTCTGGGCGGCCACCGATGATGCCGACGTCGACGAGGCGCGCAGCGCGATGATCGCGGCGCCGGGTGGCGAGGTGAGCTTCGGTGGACCCGCCAACGGCGTTGAGGGGCAGGTGATGGGCACGCGCCCGCTTGGGGACGTGCGCGCCGCCGTGCAGGCCGCAATCGCGGCGGCGGGTGGTGGTGCGGACCCGGCGCTCGTGCGCGCGCTCGATGAGGCGTATGTCGCCACGCACTCCGTGGGCGATGCGTACGTGACACTCCTGCGCGCGCTGCTCGAGCCCGTGGGCGTGAGCGTGCTTGACGCCTGGCACCCCGCGCTGCGGAGCGCTGCCATGCCGCATCTCGTGCGCGCCCTGCAGCACGCGGACGCGGGCAC
>JAYTVE010000570.1:0-2882 GCA_043744185.1 Gemmatimonadota bacterium | reverse complement strand
AAGCCCTCGCCGCCGCCGGTCTCGAGAAGAAAATCGCCGTGCGACACGCCGCCCTTGACCATGCCGTACGCCATTTCCCAGTAGCTCGAGACCTGCCGCCACGCGGCGTTGAGCGGATGCGTGGTGGCCGTGACGGCGAGCGCCTCCTCGGCCGTGGCGGGCCAGAACTCGCGGGAAATCGCGTTGCGCGACTCGCGCATGACGGTCTCGCGGCGGAGTTCGTAGAGGCGCATCACGATCTCGGCGTCGTGATGGTCGGGAATGTCCTTGATGCGAAGCGTCATCGATCGAGTCTTGGTGAGGGGCGAACTACCGATGATCGGGCGCGCTCGGCCCGAGCTTTTCGAATGGCACATTCAAGATGGGCCAGTGCTCCCAGCCTGTGTAGTCGAAGTGCCACCACTCGTACTCGTAGACGGTGAAGCCGTCGCGTTCCATGAAGCGGCGCAGGAGGTCACGCGCCCACCGCTCGCGTGCTGTTCCACCGGGCCAGTCGGGATATGCGCGCGCGGTGGTCTCGTCGTAGGTGGATACCATCGGGATCGTCGCACCGGTCTTGCGGTCAAAGAGTGCAAGGTCGATGGCCGCGCCGCGGTTGTGCTTCGACCCCTTGGCGGGATCGGCCACGAAGCGCTTCTCGGCGGGGCCCGCTCCATCCCAGAACATCTTGGTCACGTACCACGGGCGATAGCCGTCGTGGATGAGCACGCCCAGCCCATAGGCGGCCAACTGCTTGTGAACGCGCGCGACGGCGAGTGCGGCTGGACGCTGGAGAAAAGCGCGGGCCTGCGAGTAGAACGGCGTGCCGTAGAGGTTGTTGTCGGTGGCGTAGCGGACTTCGAGCTTGATCGTGGGGTCGAGGCGCGTGAGTTCTGTGAGCTCGACCGCGGCATCGCGGCCGGTTTCGACTGGTGGCGAGGCAGCGATGGCTTCGGCGCGAAGCTCGGCGATGGGACGGACGGCCGCCACCTTCAGTTGGTTGCCGCTCTCGGGGCCGAGGGCGCGGCGTTCGAGGCGGAGGCCGTCGAGATTGAGCGCGCTGACGCGACCGTTCGCGTCGCGCTCCGCGATCATCGACTCTCCAACGAACGCATCGCCGGATGCGATGCGGATCGTATCGCCCGTGAGCGTGCCGTGCATGCGCCGACCGGCATTGGTGGCGATGAGCGGTTTGCCGAGGTCTTCGCCGATGACAATTTCGAGGAGTCCGTTCTGGTAGAGGCCGAGCAATGGGCGCAGTGCCGCAGGCGCATCGCTCGGCGCGCGCCCGCTGGCCGTTGGCACCGCCGATGCTCTGTGCGTGGGCGCGAGCGTGGCGACCACCGACGCCAGCGCGCGACCGGTGTGCGCGGCTCGTGCGAGGCGAAGCGCGTCATCGGCAATGCGCGCAACGCTCGCTGCGGCCGCGCTCGAGTTGGCGATGACGACCACGGCGACGGAGTCGTCGGGCGCGATGCGCATCGTTGATGCGAAGCCCGGCGCGAGGCCATCGCGCCACGCCCGCACGTGACCGCGCTTGCCCTGCACGGCAAACCCGAGTCCGATGCGCGTGGCCGCTCCTCGCGCCACGGGATCACCGATCCAGAGCGAATCGATCAGTCGAGGCGTGCCGATCGGGTCGTTTCCGGGCACTCGGCCCCGGCGAACGAGTGCGAGCGCGAGCTTCGCGAGGTCCCGCACGGAGGTGTTGAAGCCGACCGCAGGCGCGGCGCTCAGGGGGGCGCGCGAGGCGCTCTCGGGCGGGCCGGCAATCGTCCAGCCTTCGCCGAGCGCCGAGAGCGGGCCCACCGGATCGCCGAAGTCGCTGTGCACCATGCCGAGCGGCTGGAGCAGTTCGCGTTGTGTCTGCGCCTCGACCGACTCGCCACGAAGGAGCGTCAGCACGTGCGCTATTGCGGTCGCGTTCGCCGTCGGAAAATCGGAGCGGCGGATGACCCTCCGCGCGACGGTGGAATCGCCGAGACTCGCGACGGCGCGCTCGATCGACACGGCGCTGGTGTCATAGCCGTGTCCGATTGCCAACTCACGCGGAAGCGGCGCGCGTTGGGCGAGCAACTGGCGCAGCGTCACCGCACGCAGCGGCGCGCTCAGCGGCGCGCTCAGCGGCGGGTTGAGGCGGAACGCGCCCATGGGCGAATCGAGGTCGTAGCCGTGATGGGCGACCTGGCGCAGCAGCGTGACCGTGTTGACGAGTCCCGTGAGCGTGCCCGCTCGTACACGATCATCGGGCGACGCCACCCGGTTGCTGTCGCGCGCGGCGCGGCCGCCGGCCCCCACGCGCACGGCACCGCGCGCATCGACCACCGCCCACCACGTGCCCGCGACGTTGAACGCGGCCCGCTCTGCGGCCGCACGCGCATCGATCGCGGTAGCTACCGAATCCCATGCTGCGCCGCCCTGCGCGACCGCCGTGCCTGGCGCGAGCACCAGCGCGAGCATCGCACCGACGCACGCAACCATCGCCGTCGTTCTGGGTATGCTCCTGCCGCGCTGCCGCGGCCATGCCATCTGTGTCATGCCCAACGGTCGCACGGCGCGCACCGCGCTCGCAAGACGTGACGCAGAAATGCGGCGTCGAGGCTTGGCCACCCGAGCGCGAACGCTCAGCTTTCCCCCGGTACTCCTTGCTCATCCCCCGCACGATGTGCTCCGTGACAGTGTCCGTCCGCCGCTGGCTGCTCCTCGTCCTGTTGGCCATGCTGGGCGTTTCCGGCGCGGTGCACGCGCAGGTGCCGCTGTCGGCGGACCCGGCGCAGGCGTGGCGCACGATGAGTACCGAACATTTCCGTGTGCACTATCGCGCGGAGCATGCCGCGTGGGCGCGGCACGTGGCGGAGCGGCTCGAGAGCATTCGCGTAGCGGTGGGGCGCGAGGTGGGCTAC
>JAYTVE010000569.1:0-9707 GCA_043744185.1 Gemmatimonadota bacterium | reverse complement strand
CCCCCCTTTCACACTCGCCCGGGTTGCACGATGACGCTACTCGCACGCAGCTCTTCGTTGGTTCGGCGCGCCGCACTCGTTGCGGCCGCCGCCAGTGCGCTGGCCGCCTCCGCCTGCGCCCGCTCGGTGCACGAGATGTCCGGCAACTGGGACGCCTACATCGCGCTGGGCTCGACCGCGCGCGATGGCTTCGAAGGGTGGCGGCGGCAGGGCTTTGCCCACTTCGAGGGGGTGCACGAGGCCATCACGGGCGTCATCGCGCGACGCACGGGGCAGCCGATCGTGACCGTGACGCACATCGAGTGGGCGGGCGACACGCTCGTGTTCACGGGCGACGAGGGCAAGGGATTGCGGGCCCTCGTGCACGGCGACACGGTGACCGGGGTGCTGACCGCCGACGGCAAGCCGGCCGGCCGCCGCGTGCGGCTCGTGAAGCGGAGCGGCGTCTTCACGCCGGAGAAGAACTACGCGCTCTGGCCGGGCGCCGTCTCCGACTCGCAGTACGCGGTGACCGAAGACACCGCCGTCTTCATGAAGACGCAGGGCGGTGCGAAGCTCGTCACGTATGTGGCGAAGCCGGTGGGCACGGGGCCCTTTGGCGTGGTGCTCACGCGCACGCCGTACAACCGGCTGTCGCTCGCGGCGGGCAAGTGGTGGGCGTCGCGCGGCTACATCTACGTGTCGCAACACGTGCGTGGGCGCGACCAGTCCGACGGCGACGACTTTGGCGATTACGACACCGACGTGCAGGATGGATACGATGCGGTGGAGTGGGCCGCCAAGCTGCCCGGCGCAAACGGCAAGGTCGGCATGATCGGCCACTCCGACGAGGGACGCCTTGCGTGGTACGCGGCCACGAGTGCGCCGCCGCATCTGGCTGCGATCGCGCCTTCCGCGGCCACCGGCGACCCCTGGCGTATCGTGCCGTATGAGGACATGGTCTTCAGCCCGATCAACGTGGCCTGGGCGTGCCTCATGCGCGGTCGCACGCTGCAGAACATCGACGACCTCGACATCGGCAAGGCGCTCCGGCACCTGCCGCTCGCCGACCTGCCGCAGCAGTTGGGCTGTGGCCAGGTGAAGCTCTGGGACCGTTGGGTCGCGCATCCGGAACTCGACACGTACTGGCGCGCGCACGCCGTGTCCACGAACATCGCCAAGGTGAAGGCGCCCGTGCTGCAGATCAGCGGCTGGTACGATGACTCACGCGGCCCGATCGACTACACCAACGCGCTCCTGGCGGTGAAGGGGCACCCACCCATTCGCGTCGTGATGGGGCCGAGCGCTCACAAGGGTGTGGACTATGTGGCCGGCGAGTTCGGACCGCAGTCGCGCGTCGAGACGCGCATGCTGCAGCTCCGCTGGTTCGATCACTATCTGGGCGGCAAGGACAACGGCGTGGAGCGCGAGAAGCCCTTCGACCTGTTCGTGATGGGCGAGGGCGCCAACCACTGGCGGCACGAGGATGCGTGGCCACTCGCGCGCGCGCAGCGCACTACGTGGTACCTGAGCTCTGGCGGCAGGGCCAACACGAGCGCGGGCGACGGTGTGCTGGACACGATTCCGCCCACAGGGGCGCCGGCCGACACCTTCACCTACGACCCGGCCGATCCGACGCCGTATCTCATCGACTCGCGCGAGCTCGAGACGTCGCTCAACGAGGACTTCTCGAAACTCAACCAGAGTCGGCGCGATGCGCTCGTCTTCACGAGCCCGGTGCTGACCGCGCCGGTGGACGTCACGGGACCGATGTCGGCCACGATCTGGGCCACCAGCGACGCCAAGGACACTGACTGGAACGTGATGGTGCTCGACGTCTTCCCCGATGGACACGCCGAGCGGGTGCAGGACGGCGTCGTGCGGGCGCGGTTCCGGCAGGGATGGAGCAAGCCGGTTCTGCTCACTCCAGGAGCGGTCGAGAAGTACGAGCTCGACCTCTGGTTCACCTCGCGCGTATTTCCGCGCGGGCACCGGCTGCGGGTGAGCGTGTCGTCGGCGCTGTTCCCGAAGTATGACCGGAACCTGAACACGGGTGGCAGCAACGAGCGGGACTCGACGTATGTGGTGGCGCGACAGCGGGTGCTGCACGACCGGGAGCACCCGTCGCACGTGGTGCTGCCCTTGGTGCTGCGGTAGCGCGCCGTGGGAGGTGGTGGCGCTCCCATCGGAGGCGCTGCATTGGAGGGCCCGGGGCGCGCGCGCCGGGCCCTTCGAGCGTTCCGGGCGCCCGTCGTGCAGACTGCATGGGGGGGGCTGACCCGGGGGCCTTCTTGACAGCTGCAAAACGGAGGGACACTTTGTTCTCCCACCGAACAAAGTCAGCCGGAGCCTCAGGTTCCGACACGCCGCACGCTGTCCCTCCAGTGGAGACTCGCATGAGTCTGACCCGTCCGTCCATTCGTCGGCCTCTCGGCCGCTGCCTCCGTGCCTTGGTGACTGCTCTGGTCGTGGCCGCCGTCGTCAGCCCACCGGCCGAGGCGCAGAGCGTGCGCGTGGTCACTGACAGCACCGGATCGCGCCTGCAGGTGGACGGGAAGGACTTCCTCGTGGCCGGCGTGAACTGGGACTACGTGCCGATCGGGCAGAACTACGCCTACAACTTCTGGGGGCAGCCGGATGACATGATCAAGGCCGCCCTTGAGCGCGAAATGGGCCTGCTGCGCGCGATGGGCGTGAACACGATCCGGCAGTACGCCGGCGTGCCGCCGCGCTGGGTCGCCTACATCTACAAGACCTACGGGATCTGGACCGTGGTCAACCACGCGCTGGGCCGCTACGGCACCACGATCAACGGCACTTACACGCCCAACACCGACTACTCGGATCCGCGCGTTCGGGCCGCACTCACGGCGGAAGTCACCAAGCTGGTGGACGAGTTCAAGGGAACGCCGGGCGTCCTCATGTGGCTGCTCGGCAACGAGAACAATTACGGCCTGAGCTGGAAGTCGGCCGAAACCGAGGCCCTGCCGGTCGGTGAGCGCGACGCCGCCAAGGCCAAGCATCTCTACTCGCTCTTCGGCGAGGTAGCGCGCGCCATTCATGCGCGCGACACCCGGCTGGTGTCGATGGCCAACGGTGATCTCCAGTACGTGGACATCATCGCGCGTGAGGCCAAGGGCATCGATGTTTTCGGCTCGAACGTCTACCGCGGCATGTCGTTCGGCGACTTTTTTCAGGTGGTCAAGGACAAGCTCGGCCTCCCCGTGCTGTTCACCGAGTTCGGCGCCGACGCCTACGATGCGAAGGCGATGCACGAGGATCAGGCGACGCAGGCCAAGTACCTGATCAGCCAGTGGCGCGAGATTTACGAGCAGACCTCGGGCAAGGGGCGCACCGGCAACGCGATCGGTGGTTTCACCTTCCAGTGGAGCGATGGTTGGTGGAAGACGGGGCAGGAGACCAACCTCGAAGTCCACAACACCGACGCGTCGTGGCCGAACCAGGCCTACGCCGAAGACTTCGTGGCGGGCGCCAACAACATGAACGAGGAGTGGTGGGGGATCGCGGCCAAGGGGCAGCCGGACACGCGTGGGCTCTATGAGCTCTACCCGCGTGCCGCGTACTACGCACTCCAGCGCGCGTACCAGCTCGATCCGTACGCGCCGGGGACGACGGTGGCGGCCATCCGAGCCCACTTCGGCGGAGTGGAGCCGATGGCGATGGTGTTGCGCGCCCGCTCCTCCTCAAGCAGCGACGAGAACGCGAAGGTGCGCATCAGCGGGATGCGGCTCAACCTGTCCACCTACAGCACGGGCGGTACGCTGACCTCCACGCCGGGTCAGGCGACTCCGCAGCTCAACAAGTATCCGACCTCCACCGGGTTCGACCACCAGGAGTCGTTCTTCGCCGACATCGAGGCGCACCCGGCCGACAACGTGACCGCGAGCGTCTCCGTGAACGTGCTCGGCAAGGTGGCCGAGAATCCGATCGACGAAATCTTCTACGAGAACCGCGGTCGGGTGAAGACGGTCACGGCGAACGGCCAGACCTTCGGACTCGACGGCATCGAGCGGCTCAAGATCTACCGCGGCAGCGTGCAGTGGGACACCAAGGACTTTTCGCTGGCCGGCTTCTACCGCACCGGGCACTACCACTGGGGCTACGAGGGTGATTTCTTCGGCCTCTATCGCGAGGCGAACTACGGCCCGAACATCGACATCTACAATGGCAATGCGCCATTGGGCGTCGAGTTCACCGGCAAGCAGGCGCTCAACGGCCTCAAGATCGCGTTCGGTCCCGAGTTGTGGTGGGGGGCGAACCCGGCGGTGCTGGTCAAGTACCGCCGCCAGGTCGGCGCCTTCAACATCACCGGCATCTACCAGGACGACATCGCTGCGCAGGCGCGGACGAGCAGCTCGTTCGCCATTCCGCTGCCACCGACGCGCACCGCAACGCTCCACGTCGCCACCACGATGGGGCCTCTGGGGGTTGAACTGGGCGGCATCTGGTCGGGCGCCACCAAGGTGGGGCAGCCCTTCCAGCTCGTGCAGGGCTCGTTGGGCAGCTACACGGTGCTGCAGGACAAGATCCGCGATGACGACACATTCGGCGCGAAGGCCAAGCTCACGCTCTCGCGTGGCCGCTTCAACTGGTATGCGCAGGGCGCCGCGATGGGTCTCGTGGCCGACGGTGGACCGACCGCCGTGCAGACCTTCTCGGGCTGGTGGCTCAAGGATGCCGGAACGGGCAACCAGGTGAACGTGCTGACCGGTGTGTCGGTGAACTTCGGCAACTTCTCGATCGCCCCGAACTTCCTCTGGCAGAAGCCGCTGATCGGGCCGGTGCCGAACACCGCGCCCGCACCCGCCCGCCCGCGCAACATCATTGACGACCCGTTCGCGGTGCGCGCCAACCGCGAGACGTACGGGGGCGAACTGCTGCTGACCTACGATCCCACCCCCGCGACCTGGATGTACGCGTGGGACAATGACCAGCGCGAGGACGCGAACTTCGCCGCGAACCTCGGCTTCACGTACAAGCGCTACCCGACCACGCGCGACGCGAACATCGGCATCCTCGGTGACGGGCGCACGACCTTCGCCTTCCCGGGCGCGACGCCCGCCCGTGACCTGTGGGAGCTGCGCAGCAAGGTGGTCACGCGCCTCGCCAGCGACATGCGCTTGATCGGCAACTATTACTTCGGGCTCGCGGAGCCGAACGGCGACAGCCAGCGCCTCGTGCGCCGCTACGGCGGTGACATCCGGCTGGTGAAGAGCCAGTTCAAGCTCGTCGGCGCGGCCAAGTTCAACGACTTCGGCCCGTACGACTACCACCGCGACTTCAACCTCACCTTCCCGATCCAGCTCATGGGCGACCTCTCGTACGTGCTCGGCACGCCGAGGTGGATGGAAGCGGAGAACACCCGCTTCGGTGTGCGTGCAACGTGGCGGACGCTCGACAGGCTCTCACCGCGCTACTGTCCGGACCGGATCGCGGACGCCACGGGTTCGCTCGTGTGCGACCCGACCGCTCCCGGAAAAGACGGTCGCGAGTGGGAAATCCGCACCTACGTGACCGTGGGCTGGTAGTCGCCGGCGCGCGGTCCCGCGTCGGCTGCGCTCACGGGCCAGCTGCATGATTTCCAGTGTCAACGACGCCTCGGTTGCATCCGCCTCACGGTCGGATGCAGTCGAGGCGCGCGTGCGCGCGCTTCTCTCGCGCATGTCGCTCGAGGACAAGATCGGGCAGCTGCAGCAGGTGAACGGGTCGGGCGGGCATGTGTCCGAGCACCTGCGCTGGGCGATTCGCGAGGGACGCGTCGGATCGGTGCTCAACGAGGTAGATCGACACACGATCGCCGAGCTGCAGCACATCGCGATGAATGAAAGTCCGCTCGGCATTCCGCTGCTCATCGGGCGTGACGTGATCCACGGCTTCGCGACCATCTTCCCCATTCCGCTGGGGCAGGCCGCCAGCTTTAACCCCTCGCTCGTGGAACGTGCGGCGCAGGTGGCCGCACGCGAGGCGGCGACGCGCGGCATCAATTGGACGTTCGCCCCGATGATCGACGTCTCGCGCGATCCGCGCTGGGGGCGGATCGCCGAGTCGCTCGGGGAGGACCCGTACCTCACCGGGGTGCTCGGCGCGGCGATGGTGCGCGGCTTCCAAGGCGACGAGCCGGGCGAGACCGGGCGGATTGCGGCGTGCGCGAAGCACTTTGCCGGGTACGGCGCGAGCGAGAGCGGGCGGGACTACAACACGACGAACATTCCCGAGAACGAATTGCGCAACACGCACCTGCCGCCGTTCCAGGCGGCTGTGGATGCGGGGGTGTCGAGCATCATGACGTCGTTCAGCGACTTGAACGGCATTCCGGCGACGGCGCATGCGTGGCTGCTCCGGCAGGTCCTGCGCACGGAGTGGGGCTTCGATGGCCTTGTTGTGAGCGACTGGGACTCGATCCGTCAACTCGCCGTGCACGGCTTTACCGCGGACGACCGCGAGTCGGCGTTCGAGGCCGCGACGGCCGGCGTCGACATGGAGATGTCGAGCACGACCTTCGCCGATCACCTGGCCGCCTTGGTGCACGAAGGCCGCGTGCCGCTGGCTCTCGTGGACGCGATGGCGGCCAACATCGTGCGCGTGAAGATGCGGTTCGGACTCTTCGAGCGGCCGCTCGTGGACAGCGCCGAACTGCCGGCGCTCGCTGATGCGGCGCATCTGCAGGCGGCGCACGACGCAGCGCGCGAAAGCGTGGTGCTGCTCAAGAACGCCCGCTCGCTGCTCCCCCTGCGTCGCGAGGCGCTGCGCACCATCGCGCTCATCGGGCCGCTCGCCGACGATCCGCACGAGCAGCTGGGTACGTGGGTGTTCGACGGCGATGCGCGACACAGCGTGACGGTGCTCGAGGCGCTGCGTCGAGCGGCGGGCGACCAGGTGAGCGTGCACCATGTGCGCGCGCTCGATACCACGCGGAGCGACAACCGCGACGGCTTTTCGGAGGCAGTGGCGCTTGCGGCGCGCTCGGACGTCGCGGTGCTCGTCCTTGGCGAAGAGGCGATTCTCTCCGGTGAGGCGCACTGCCGCGCCGACATCACCCTGCCCGGTGCGCAGGGTGCGCTCATCGAGGCGCTGGCCGCAACGGGCACGCCGCTGGTGCTCGTACTCATGACCGGCCGTCCGCTCGCGCTCGAGCGCGTCGTGGGGCGCGTGCAGGCGCTCCTCTGCGCCTGGCATCCGGGCACGATGGGTGGTCCGGCCATCGCCGAGTTGCTCTTTGGTGATGCGGTGCCCTCGGGAAAGCTGCCCATCACCTTTCCGCGCATGACCGGGCAGATCCCCATTTACTACGCGCACAAACGCACCGGCAAGCCAGCGACGCCCGAGACGGTGGTGCACATCGACGACATCGCCGCGCGTGCGCCGCAGCTCTCGGTGGGCAACACCTCGTTCCACCTCGACGCGGGCGACACGCCGCTCTTTCCGTTCGGATTCGGGCTCTCGTACACGACCTTCGCGTACGGTCGCATCACCGCCAGCAGCCCCGTGCTGACGATGGACGGTACCATCGAGATCAGCGCCGATGTGACCAACACCGGCGACGTCGCCGCGGACGAGGTGGTGCAGCTCTACGTGCGCGACCTCGTCGGCAACGTGACGCGCCCGGTGCGCGAACTGAAGGGCTTCACGCGCGTCCATCTCACCCCCGGCGAGTGCCGGCGCGTACGCTTCACGCTGACCCCGGCGGACCTTGCCTTCCACGGTCGCGACAACACGCGAATTGTGGAGCCGGGGCACTTTCACGCCTGGATCGGTGGCAGTTCGACGGCAGACCTGCGCACCGAGTTCTTGCTGACCGACGTCTCCCCTTCGTAATCCGCTCTCCGCCAACACCCATGACGCCTCCCAACGACGATCGCGAGATCGCCCAGCACGTTGACGCCCTCCTCGTCCGCATGACCGTGGAGCAGAAAGTCGGTCAGATGATGCAGACCGAGCGGATGGCCGCCACGCCCGATGACGTGCGAGCGCACCACCTCGGTTCCATCCTGAGCGGCGGTGGCTCCGTGCCCGGGCAGAACCGGCCGGCGGACTGGGTCGCGATGAACGACGCCTACTGGGCGGCCTCGGTGTCGGAGGGCGAGGGGAGGGTGCCGGTGCCGCTTCTGTACGGAGTGGACGCGATCCACGGGCACGCCAACGTGCTGGGCGCGACCGTTTTTCCGCACAACATCGGCCTTGGCGCCGCGCATGATCCCGACCTGCTCGAGCGCATCGCGCAGGTGACCGCGCGCGAGATCCTCGCCACGGGCGTCGAGTGGACGTTCGCGCCCACGCTCGCCGTCGTACGCGACATCCGTTGGGGACGCACCTACGAGAGCTACTCCGAGGATCCGGCGCTCGTGACCTCGTACGCCGGTCGGTTCATTCGCGGCATGCAGGGTGACTTGGGGCAGGACGGCGTGATCGCGTGCGCCAAGCACTTTGTCGGCGACGGTGGCACGATGGGCGGGCGCGACCAGGGCGACACGGTGATGCCGGAGGCCGAGCTCTCGCGGCTGCATTTGGCACCGTACTTCCCGGCGCTCGATGCCGGTGTGCTCACCGTGATGGCATCGTTCAACAGCTGGAATGGCGAGAAGTGCCACGGGCACCGGTACCTGCTCACGGACGTGCTCAAGGGGCGCCTGCGCTTCGGCGGCTTCGTGATCTCCGACTGGGACGGCGTCGACCAGCTCTCCGCGGACGGGCTCGAGGCGGCGGCGCAGGCGATGAACGCGGGCGTGGACATGTTCATGGTCTCGGCCGAGTGGCGGCGCGTGCTGTCACAGATGCTCCAAGTGGTGCACGAGGGGCGCGTCCCGACGTCGCGGGTGGACGATGCGGTGCGTCGCATCCTCACGGTGAAGTACCGCTACGGGCTGTTCGAGCGCCCGCGGCCGGCAGAGCGTCACTGGTCGAGGCTGTCCGTGCTTGGGGCGCCCGCGCATCGCGAGGTGGCACGCGAGGCGGTGCGGAAGTCGCTCGTGCTGCTCAAGAACCAAGGCGCATTGCCGCTCAAGCCGGGCGCGCGCATCCTCGTGGCCGGCAAGAACGCGGACAACCGCGGCGCGCAGTGTGGCGGCTTCACCATCGAATGGCAGGGCACGGTCGGCAATGACAAGATCCAGGGCGGCACCTCGGTGTGGGAGGGGATCAAGGCCGTGGCGCCTGGCGCGGTGCTGAGCGCGGATGGCAGCGCCGTCGCCTCGGGCGCCTACGACGTGGCGGTGGTGGTCATCGGCGAGAAGCCGTACGCCGAGGGCATGGGCGACATCCGGGAGGCCTCTGCGGAGGCCGCCCGCGGTTCCGGCCCGGGCGGCCCTGCCACCAAGCTCCCCACGTACGGCACCACAATCGAACTCGCGGCGCGGCATCCCGAAGACCTCGCCGTAATCCGCAGCATCGCGGCCGCCGGGATTCCGATCGTCACCGTGCTCGTCTCGGGGCGTCCGCTGGTCGTCACGCAGGAGCTCGAGGCCTCGGCCGCGTTCGTGGCCGCGTGGCTGCCTGGGTCCGAAGGGCAGGGAGTGGCGGACGTGCTGCTCGGAACGCACGACTTTCAGGGCACGCTCTCGTTCTCGTGGCCGGCCACGGTGCACGACACGACCGTCAATGCGGCCCGTCAGGCGCGTTTTCCGGTTGGATTCGGCCTTCGCTACGGTTCGGCGCCCACGATCGCCTGAGGGCCTCGCTGCGGCCCCGCAAATGCCAAACGGGGGCGTGGT
>JAYTVE010000568.1:0-9733 GCA_043744185.1 Gemmatimonadota bacterium | reverse complement strand
CCTCCGCATCCGGCGGGTACGACATCCCCTCGGGTGTGAATCCGCTGACGCAACTGCACGCGCAGGAGATGGTACTGCCGGCCGATCTCGCGAACGGGCTGCGCGATCTCGTGGCCGGGGGCGGCGCGGGCGGCAATGTCACCGTGCAGATCAGCGCGATGGATGGTGCCAGCGTGAAGCGCGTGCTCATGGATAACCCCCGGGCGCTCGGCGCGGCGTTGCGGGCCGCGGTGCGCGGTGGTCACGTCACCGGCGCGGTCGGATGAGCAACGCCCTGTTTCCCTCCCTGCCCGGCCTCACCTGGGACGTCGAGCGGACGCCCACATGGGCGACCAACGTCCAGACGAGCCGCGGCGGCCTCGAACTGCGCGAGACGTACTGGTCGCGCCCGATCTATCAGTACACGCTCGCCTACGAACTGCTGCGTCAGGGCGGTGGCTACACGGAGCTCGCCACGCTGGTGCGCTTTTTTCAGGATCGCCAAGGCGCCTACGATTCGTTCCTCTACAGCGACCCGAGTGATAGCGTGGCGAGCGGGATGGGGTGCGGCGTGGGGGATGGCGCGACGACCGCGTTCCAATTGCAACGCTCGCTCGGGGGCCAAGTCAGCGACGCGCTCGGCACGTGGACGAAGGCGGTCATACCGACGTGGAACACCTGCCTCTACTCGCAAGACCTGAGCAACGCGGCGTGGACGAAGAACACCGGCGTGACGGCGCTGGCGAATGCCGCGCTCGCGCCGGATGGCACGCCGACGGCGTCTCGGCTCGCCTACGACGGGTCGGGCATCGCGAGTGATTACCGGGCGTACGCCAGCGGGCCGGGGAGGGCGCGCGGCGTGTCCTACTTGACCAGCGTGTGGCTGCGCGCGGATGCGCCGATCACGCTGAGTCTCGCCGACAACGCCTCGAGCACCACCGTCAGTGTCACCACCGCATGGCAGCGGTTCTCCATGCCGGCCGCAGTCGTGGGCGATGGCTTTGGAGTGTCGCAGTGTACGATCGGCGCGGCCTCGGGGTCCAACTCGGCGTTCGGCATATTCGTGTGGGGCGCGCAGGTTGAGAACGTGGTCGCCGGCCAGACACTGCCCGGGCCCAACATCGCAACCGCCGGCGCCGTGACGCGTGGGCGGCCGTCGTTCTGGCCGTCGTCGGGCGACGGATTCGAGCCCATCACCGAGCCCGGCGTGGTGACGCTCACCCGCGTTGGTGACTGGCAGGGGCCCGTGGTGCTCTCGTGCGTGGCGCGCACCAATCTGATGCTCCGCTCTGGCGACTTCTCGGTCGCGCCGTGGGCGAGCGGCAACGGATGCACGGCGGTGCTCGGAGCGGGCGGCACGGCACCGGATGTCGCCGGCGCGCGGACCTATCTGAAAAACGCGACCGGCGTGGTGTCATCCTATCGGGTGCAGCAGTTCTCTGGCGCCGTGGTCGGTCAGACCTACACCTTCAGTTTTTGGGTGTTAGGTGACGGCACCAATACCCAGTGTGACGTGGCGTTCGTGAGTGCGATCGGCGCGAATATCGCCACCGGCGGCGTGCTCATGACCGGGCCGGGATCGGCGGCGTTCGCTTCCGGCAAATTGACCGTGACGGGGTTGAGCGCTTCGGCGTGGACGCGGGTGGCGCTCACGGGTGTCGCGGTGGATACGACGCCGCGGGTGCTCATCTTTTCGAACGGCGCGAGCGGTGTCGCGGTGACGGGCGTCTATGCGTTCGGCGCGCAGGTGGAGGATGGACTGGTGGCGGGCGATTACATCGCCACGGCCGGCGCGATGGCGTCGCGCACCGACTTCACGTTCTCGAATCCGGGCGGCGTGGTCACGCTCGCGGTGGCGCCGGCGACCAGCGCGTTTCTCACGTGGAGCGGCACCTACTACTGGCGCTGCCGCTTCGAGGACGACCAGACGGCGTTCCAGAACTTTCTCTATCAACTCTGGGAGGCGAAGCAGGTGCGCTTCCGTACCGTGAAGTGAAGACGGCGTCCGGGGCGATGGTCGCGCTACTCGGCGGCAACACGCAGCTCGTGCGCGCCGACCTGCTCACCATCACGCAAGCGAACGGCACGATCGCGCGGCTGACGAGCGCCGACCTTCCCCTCACGGTCGGCGGCAACGCGTTTACCGCGACCGGCCCCCGCTTCACCCGCTCGAAGACCTCGACGGTCATCGGGTTCGCGGTGGGGCAGCTCGAGGTCACGATCCAGTGCGACCCCACCGCGCACCTGCTGGGCGGCGTGCCGTGGCCGCAGGCGGCGCGGAACGGCGCGCTCGATGGGGCGCGCGTGGCGCTGGACACTTTCCTCTCGGCGTCGTGGGCGGATACGAGCGCGGGCAGCGTCAGCAACTTTTCGGGCCGCGTGTCGCGCGTCGAACCGAGCCGGTACAGCGTGAAGCTCACGGTCGTCGCGGAGATTGAGATCCTTACGACGCCGTTGCCGCGCAACCTCTATCAGCCCGGGTGCGTCCACACGCTCTACGACAGCGGCTGCGGCCTCGCGCGCGCGACGTTCAGGGTATCGTCGGCGGTCACGGCGGGATCGACCACCTCGGCCATCCTCGCCTCGACGTTGACGCAGGCGACGGGCTACTTCGATCTGGGCGTGCTTACGTTCACGTCCGGCGCGAACAGCGGCACCGAGCGCACGGTCAAGACGTATACGAACGTGACCGGCGTCAAGACGCTGAATCTCGCGCTCGCGCTGCTCAATGCGCCGCAGGTGGGCGACACCTTCGACGTGCTGCCCGGCTGCGACAAGGCGCAGGCGACATGCTCGACCAAGTTCGCCAACCTCGCCAACTTCCGCGGCTATCCGTACGTGCCGACGGCGGAGCGCGCGCGATGATGACGGCGGAGCAGCGGGCGCACGTCGTGCGCGAGGCCGAATCGTGGCTTGGCACGCCGTACCATGCGGGCGCGCGCGTGCGCGGCGTCGGCGTGGACTGCGCGCAGCTGCTGATCGCGGTCTTTCACGGCGCGGGCGTGCTGCCGGCGCTCGACCCGGCCCCATATCCCGCGGACTGGTACCTGCACCGCGACCTCGAGCGGCTGTTGCTGCACCTCGCGCCGTGGGCGACGCCGACGCGCGACCCCGAGCCGGGTGACATCGTGACGTATCGCTTCGGGCGCGCGGTCGCGCACGCGGGCATCCTCGTGGCGCCGGGCGCGATCATTCACGCGGCGCACCAGATCGGCGTCGTGCGTGACGTCGTGGACTTCGCGGGCGCGGAGCGCTTCGCCGGTGCATGGACGGTCGGCGTGCCGATGGTGGTCGCCGCATGAGCAACACGTTCGAGACCCCGACGACGCGCGACATGTCGCCCGCACCCGACGTGATCGGCATCAAGGCGCAGACGTCGCTCCAAGGCGTGCCGGTCACGATCGTATACGGCACGGCGCGCATCGCGGGCAACGTCATGCACGCGAAAAAGGTGGTGCAAGTCGTCAACGCGTCCTCGTCGAACACCGGCGGCAAGTGGGGCGTCGACGTCGAGCGGAAGAGCTACACCTACAACGCACCGGTCGCGCTCGGACTGTGCGAAGGGCCGATCGCGGGCATCGGCAAGGTGTGGCAGGACAACAACACCGCAAACACGTGGACGATCCTGAGCGGGCTCGGCTTCGCGCTCTTCACCGGCACGAGCGCGCAGGCCGCGTGGGGCTACCTCACGACCAACTACCCCGGCGAAGCGGTGCCGTACCAGTACACCGCGTATGTCGTGCACGCGACGTGGCCGCTCGCGGACGGCGGCACGCTGCCGAACTACACGTGGGAGGTCACCGGCTTCGCCTCGTTCGGCGGCCCCGGCCTCGTGGTCGACGCGAGCCCCGCCGATGTCGCGACCGACCTCTGGACCGACGCCACCCACGGCCTCGGGCTGTCGTCGTCCCTGCTCGGCGTCTGGACCGCGTGGGCGAACTACTGCGGCGCGGCGGGGCTCTTCTGCTCGCCCGTGCTCAACACGGCGGGCCAAGCGGCGAGCGACATCCTGACCACGCTGGCGCAGATCAGCAACACCGCGCCGGTCTGGTCCGAGGGGCTGCTCAAGATGATCCCGTACGGCGACACGGCGCTCTCAGGCAACGGCAAGACCTTCACGCCGAGCGTCACGCCGGCCTACGACCTCACCGACAACGACTTTCTGCCGGGTGCGGGCGCCGATCCGATTCTCGTGACGCGCTCGAGCCCGGCCGACGCCTTCAACTGCGTGCGCGTCGAGTTCGAGAACCGCGCCAACAACTACAACACCGAGATTGCGGAAGCCAAGGACCTCGCGCTGATCGACCTGTACGGCCTGCGCGTCGCGTCAACGGTGTCGTTGCCGTGGATCAAGGACCCGGTGGTCGCGCGCCAAGTCGCGCAGCTCCTGCTCCAGCGTTCGGGCTACATCCGCAATACCTACCAGTTCTCGGTGGGCTGGAAATACTGCCTCCTTGAGCCGATGGACTTGGTGACGCTCACCGATGTCGGGCTCGGCATGGCGACGACGGCGGTGCGCATCATCGCCATCGACGAGAGCGACGACGATTCGATCACGCTCACGGCGGAAGATTTCCCCGCCGGCATCGCGACGTCGGCCGCCTACACCTCGCAGACCGGATCGGGCACGCAGCCGAACACGGGCGTGGCGCCGGGCGCCACGGTCGGGCGACTGCTCCTCGCGCCGGCCCCGCTCGCGGGCGCACCGGTCGAAGTGTGGGTGGCCGCCTCGGGCGGCGTGAACTGGGGCGGCTGCGACGTGTGGGTGTCCACGGATGGCGGAACGAGCTATCGCCGCGCGGGTGCGATCACGGCGCCGGCTGCGTTCGGCACGCTGGCCGCGAATCTGGCTACGGGGACTGCGGTCCCCGGCACCGATAGCGTCAACACGCTGAGCGTCGACCTCACCGCCTCGCGGGGCGCGCTCGCCAGCGTGTCGGCCACGGACCTCGCGAACTACGTCAGCCTCTGCTACGTCGACACCGAGTGGGTGGCGTTCCAGACGGCGACGCTTACCGGGTCCTTCGCGTACAACCTGACCACGCTCAAGCGCGGCCTGTATGGCAGTACCATTCCCGCGTCGCATGCGAGCGGGACCGTCGTCGTGCGGTGCGATAGCGCGGCGTTCCGCCTTCCGATCCCGAACCCGTCGCTCGGCTCGACGCTGTACGTGAAGCTGCCCGCGTTCAACGCGTTCGGCGGCGCGTCAGAGTCGCTGGGGGCGGTCACGGCGATCACGATCACGTTGCCCACGGCGGCGCAGATGCCGAGCGCCGCGCCGCAAGCGCTCATCCTCACGGTCAGCCAGACGGACACCGCCGAGACGATGACGCTCACCGGCGTACTGGCGGCCGGCGGCGTGGGGCCGCTCACGTACCGCGTGCGCCAGGACATCAACGGGACGCCGGGCGCGTGGAGCGCCTCAGCCTCCCTGCCCGGCGCGGGCGTGACCTACGTCGTCACGCGCGACTTAGAAAACAACATCAACGTGGCGCTTGAGGTGACCGACAGCGGGACCGGCCAGCTCGCGCGCGTCTTCTACACCGTGGCGAGCAAGGGGCAGGCGCGGGCCGGTCGGGCGCTCGACACAAACAGCCGCTTGACCGACCAACGCAACGCCCGCGCGATCATCAGCGCGAACCTCTCCGCGATCGTCAAAGGCGCGTCGCCGCTGTCGGTGGCGAACACCGGGGTGGTGACGATCAGCGCCTTCACAATGCAGTACGGCTTCGGCACCGTGAGCTACAACTCCGGATCGGTCGCCAGCGGGTTTGGATCGGGCACGCAGCTCTGGCTCTACTGTAGCGACCCAGGTCTCGCGGGCGGCGCCGTCACCTATATCGCGAGCATTCACCAGTACGACCCGCTGAGCTCGTCCGACTACGTCTACATCGGCACCTGCACCGTTCCCGCTTCCGGCTCGAGCGGCGGCTCGGGCGGTGGCGGATTCCAGTAACCCGCGATCCCCATGCAACCGACCGTGATTCCCAATCTGGACCCCGCTGCCGATCGCGGGTTCACGCTGAACGACGGCACGCTCGCCGTGGTGCGCGCCGTCCAAGCCCCCGCGCCGCCCGGCGTCGTCGCGATCGCCCTGACCGTGCGCGAAGTCGATGCGGCGGGCGCGACTGTGCAGGTCAACGGGCACGAGGTCGTCACCGCAGAAGAGCGTCACACCCTGACGGCGGAAGCGATCGCCGGCGGCACGACGGTGCCGGCGTGGCTCGCGGGGCTGACCGTGGCGGCGGCGCCCAAACTTCCTGCGTTCAAGCTCGCGCTCGGGTGGTGGGCGACTCTGCCGGTGGCGCCGCCGGAGCCGTCGCCCTAGATTCCGCAGCCGTACCATCTCTCCGTAGTCGCCTCGCGGCGGCACCTCGTCCCTCTCCCGGGACGACGTGTCGCCGCTTTTGCGTTGCCCCCACCCCGCTCCCATGCGCGATGGATCGCCCAACCCGATGCCCGACTTTTCCGCGTGGTGGGCGCCGCTCGGCCTCTTCGCGTCGTTCATCGGCCTCGTCTTCATCGGCGGCTGGCGTACGCGGCGGTACGAGCTCGCGGCGGTTGAAGTCGCGCAGTTGAAGGCGGCGCGCGACGCGGACCAGAAGGAGTACACCGCGCAGCGCGAGGCGTACCGGCTCGAGATGGCGCATCACCGCGAGGATGACCGGCGCGAGTTGCACGAGATGTTCGCGCGGATGGAGCGGAAGTTGGACAGCCTCGTGACGGCGGTGGCGCTGGTCGGCACGGCGAGCGCGACGCACGCGGCCGAGATGGAATCGTTGCGCCGCGATGTCACCCTGATGCAGGAGCGCACCCGATGAGCGTCGTGCGCTTCCTCCTCGCCCCCTTCGTGGACTCGTGGGAAGGCCTCTCGATGACGCGCATCCTCGCGCTCGGGGGCTTCTGGCTCGTCGCGGTGTCGGTCGTGCGCGAGCAGCCCGTCCCGCAGGGCGCGCTCTGGCTGTACCTCGCGTGCGTCGCGGCGGCGTTCGGCAAGGCGACGTTCTCGCTGCTGCTGACGCGCGCGAAGCTGGACGCGACCGTGACCGACACGACCACGCACATCATCACGGAAACGGTGGCGCGTCGCGCGGCGTCCGATCACCCCGGCACGGAGCCGACGCCATGAGCCCCGACCGGATGGCGCTCATCGCCGCGGCTCGCGCCACGCGCTTCGTGCGCGAGGAGCCCAAGGGGTCCAACGGCGGGCAGGGCGTCGAAGCGATGCTTGCGGGCGTCGGGCTTCCCAAGGGCCAACCGTGGTGCGCCGCGGCGGTGGCGTGGTGGGGCGTGGCCGCGCTCGGCGCCCGCTGGCCGCTGCCCAAGACGGGCGGGTGCGCGGTGCTCGGGGACGCGGCCGCGGCGAAGGGCTGGCTCGTGGCGCAGCCCGAAGTCGGTGACGTGTTCCTCATCTGGTTCGACTCGCTCAAGCGATTCGGGCACACGGGCCTCGTGACGGACGCGGGCACGATTGAAGGCAACGCGGCGGGCGGGGGCGACGCGACGCGCGAAGGCTGGGGCGTGTTCGAGAAGGTGCGGCATTGGCGACCAGAGGACCGCTTCATCCGGTGGGCGGCGTGATGTGTGGCTTCTCAACTTCCGATTCGGACGGTGGATCATGGACAAGTTGATCGCGTTTCTGCTTGCCAACTGCTTCGGCTCGCTCGCCTCCATCATCGCGTGGCAGGTGGACGGCCTGTTCGCGGTGCCCGCGACAGCGACCACGCCCGCGAAGCCGGGCCTCGACCCGAAGCTCGTCCTCCCGCTGCTGACGCCGGTCGGGCAGTACTTGGCGGGCACCGCAGCGCAGCCGACTGGCTCGCAGTTGCAGGCCGATGCGATTGCGGGGATCGCGGACATCGCCACGCGCTCGGCCGCGTTCTACGGCATCACGGCGTTGACGCCCGCGCAGATGGGCGCGCTGCTCGTGGCCGTCTACGGCAAGCTCGCCCCGTTGCACCCATGACCATCCCCCGCGACAAGCTCCAGCACGCGCTCGTGAGCGCGACCGCGACGTACCTCGGGACCGCCGCGTGCGCCGTGCTCGGCTGGCCGTTGTGGTGGGCACCGGTGGCCGTGCTGGTCGTCGGCGCGGGCCGCGAGGCGTGCCAGTACCTGACGGCCAAGGTGCTCGCGCTGGAGAGTTTCGCGCGCCGCTGGAACGTGCTCGCGTGGTACGCCATCGGGCAGGCGGAATGGATGGACATGGCGGCCAACGTCGTCGGCGTGGCGCTCGTGCTCGCACTGGGGCGGTGGGTGCTATGAGCGCGCACGTCGAGTTCCCCGAACTCTGCTGCGTCGGCCTGCGTCTCGGCCCGGCGCGGTGTCCTCGCTGCCACGACACCGTAGCAGGGCTACTCGCGCATCACGTGTGCGGCGCAGAAGCAGGCCGACAACTCGCTGAGCGCGTCACGGCGGCGGTCATGCGCACCGATGCTGTACGACCCGTAGCCGGCGGCTCCGGCCAATCCTTCTCGACGAGGTAGATATGCGATCGTTCTCCCGGTGGTTGGTTCCGCTGCTCTTGCTCTTCGCCGTCATGCTGGCCGTTCCGCCGGCGGCGCACGCGGCCGTGACCATGTTCCAGCACGCGATCACGACCGCGCCGGGCGAGCATCTCAGCTTGGCGCTTGCGACGGCACCCATCGCGCTGACCTCCGTGCGCGCAAAGTTCTCTTGTAGCTCGGTCGAGGAGTTCACGCATTCTTCGGTGGCGAAGTTCGGCGCCATCCATTCGTCCAAGGGCGAGAATGCGGACTTCGCGGACGCAACGCCCTCCGGTCAGCTGCAGATCACGATCAGCAAGGGCCGGCCGGCCGCTGAGTTCTTCGAACCGGGGAAGTCGTACTACCTCGACTTCAGCGAAGCTCCGCCCGCGTGACCACGCCGCGCACGCTCCTCTTCGCGGTCGCGGGCATCGTCGCGCTGTTCCTCCTGGAACGGTGCGCCGAGGCCTCCGGCCGTGCGGAGGCGCGCACGGATCAGCAGCTCGACTCGCTCGCCGGCGTCGTCACGCGCGCGCTCCAGGCGCAGCGTGCGGCGATCGCGCGCGCGGATGCGCTGGATCAGCTCGCGACGCGTCAGTCCCGCCGCGTGGCGCAGCTGCGAGACTCGGCGGCGCGGCTCGAGGCCCGCACGATCCCTGCCTTTCCCGTCTACGTGCGCGTGCCGACGCGCGCGGTCGACTCCCTGCCCCGGATCCGATTCGCCGGCGACACCACCAGCTATCCCGTGCCGCCCCGCGTGCTCGCGGCGCTTGACTCCCTCACGGCGCGCACAGTCGCCCAAGCGGCCGAACTTGCGACGCGCCGCACGCTGGATTCAGCCACGGCCTCGCTCGACACGAGCCGCGTGGCCACCACGGACGCGCTGCGCGATGGTCTCGCGCACGCCGACACGGCCGCGGCCGCGAGCGCGCAGCGCACCGGGATCCTCGAGCGCGAACGCACCTGCCGCTGGCTCTGGGTGATGCCTTGTTTGTCCCGCACGGAAGCTCTCGTCGCTGGCGTCGCGATCGGCGCGGCCGCAAGCCTCACTCTCACCAAGCGGTAACGCTCATGCGTGAACACCTTGCCATCGATGAGCGCCTCGTCGCTCGCATCAAGCGCCTCGCCACCCTCGGCGACGTCGAGCGCACGCCGAAGGGAGCCAGCGTGCGGCTCGCCGTGCCCCTGCCGAGCGGCCTCGTGCTCGCGTCGGAAGCGTCCACGATCGAGGTCGTGGTGGACGCGATCGAGGCGCAGGTCGAGGCCCT
>JAYTVE010000567.1:0-2895 GCA_043744185.1 Gemmatimonadota bacterium | reverse complement strand
CACGCGGTCGTGCGCGCGATACACGACCGCCGAACCGCCCGCTCCCAGCGTGTCCAGCACGGTGAACCGGTCGGCGACGATCGTGCCCGCCGTCAGTGCACCCTTGTCTGCCCCGCTAACGTCGGCCATGTCGAGCAATCTACGACACGCCGGCGCGCAGGGCGAACGCTCACGCTGGTGGAGCGTCGGCGCCGTACCAGAGGTTGGCCGACGACAGTTCCTCGCGGCCACACGCCTTGAGATACAGGAAGAGTTGCGTCTTGTATGCGCCCACGCCCATGAGCACGAGGCTGACGAGCACGGCGCCGAGTGTCGTGATCGTGCCATCGAAATCGGTGAACGCTTCCCGGAACCGTTCGTCGGGTACACCGCTCAGCAGCGCGGCGTAGCGATCGGCGTGTGCCGCGATCGCGGCCACGGCCTGGTCGTAGCCGAGCGTCTTCGATCGTTCTTCGGCGGTGTTCCACAGCTCGATGTCGGGAGGGCTGCCGAGCGCGTACTCCACGAGCGTGGGGCCCATCATGCTCAGATAGCGCACGAGATCGAGCGTGCTGCGCTGTCCGGGTGTGGGGCGGTAATCGAGCTGCGCGTGATCGACCTTGGTCGCAAGGTGCCCGATGATGCGAGTCTCGTTCTGCAGCGAGGCGATCAATTCGGATTTGGTCAGGACCATGCGGGCGCTCCAATGGGGCCGAGGATGCCGAAAGCTAGCACCGCGCATCCTCGATGAGGTTCCAGCGCCGGAGCCCACCACGGCGTACATCAGTGGCACCAAAGCGCCACCCGGTCATCGCCGCATGCCCCATCCGGACGCCATGTCGAAGCTCTCGATTCGCTGTCTCGCGCTGTTGCTCGTGAGTGCGCCGCCCATGTTGGCGCAGGTTGCGCCGCCCGCGCCGTCGCCCGCTCGACGGCGGCCGGTCGCCACGTGACCGCGCGCCGCACCACGCAGCCGATCGTCCTCGACGGCGTGCTCGACGAGGCGGCATGGGCGACCGCCGAGCCGGCCGCCGGCTTCGTGCAGACCGAGCCGGTGACGGGCATCCCCGCGTCGGAGGGGACGGAGGTGCGCGTCCTCTACGATGAGACGACGCTCTACATCGGTGCGACGCTGCACGAGGGCGACGTGGGCGGGTTGATCGCCAACAACATCCGCAAGGACTTCACCGAAGGCGACCAGGACTCCTTCGAGGTGCTGCTCGACACCTTTCACGACCGGCAGAACGGCTACGTCTTCCTCACCAACATCGAGGGAGCGCGCGCCGATCGCCAGATCGCGAACGAGGGGCGCGAGACCAACACCAGCTGGGACGCGATCTGGAGCGTGAAGACGCGCCGCACCGCCGACGGGTGGGTCGTCGAGATGGCGATCCCGTTCCGCGCCATCCGCTACGACTTCGCCAGTGCCCCGTCGTGGGGGATCAACTTCGTGCGGCGCATCCGCCACCGGAACGAGGTGGACTTCTGGAGTCCGGTCTCGCGCGAGTACAACCTCGCGCGCGTCTCCGCGGCCGGCACGCTCGACAGCATCGGTACGACGGCGCCGTCGCGCGATCTCCGTCTCAAGCCGTACGTGGCCGCGCGCACGGTGCGCGACCTTGGCGGTGCGAGCTACGTGACCGCCGCCGAAGGCGGCATCGACCTCAAGTGGGGGATCACGCGCGGGCTCACATTCGACGCGACGGTCAATCCCGATTTTGCGCAGGCCGAGGCGGACGAGCAGCAGGTGAACCTGACGCAGTTCAACCTGTTCTATCCGGAGAAGCGCGAGTTCTTTCTCGAGAACTCCGGCATCTTCTACGTCGGTGATGCGGCGCGCAACAACCGCATTTCGCTCGTGCCGACGCCCGACGAGGATCTGCTGCTCTTCTTCAGCCGGCGCATCGGCCTCGACGCCGCCGGGCGCCCGATCCACATCCCCGGCGGGCTCCGCCTGACGGGGCTCGCCGGCGGCTTCAACGTCGGCGCGCTCTCGATGAACACCGACCGCGGCGCCTTCAGCTCCGCCGCCAACTACTCGGTGCTGCGCGTGCGGCGCAACATCGGGGGCGGGAGCGATATCGGCATGATTGCGATGAGTCGCCAGTCGCTCGACAGCAGCGGTAACTGGAACCGCGTGGTCGGCGCCGACGCCAACATCCGCTTCTTCGGCAAGCTCGACTGGAACTCGTACCTCGTCTCGACGCGCACTCCGGGCATATCGAGCGGACAGTACGCCTGGCGCACCTCGCTCAACTACGAGGGCAAGTTCTTCCATGGCAAGGGCGGCGTGATGGAGCTGGGCGACGGCTTCGAGGACGACATGGGCTTCTATCGTCGCACCGACGTGCGGAAGTGGTTGGTCGATATCGGTGTGCGTCCGCGTCCCGACTGGGGGACCGCGATCGGCCTGCGGGAGATGCATCCGCATGCGGTGTGGAACTACTACGAGGACACGCACGGCGTGATGGTGGGGAAGAACTTTCACACCGGCTACACCTTCTTCCTCAACAACGGCGGCTACGTCGAGCTCTCGGCCAATCCGCGCTTCGAGAAGATCGGCTCGCCGTTCGCGATCAATCCGTCCACGGCGTCCATCCCGGCCGGTGACTATGCGTGGGTGGAGTACATGCTGCGCGGATCGACCGACGCGAGCAAGCCACTCTCGCTCGACTACACGGCCATTGTGGGCGGCCTCTGGAGCGGCACGCAGCGCACGCAGCAGGCCGCCGTGCAGTTCCGGCCGAATTTCCACCTGAGCGCGCGCATCGGGGCCTCGCACACCGAGGCGATCCTCGACCAGCCCAAGGCCGCATTCGAGCAGCTGCTCTGGACCGGGCGCATGAACTACTCGTTCACGACCAACGTCTTTCTCGACGGGCTCGCGCAGTACGACCCGCGGCAGCACGTCTTCAA
>JAYTVE010000566.1:0-2897 GCA_043744185.1 Gemmatimonadota bacterium | reverse complement strand
GAGCACCGGTGTGTCCTTCTCGTACTCGAACACCACGTGGTCGAACTTGACGTGCCCCTCGACCGTGGGAATGGCCTCGCGCGTCTTGTCGGTCTCGTCTTCGGTGGGCATGTCGAGGATTTCGCGGATGCGGTCGAGCCCCGCAAACGCCTCGCTCACCTGCGTGCCGATGTTGGCGATGTTCACCACCGGCGCGGCCAGGAGGCCGACGAAGAAGGTGTACATGATGAGGTCGCCGAGCGTCATCTGATTGTCGAAGATGGCGCGACCGCCAATGACCATGATCAACACGCCAATCGCGCCGATGATCGCCGTGCTGAACGCCGTGATCGCGCTCGTTCCCGTGATCGTGCCAGCCACGTTCTTGAACAACCGTTCGGCCCCTGCGGCGAAGATCTTCGACTCGCGGTCCTCGGCCACATAGATCTTGAGCAGGCGCACGCCGCCAATCGACTCAGCCAACCGCCCGGTGATGTCGGCCGTGATCTCGTTGCGCTCGCGGAAGAGTGGGCGAAGCTTGTTGAACGCCACCGCCATCGCGCCACCGAAGGCGCTCAAGAAGACGATGGCGCCGATCGTCATCTTCCAGTTGAGATAGAGCAACACGCCGAGCGAAATGGCCGCGGTGAGGATGCCGCCCACGAGCTGGATGAGGCCGGTACCGACGAGGTTGCGAATGCCTTCAGCGTCGTTCATGACGCGTGCGACGACGACGCCACTCTTGGTCGAGTCGAAGTAGCTCACCGGCAGGCGCAGGATGTGATCCTGCACGCGCTGGCGCATGGTCATGATGGCGCGCTGCGCGGCCACCGACACGATCTGCGAATTGGCGTAGCTCGTGATGGCCTGCAGCAGCGTGGCGCCGCCGGCCGCGAGCGCGAGCGGCAGCAGCAGGTTGGCCTGGTGCTTGCCGATGACTTCGTCGATCAGGTACTTGGTGCTGGCCGGGAGCACGAGGCCCGCGACGCGGCTGACGAGCATGAGCGTGAGGCCGAGCGCGAGCTGCCCGCGGTGCGCGTAGAGCAGCGCCTTGGCTTCGCGCCAGGCGCGTTTGGTATCGACGGGGGGCTTCTTGGGCTTGGCCTTGGGGGGCCGAACTGTGGTCGCGGAGGCAGCGGTGCTCATGGAGTCGCAGTGGTGCTGACGGTGGTGACGACGTCGCGGAAGGCGCCGAAGAAGGTGGCGCTGTCGATCTTGAAGGCGACGTTGTGGCCGCCGGCGATGGGCACGAAGCGCTTGTTGGCGCTTGTGGCGGCCTTGGTGAGCGCTTCGCCCATGGCGATAGGAATTGTGGAGTCGGCGGGTGAGTGCATGACGAGCAGGGGCTGCTTGATGCGCGGCATTCGGTCGAGCGAGCCGAAGGTGTAGCCCGCGAGGGCGCGCACTGGCAGCCACGGATAGCGCGGCGCGCCCAAGTCGGGCACGCTGGTGTACGGCGCCTGGAGAATGAGCGCGCCCGACTCGACCGAGCTCGCGAGTTCCACGGCCACGCCCGTGCCGAGCGAATGTCCGTAGACGATGATCTGCTTGGGCTGCGCACCGTACTTGGCGCGAATCAGATCGTAGGCCGCGTGGGCATCGGCGTAGGCGCCCGTTTCGCTCGGCTCCCCGCCGCTTTCACCGAAGCCCCGGTAGTCGAAGGCCAGGATGTTGACGCCCAAGGCGCGCAGGTAGGCGTAGAACTCCGGCTCTTCGAGCTGCGAGAGGTTGTGCGAGTTGCCGTGGCAGACGAGCACCCAGACGCCGCTCGAGTCCGCGTGCGCAGCCGGAATGACCCAGCCCACGAGCTTGGTGCCATCGCCCGCCGTGAAGTCCACGCGCGTGTGCGGCGGCTGGAACGGCGGCGCCGGCTCCTTGAGCGGACCCTTGGCGAACTCGGCGTGAAAGACGAGCGTGCGCTCGGCGAACTTGAGGTACGCGATGGCCGCGAGCCAACAGAGGAGCAGCGCGGCGGGCACGCCAATCAGGATCTTCTTCATCGGGCGTCGGGGCTGGATTCGGGACTGTCGAATCGTAGCAGGTCGCCCCCGAGGGCGCCCCCCGGGCATTTGGGGGAGGCGGCCAGTTCTACGGGCGCCGCGCGCTCACCCAGCGCACCGTGTCCCTCGGAAGTGTGCTCCCCGACCGCACGAAGTGCAGTGTCACGCGGGTGCTGTCGAACGGCGTGGCCGCCCAGTACGGCGACAAGGCGTACAGGGTCGCGACGACGGAGTCGCCAGGCGGATAGAAGGTGTCGATGACCGACGTACGGAGATCGAACGCGCCATCAGCGGTCAGGTGAGCGTCGGACTGCCACGACGCGATGGTGTTGTCGAGCGCACGGGTGTAGGTGAAGCCGGCGCGCACACCTCCGTACGGAACAGCCGCGCCTCCCGGAACGACGAGGTGCCCTTGCAGTCGCGAGCACGCTGAGCCGGTGATGATCGGCGGGTCGCTACCGAAATCACACGTGTCTTGTCCGTGCGGCCGATTCGCGTCCGCACAGCCGAGAAGCGCCGCGAGCACCACCGCATATCGATACTTCGGCATGATGCACCTCACGCCTCGCGCGGGCGCAGTGATCAACGCCCGTCCACTCACCCACTCTCAACCCGCGTCGTGGCTCGGCAGCCTTCTGCCGACGGACCGCGTCGTCCACCACGACCTCTCGAATGGTACCGGTTTGTCGTCCTGAGTACAGCGAAGGACCTGCTTCTTCCTTTCCCTATGCGACCGCTCGCCCGCGGCGAACGCGAACTGACACCTGTGCACCTGCCGCGCCAAGCATGCTGATCAGCGTATCGACGCTGAACTTGTCGATCTTGCCACGGACAAGGTCGCTGATGCGTGGCTGCGAGACGCCGAGCGCCTTGGCCGCCGCGGCCTGCGTGAGTCCCCGCGCCGCGATGAGTTTGGTG
>JAYTVE010000565.1:0-2906 GCA_043744185.1 Gemmatimonadota bacterium | reverse complement strand
GAGCAAGTGCTCGTGCCGATCACGACGGCACGTTTCCGCCTGATGGGCACCGACCGGCTGCGCTCGATTTCGGTGCTGGCGCAGACCGAGGCCGACATTCCGATGGCGATGGCGGAGATCCAACGCGTGCTGCGGCGCGAGCACAAGGTGCGGCCCGGCAAGGAGAACGACTTCTCGATCCGCAACCAGTCGGACTTCCTGAGCACATTTGCGGAGACGACGCAGGTGTTCTCGTTTCTGCTGGCGGGCATTGCCGCGGTCTCGTTGCTGGTGGGCGGGATTGGCATCATGAACATCATGCTGGTGTCGGTGACGGAGCGGACGCGCGAGATCGGTGTTCGGAAGGCGCTCGGCGCCACCAGACTCAACATCCTGCTCCAGTTCCTGATCGAGGCGGTGGTGCTCTGCCTCCTGGGCGGGCTGATTGGCGTGCTGCTCGGCACCGGCGGCGCGATGGCACTGGCGTCTTTCGCCGACTGGAACACCGAAATCAGCCCGTCGTCGATCGCGCTCGCGTTCGGGTTCTCGGCGGTGGTGGGCGTCGTCTTCGGGGTGTGGCCGGCTCGGCGGGCGGCGGCGTTGGATCCGATCACGGCCCTCCGGTTCGAGTAGGGTTTCCTTGACGCAAGTCACCGGAACCCCCTGCCGGGGTGTCCGGGCGACCTTATGTTCAACGGCGGCGGGTGGTGTAGACGCTGCCCCCCCTACTGTTCCTCCTTGTTGGATGCCAACACCGGCGCGCCGCGACCCGCGTGCGCGACGGTTCCCGAGCGACCCGGGCCGCCCGATCTGTCGGCCGATGGTGACATGAGCGTTTCCAAGGCCGATTTGGCCAGTTCGTCCACGCCGACCCCGGGCTTCACGGCGTCGATCGAAGCCCCGGGAACGGGCACCTTCGAGCGTCACAAGCCGGAAGCCAATCCGCAGGGGCACCGACTCCGGGTGCTCACCCTGACGGCGTTGGGCGTCGTCTACGGTGACATTGGCACGAGCCCGTTGTACGCGTTCAAGGAAGCGTTCCTGCCCGAGTACGGGCTGACGCCTGACGCGCTCACGGTGTACGGCCTCCTCTCCATGATCACGTGGGCGCTCATCTTGGTGGTGAGCGTCAAGTACATCTACTTCGTGATGAAGGCGGACAACCGGGGCGAGGGTGGCATCTTTGCCCTGCTGGCCCTGCTGCTGACGCACAACATCGAAGGGCAGAAGGGGCAGCGCCGCCGGAAGATCATGGTGGCGCTGGCCATCTTCGGTGCGGCATTGCTCTATGGCGACGGTGTGATCACGCCGGCCATATCGGTGCTGGGCGCGATTGAAGGGCTCGAGGTGGCGACGCCGGCGCTGACGCGATTCGTGGTGCCGATCACGATCGTCATCCTGTTCACGCTGTTCCTCTTCCAGAAGCACGGGACCGAGCGCGTCGGCAAGGTGTTCGGCCCGGTCATGGCGGTCTGGTTCCTCACGATCGGCGCGCTCGGCGTGTGGCACATCGCGCAGCGGCCGGAGATTCTTTTCGCGTTGAACCCGTGGTACGGCATGCGCTTCTTCCTCGAGCACGGGGTTGGCGGCGCGATCGTGCTCGGTGCGGTGGTGCTCGCGGTCACGGGCGCCGAGGCGCTGTACGCGGACATGGGTCACTTCGGGCGGCAACCGATCCAGCTGGCCTGGTTTTCGCTGGTGCTGCCCGCTCTGCTGTTCAACTACTTCGGCCAGGGCGCGCTGGTGCTGGGTGACCCGTCGGCCGCCACGCACAACCCGTTCTACCTGCTGGCGCCACGTGCGATGCTGTATCCACTGATCGCGATCGCCGCGATGGCGGCGATTGTCGCGTCGCAAGCGCTCATTTCGGGCGCGTTCTCGCTCACGCAGCAGGCGGTGCAGCTTGGCTACTCACCGCGCGTGACGATCGCGCACACCTCCAAGACGGAGGCAGGGCAGATCTACGTGCCCGAGGTGAACGCGGCGCTGGCGATCGGATGCATTCTCGTGGTGCTCGCCTTCCGTTCCGTGTCGGCGCTATCCGCGGCATACGGCATCGCGGTGACGGGTACCATGGCCATCACGAGCGCGCTCTACTATGTGGTGATGACCACGCGCTTCGGCTGGCCGAAGGGACGAGCGGTGGCGCTCACGGTGGCGTTCTTCGTGGTGGACTTTGCCTTCCTGGGCGCGAACCTGGTCAAGATCGAGAACGGCGGTTGGGTCCCGCTCGTGGTGGCGCTGGGTCTCTTCATCCTGATGACGACGTGGAAGCGCGGGCGCAGCGAGCTCACGGTCGAGCTCAACAAGCGCACGATTCCGCTCTCGATGCTGCTCGAGGACATCGAGCGCAAGAAGCCGGTGCGCGTGGAAGGGACGGCGGTATTCATGACGTCGTCGGCCACGGGCGTGCCCTTGGTGCTGCTGCACCACATGAAGCACAACAAGGTGTTCCATCGCCAGGTGGTGCTGCTCTCCATGCTGACTGGCGACGTGCCCGAAGTGCCGGCGGACGAACGCGTGCAGGTGGAAGCGATGGGTAACGGCTTCTTCCGGCTGGTGGCCACGTACGGGTTCATGCAGAACCCCGACGTGAACGACGTGCTCAAGCTCGCACAGAAGGAAGGGCTGGTCGTGCGCAAGAATGACACGACCTTCTACCTCGGCCGCGAGCGGATCATCCCCAAGGGGGCGAGCGCGATGGCCAAGTGGCGGAAGGTCATCTTCATCTTTCTGTCGCGGAACGCGCGCAGCCCCTCGGAGTTCTTCAACATCCCGACCGGGCGCGTCGTCGAGCTGGGGACGCAGGTCGAGCTGTAAGTCGCGACTGCGCGTGGGCCAGCGTTTCGGGCGCGCCGCGTGTATCGTCTGATAGCGAGGCTGCGGCTGGATGCCGCGGCGGGTTTCGATCGCCAGTACCCCCTCCC
>JAYTVE010000564.1:0-2924 GCA_043744185.1 Gemmatimonadota bacterium | reverse complement strand
GCTCGGTGCCCTTCTTGAGCGTGCCGACGATCTTGGCCCCATCGGTCGGCGTCTCGTACAGCTTCACGTTGTCGAGCTTCGGCGTCAGCACCGCACCTTCGGCAAACGACGCGCCTGCCTTGAGCTGGTCGCCCTCGAGGCCCACCGGCTTGAAGCGCGATGCGCGCGCCACGAGGGTCGGGTCCTTCTTCACGAAGGCCACGATCTGGTTGTAGTTGTCCTGCAGCGACGCGGCGATCAGCTTGCCCTCGGCCGTGTTCGTGTAACCGCCGATGCCTGCGGCCACCGGGCCCGCGATCGCGCCGATGCCGATCCTGAAGTCGGTCCGCTTGGCCTTCCCCTGCCCCGACGCCACTTGCACCGTTGTGCGCGCATCGGAGACGACGATCGACGTCTCCGCCTCCTTGATCTTCGTGCCGCCCGCCACCGCGCCCACCACGGGCGAGGCCCGCGAGAGCAGTCCGCCCACCGCGGCGCCCATGCCGCCCGCGTCGTTGTTGGTCACCACGATCGCTGGCGTGAGGATGAAGTCCGCGGCCTTCATCATGCCCTGCCCCATGTTCTCGTTCTGCTGCATCTCGCCGCTCGCGGCGAGCGAGCGTTCCTGCTTCATGTTCTCCATCGCGACGCCGCGATCCACCACGACGAAGCAATTGGATTGCTGCACGAACATGCGCAGCAGCCCGGTGGGCGACTGCAGCGAGTAGCGCGAGAGCGAGCTCATGCTCGAGCTCTGCGGCTCCACGACGGCGAGGGTGCCGATCGGCTTGTCGCACTTCGCGACGTCGTCCTGCGCCCGCACGGGCCCTGCGGCCGCCACGGCGAGGATCGTCGAGAGAACCAGGGGGCGGACTCGGGATGGGACGTGCATCGGACTCCTCCGCGAACGGTCGGCGTACAATTCGGCGCCCGGCACGGACGCGTTCCTCATATCCTAGGGCATCACCGGAGCCGCCGATAGGACGTGGCGCACACCTGACACCGCCGTCAGACGCCAGGGTCGCTCCCGTCGCTCGGCTCGCCGCGCCCCCTGTGAGGGGCCGCGCCAAACCGTCAGCTTTCAACCGTGCAGACGGCCGACGTTGTCATCACCGCTCTCAACGAGATCCGGGCCAACAAGCTGCGGTCGTTCTTCACGCTGCTCGGCATCATCGTCTCCGTCGCCTTCCTCGTGGCCGTCGTCGCGATCATCCAGGGGATGAACGCGTACGTGAAGGAGAACATCGCCGGGGCCGTGATCGGCGCGAACGCGTTTCAGGTTCGACGCACGCCGCTCCAGGTCGGCTTCTTCGACGACGAAATGTGGAAGCGCGTCGAGCGCCGCCCGCGCATCACCATGGCCGACGCCGATGCGGTGCACGCCGCCCTTCCGGACGCGGCCGCCATCGGCCTCACCTCAGGCTGGCCGACGCCGCAGTCCGACGTCACCTGGCGCGACCGCACCATCGCCGACGTGGCCATCTTCGGCATCACGCCGCCCTATCAGGACGTGCAGGACTATCGCATCGCGCGCGGCCGCCCACTCACCGAGGTGGACGTCGTCGAACGGCGCGCCGTTGCCGTCGTTGGCGCGGACATCGCCGAGAAGCTCTTCGAGGGCGTCGACGCGGTCGGCCAGTTCGTGCGCCTCGCCGGCGAGCGCCTCGAGATCGTCGGCGTCATTGCACCCAAGGGCCGCGTCCTCGGGCAGTCGTTCGACGGCTTCGCCCTCGTGCCGATCACGCGCTACGAGATGATCTTCGGACGTCGCCTCACCACCACCGTCTCGGTCAAGATGAACGAGGCAAGGGAGGTGTCCGGCGCGATGATCCGTGCCGAAGAGGCCATGCGCGTTGCGCACCACCTGCGCCCCGACATGGAGAACAACTTCTCCATCGAGACGGCGGCCGCGCTCGTCGAGTTCTGGCAGAGTCTCACCGCCGTGCTCTTCAGCGTCATCCCCGCCGTCGTGGGCATCGGCATCGTCGTCGGTGGCATCGTGATCATGAACATCATGCTCATGGCCGTCACCGAGCGCACGCGCGAAATCGGCATTCGCAAGGCGGTCGGCGCACGCGCCCGCGACATCGAGCGGCAGTTCCTCGCCGAAGCGATCACCCTCTCGATCGTCGGCGGCATCACCGGCGCAGGAGCCGGCTGGGCGTTCGCCGCCACGGTCGCGGCGCTGAGCCCCCTCCCGGCGCGCATCACCTGGTGGTCGGTCGTGCTCGCGATCTCGCTCGGGGGCAGCGTCGGCGTGATCTTCGGCGTCTACCCGGCCCGGCGCGCCGCGCGCCTCGACCCCATCACCGCGCTCAGGGCCGAGTAGCGATGCGACTCTCCGTCGACCAGATCGGCGAGAACCTCGCCCAGGCCATGGACGCGCTGCGCATCTCGCGGCTACGCTCCGGGCTGACCATCCTCGGCGTCGTCATCGGCGTGGCCACCGTCATGACGATGGCCACCATCGTGCAGGGAATTCAGGACCAGATCGTCCACACGATCGAGGTCGCCGGTCCGACCACGTTCTACGTCCTCAAGATCTTCTCGAAGACACCGGTCAACCCCGAGGCGCTGCCCAAGTACGTGCGGATCCGTCCGGACCTCTCCGAGGCCGAGGCGAAGCGCATCGCGGAACTCCCCGAGATCGGCTTTGCCTCACTCTGGGCACAGGCGTTCGGACGCCTCGAGTACAACGGGCAGCGCACACGCGGGATGGCCATCTTCGGCGCCGATGACCGCTATCAGGAAATCCAGGGCGGCGAACTCGTGGCTGGACGCTGGTTCACCAAGGCCGAGTTGCGGAGTGGTGCGAGCGTGGTGGTGGTGAGCGAGGTGCAGGCCACGCGCATATTCGGGCGCGAGAGTCCGCTCGGAAAGCAGATGCACGTCGCCGGGCGTCCGGCGACCGTCATCGGGCTGTATCAGGAGCCCGCGAACATCTT
>JAYTVE010000563.1:0-9886 GCA_043744185.1 Gemmatimonadota bacterium | reverse complement strand
GTCAACGCCGCCGTCGTCGTCGTCTTCCCGTGGTCGACGTGGCCAATCGTGCCCACGTTCACATGCGGCTTCGTCCGCTCGAACTTCGCCTTCGCCATACCAGCACCCTGCGCGACGGATCGCGACGGTTGGAGTCTTGAGTGAATCCGGCGATCTCGATGCGCCGGGCCGAACCTTGTACCACGCGCGTACGACGTACGACAACCAGTGATCGACAAGTCCTGCAGAGCTCGCAATCGGGATCGAACCGATGACCTCATCCTTACCAAGGATGTGCTCTACCGACTGAGCTATGCGAGCCATGCCACCCCACGACACGTCCCCCCGGCGATGATTTCCGGGGGCGTGACTTGGGGAGCTTTGAAACATAGCCAGCCGATAAGCGAAAGCAACGGGAGGGGTTGCGCCGCAACCGGCGAGCATTTCCGACACCCGAACACACCCCGAATCTACGAGGTGCTGCCGATACTGGCGATGGCGACCGCGTGCTCTTCCGCTATCTCAACGTCCAGTCTCCGTCCATCGTGCCCGACCGTCAGTTCGACTACGACCTCGTCTGCCTCGGCTCCGGCCCGGCCGGACAGCGGGCGGCCGTGCAGGCGGCCAAGCTCGGACGACGTGTTGCCATCGTCGAGCGACGCACCACGGTGGGCGGCAGCTGCCTCCAGGTCGGCACGATCCCGAGCAAGACGCTGCGCGAAGCGATCGTGCGCCTCACCGGTCCCGGAGTCCGGCTCGGTCGCACGCGCGCGCTCGGCGAGCGGCCTACCGCCGGCCAGCTGGTCGAGCGGGTCGGCGAGGTGGTGGCCAGCGAAATCGAGGTCATTACCGACCAGCTGGAACGGAATGGCGTGGACGTGCTGACCGGGTCGGCCGAGTTTCTGGGACCGCACCGGCTGGTGATCACGGCGCCGGACGGACAGCGCGAGGTCACCGCCGCCAACGTGCTCGTGGCCACCGGAACGGTCGAGGCACCCCTGAGCGACATCGTGGCCGACGGCCAAGTGGTGCTGACGAGCGACCAGATCGGTGGCATGCAGACGCTGCCGCGATCGCTCGTCGTCATCGGCG
Source organism: Gemmatimonadota bacterium (assembly GCA_043744185.1). GTDB lineage: Bacteria > Gemmatimonadota > Gemmatimonadetes > Gemmatimonadales > Gemmatimonadaceae > JACPPC01. The sequence goes on along the minus strand of JAYTVE010000563.1, from coordinate 8,815 downwards.
CAGGGGTCATCGGCATCGAGTACGCCTCGATGTTCGCCGCGCTCGGCGTGTCGGTCACGATCGTGGACCGTCGTGCGCGGCCGCTCGAGTTCGTGGATCGCGAGATTGTGGACGAGTTCCTCCACCAGCTGCGTCGGCAGCACGTGAGCTTCCGTTTCGGCGAGGCTGTCGAGCGGCTCGAGGTGCACGCCAATCGCACGCGTCGCGCGACGCTCTGGCTCGAGTCGGGCAAGAAGCTCGTGGCCGACATGGCGCTGTTCTCGGTGGGGCGCGTGGGTGCGACGGCGCAGCTCGGGCTCGACGCCGCCGGCGTGCACGTGGACGACCGCGGGCGCGTACAAGTGGACGGCTGCTTTCGAACGAACGTGCCTCACATCTTCGCGGCAGGCGACGTGATCGGCTACCCGAGCCTTGCCGCGACCTCGAGCGAACAGGGACGGTTGGCCGCGTGCCATGCGCTCGGGGTGCCTGCGCCCGCGATGTCTGCGCACTTCCCGATCGGGATCTACGCGGTGCCGGAGATCTCGATGGTGGGCGCCACCGAGGAGACACTGACGCGCGACAGGGTACCGTACGAAGTGGGAGTGGCGCGTTACAGCGAGATCGCGCGCGGCCAGATCCTCGGCGACGACTCGGGCTTCTTCAAGATGATCTTCCACCGCGAAGATCGGCGACTGCTTGGCGTGCACATCATCGGCACACAGGCGACGGAGCTGCTGCACATCGGACAGGCCGTACTCGCGCTCGGCGGCGGGCTCGACTACTTCCTGACCAACGTCTTCAACTATCCGACGCTGGCCGAGTGCTACAAGGTGGCCGCGCTCAACGCCGCGAACAAACTGGCGGCGTGAGCGACGGTGCGCTCAGCCGCTCGGGGTGAGCGACACGGCGACGTTCAGCGTCGTCTTGCCGCCGGTGAGCCCCACTGGAATGGCAATCGACGGGCGAATGGACCAGTTGCGGTCGATGGTCACGCCCGCACCCACGGTGAGTGCAAGGTAGGAACCCGAATTCGTCGAGAGCAGCTCGACGACGTCGTGAATGGTGTACTTCGAACTCCAGGCGGAGTAGACGGCCGTCAGGAAGGGCACGAGGTGGACTCGTGGCGTGAGCGGGATGGTACCGCCGATCGAGGCGCCCAGCCCGTAGTTGGTGGCGGAGGTCTCGGTCAGGCGCGACCCGGTGGTGACTCCGGTCGGTCCTTCCTGCAGTGTGCCGACCACGAGCGGACAGAAACCCACCCTGCCACCATCCGCCACGTCGAAGCTCCACCCGACGTGTCCGACGTAGACCAGCGCCTTGTCGTCGGGTGACGGGAAGCTCTGGTACTCGAACGACGGGCCGCCGAAGATGCCGGTGGAATCACCGAACGCGAACGAGGCGCCCACGGCCTTCACCTGGTCGATGGAAGCGGCGTGCACGCCCATGCGCAGCGTTCCGACGGCGAACGATGGGTAGCCGAGGCAGGTTTGCGCGCGCACTGGCGCGGCGGCCCCGCACACGGCGAGGGCGACCATCAGGCGAAGGGCAAGGTTCAGTGGGCGGCGCATAGAGTCGGTGTTTCGGAGCGAGGGTTGCCGCATCAGCTTGCAAAAGCTGTCGTGCGCGATCACGCCCGCAAAGGGGCATTTGACCTAGGCTGGGGCCGGCGCGCGGTCGGAGGTGAACGCGACCATGAGCGCGCTGACCTTCCGAAACTCGTGGCCCTCCGGGCCTCGCGACCTTGTCTCGTCGAGACTCAGCGCGGGGTGTCGTTCGAGCAGCGCGCGAATCGCAATGCGGGCCTCGAGGCGCGCCAGTGCCGCGCCCAGGCAGAAGTGACGCCCGAAGCCGAACGCGGTGTGCGATACCTGCTCAGTGCGCTGCGGGTTGAAGCAATCGGGGTCGGCGACGTACGCAGGATCGCGGTTCATGGCGCCCAGCATGCACTGGACGACGGCACCCTGCGGGATGTGTGCGCCGTGGAAGTCGAGGTCGCGCGTGGCGTAGCGCGTGGCCGTCTGCACGGCAGGCTCCCACCGGAGTGACTCTTCGATGGCCAGGTCGAGGTCGAGGTCGCTCGCGCGCGCGCGCACGAGCGCCTCGGGATGCGTGAGCAACGCCCAGAGCGCGTTGGCAATGAGGCCCTCGGTGGTCTCGATGCCACCAAAGAGCACGATGAGCGCATTGGCACCGATCTCGCCGTCGTCGAGCAGGCGCGGGTGCGCGCGTGCCAGCTCGGCGAGGAGCGAGCGGTCATCGGCTGCGGGCTCGGCGAGGAGCGGGGCAATGGCTGCGTGGAACGCGCGCACCGCGGCGTGCGCGCGCGTGCGGGTCGCGGGCTCGCGCTCGTAGTTGGCCAGCGCGTCGGCAAAGGCGTCGTACCAGCTGCGGAGCTGTGCGTCGAGCGCTGCCGGGAGGCCGATGACACGTGCGATGGTGGCGAGTGCAATGGGTGCGGCGAAGCTGGCGCGGAGCTCGACGGAGCCGTGCATCGGCATCGCGTGAATGGCGTCGGATACGATGCGGTCGACGATGGCGCGCGACGCTTCAACGGAACGGGCGTTGAACGGCGGCGCGCAGGCGAGCTTGTAGCGACGCTGCTCGTCCCCCTCGGTGGAGAGCATCTGTGCGCCGAACGTGTCGCGGATGGGAGAGGTCGGCGCGTCGGTGCGGAAGCGCTCGTGGTCGCGCAGCACCTCGAGGGCGAGGTCACGCGCGGTGACGAGCCACTGGCCGAGCTGCGGGGCCCACGTCACGGGCTCGGTGGCGCGCACGCGAGCGAGCACCGGGTAGGGATCGGCGTGGAGTTGCGCGCGGGTGATGGTGGCGCCGAGGGGGAAGTTGGTCACGCAGTCGAGCCGGAGTGGGCGTGGCGTGTGGGGACATACGCAAGAAAGCCGTCCCAAGGTGGGACGGCTTTCTGCGAAGCACCAGACGAGCGGGAGACGGGACTCGAACCCGCGACATCAAGCTTGGAAGGCTAGCGCTCTACCAACTGAGCTACTCCCGCAGTTCGATCAACGTCCGAATTACAACACAGTGGTGGGGGAAGGATTCGAACCTTCGAAGGTTTGCACCGGCAGATTTACAGTCTGCTCTCGTTGGCCACTTGAGTACCCCACCGGGGGTCGGCGTGCTCCGCCCGGTATCGTAGGTCCAGAGCTGACGGCGAGAATCGAACTCGCAACCGCCTGATTACAAATCAGGTGCTCTGCCAATTGAGCTACGTCAGCGTGCGGCGCGCTGCGCGAGCCTTGAAAACAAACAAGCGCGGCGCACCCCGTCAAGCGACGACATATCGCTTCCTTCGGTCACCATCTGCGCTCTCGGCCACGTCAGGCGGGCGGCTTCCAGCGCGTCCCCTGCGGGGTGTCCTCCAGAATCACGCCCTTCGCCTCGATCTCCTTTCGAATCGCATCCGCCGCGCCGAAGTCGCGCTTCTTGCGCGCCGCCTGGCGCGCCGCCAACCGCTCCTCGACCCACGTCGCCAGTTCGTCCGACGCCTGCGCCGCTTCCGGCACGATCGCCAGCACGTCATCCATCAACGCAAACACGCGCCGAGCCTCCGCCAGCGCCGCCGCATCCGTGCCGTTCTGGTCCATCTCCCGGTTGGCCGCCGTGATGAACGTGAAGAGTACCGCGTTGGCTTCCGGTGCGTTCAGGTCATCAAACAGCGCCGCCTTGAACGCCGCCTCGGCCGCCTGCGACGCCGCCGCGAGCGCCGCGGTGCCGCCCGTGGCAGCGGCGAGTCGCGCCGCGAAATCGCCGACGCGACGGACAGCCGCGAGCGAGGCCTCGAGCGCTTCACCCGAGAGGTTGAGCTGTTTGCGGTAGTGCGTGCTGAACATGAAGTGCCGAAGCGCGGCGCCACTCACCCCCTGCTCGCGCAGGTCGGCCACGTTGGTCACGTTGCCGACGCGCTTGGCCATCTTGGCGCCGTCGATCTGCAAAAACTCGCCGTGCATCCAGCAATGGCTGAACGTCTTGCCCGTGGCGGCTTCCGACTGCGCGATCTCGTCCTCGTGATGCGGGAAAACGAGGTCGACACCACCCGCGTGCAGGTCCAGCGTTTCGCCGAGGATGTCCATGGCCATGGCGGAGCACTCGAGGTGCCACCCGGGGCGACCGCGACCGAACGGCGCATCCCACGCCGCGCCGGTGGCTTCGTCTTCCGGCTTGGCGGCCTTCCAGAGCGCGAAGTCCTGCGCGTTCTCCTTGGCATAGTCGTCCTGTGCCACGCGCGCGCCGGACTTCACCTCGCGCGTATCGAGGCGCGAGAGCTTGCCGTACCCGGCAAAGCGATCGATCGCAAAGTAGACCGACCCATCCTCGGCCACGTACGCCACCTTCTTGTCAATCAACGTCTGCACAAGCGCGACCATCTGCGGGATGTAGTCCGTCGCCCGCGGATAGTGCTCGGCGTTTTCGATGCGCAGGTACGCGCGATCAGCGTGGAAGATCTCGCTCATCGGCACGGTGATGTCGCCGATCTTCTTGCCTTCCCTGGCGGCCTTGGTGATGATCTTGTCGTCCACGTCGGTCAGGTTCATCACCTGATTCACCCGCCATCCGCGCAGGCGCAACGTGCGCCGCAGCAGGTCCTCGAAGAGGAAGGTGCGGAAGTTGCCGATGTGGGCCGGGTTGTAGACGGTCGGCCCGCACGTGTAGAGACGCACCGTGGTGCCGTCGGCGGGAGCGAAAGGCTCCACCGCGCGCGACATGGTGTTGTAGAGGCGGAAGTCGGGGGCCGTGGCGGTCATGATTGGCTGAAGCTAACGGCCCCCCGCACCGCGCTCACCACCCCCCGGGCGCGGGGGGCTGGCCGTGCTCAGCCACGACGCGCGACCACGCCACCCCCAATCCGAGTTCCCGGCAGCGCGCGAGCACGAACTCGGGGCTCGAGGAACCGAGCGGAACGCGCACGCGACCGTCACCGAGAGAGGCGGCACCTCGCTGCGCCGCGAGCAAGCGGCCGGCCGCTGCCGCGGGCTCGACGCGTACCTCGAGCGCGAGGCGCCATGACCCGGGAGTCGGCACGCGCACCCGGCCATCAGCGAGTTCGAGGAGGGTCGCACAGTCGGCCAGTGCAAGCCGCTCACGACCCGAGATCAGCACCGTGGCGCCCTCAGCCGCGACGGAGCGCACGAGTGCGAGCAGCGCTTCGCGCTCGGGGTGCGCGAGGCCAGTGAGCAGCTCGTCGAGCAGGAGCAGGCGCGGACGCGCCACGAGAGCCTGCGCGAGCGCGAGCCGCTTTCTCTCGGGGCGATCGAGGTCGCCGACGGCCGCGGCCGCACGCTTGCCTAACCCCACGCGTTCGAGCGCGTCAGCGACGCGCTCTCGGCGCTCGAGGCCGGTGAGGTCACGCACGGTGGCGTAGTACTCGAGCGCCTCGAGCACGGTGAGGAACGGATACCACGCGGTGCGTTCGGGCACCCAGGCGACGCCGCCCGGTCGCGGGCTCCGCATCGTTTCGCCGAAGATCGTGACGGCGCCGCGATCGGCGGTGAGCAGTCCGGCGATGACGCAGAGCAGCGTGGTCTTGCCGGCGCCGCGCGCACCGTGGAGGCCGGCGACGTCACCGTCGTTGAGGTGGAAGGTGACGCCGCGCAGCACTTGCACTGCCTGCGCAGTGTCACGCACGCCGGAGTGCCAGCTACGTGCGAGATCGCGAACGGAAAGAGCGATGGCCATGGGGCGCCTCGAGGGGTTGAGGGAGACGCCGCCGAATGTGAAACGAGGCGCGCGATCGGACGTGACCCGAATCGCGCGCCCCCCAACCTTCCCTCGCACGCGGTGCGCGGCCCTGCCGGCGTGCCTAGCGGATGCGGGCGCGGTGGAAGCTGTCGATCACATCCACGAGCGGCGCCGGGTCGTAGCGCACGGGATCCGTGGCGGGCAACCCGGTCTCGTCCTGCGCGCGCTTGATCGCATCCTGCGCCGCCGGTTCGCTGAGGTCGTACGTGTTCATCGAGATTCCGATGACCTTGGCCGGGCGGAGGTACTGCATCACCTGTTCGTGCATGGTGATGAGGTCGGTGAGCGGCGGGATTCGCACCCAGTCGTTTTTGTCGATGGTCTGGCGCGACGGCTGCGTGCAGAGGATGAACGCGTGGGGCAGCGAACCGTGGATCAGTCCGTACGTGACGCCTGAGTAGCCGGGATGAATGAGCGAACCCTGGCCCTCGACGAGCACGATGTCGGCGTTCTTCGCGGCCTGGATGGTGAGCTGCTCGGCGGCACCGCCCACGAAATCGGAGACGACAGCATCAACGCCAATGCCCCACCCCTCGATGAGGATGCCGGTCTGCCCGGTGCCGGCGAAGGCGACGCGATTGCCCTTCTTTTTCAGTCCATCGCGGAACTGCAGCGAGGCGGTCATTTTGCCGACGTTGCAATCCGAGCCGACGGTGAGGATGACGGTCGCATCTACATCGCGCACGCGACCGCCCGAAATGGGCAGGTCTGCCGGCGGCTTGCGCAGGTCGTGAATGGGGGTGCCGTGTTGCTTGGCGAGCGCGGCGAACTCGGGATCGTCACCGATGAAGAAGTGCAGCCCGCTCCAGATCTCGAGCTGGCCGACGATCGCCTGACGGATCCAGCCGCGCCACGCCTCCGGCAAGCGGCCGCCAGTGGGAGCGATACCGATCATCAGCGCGTTGGCGCCGAGCTTGACGCCCGCTTCGAACGTGGCGACGACCGGAAGCGCGCCGCCGTAGCCCAGAACATCCTGGGCGGTCGTCCCGGCCTTGGTCGAATCGAGCACGGCCACGCAGCGCTCTGGCGTGTAGCGGATGACCCCGTTGGCGGTCTTGGAGGACATCGGCCCGAAGTTGCCTTCGGACAGGATCAGGAAGCGCAGATTCTCGAAATTCACGTGGCCGTTTTCGACAGTGATTACTTGACGTCCTTCGTCAGCTCGGCGATCTCGGCAGCCAGGACTTCTTCGGTGGACATCTTGACCTCGCCTTCCTTGGCGCCGGGGGCGAGCTGCTTGGGCACCGAAGGCGCGCCGGCCGGCAGCATCCCCATCTTCTGCTTGAGTTGCAGCAGCTTGCCCTCAGCGTCGAGCCCGCCCGCAGCGACTTCGAGCTGCTTGAAGTCGTTCTTGAGCCGGTCGCCCGAGAACTCCTCGTCGATCTCGCTCGAGGCTTTGATCATGCGCTCGTTCTGCTCGATCTTCTCCTCCATGCGGGCGAAGGCCTCGAAGGCCGACTTCTCCGACATGCCCGACATGGTCTCGGCGATGCGCTGCTGCGCCTGCGCACGGCGCTGACGCGCGAGCAACAGGTTCTTCTTGCGCTTCGCTTCCTCGATCTTGTCATTGAGGTCGCGCAGCTGCGTCTTGAGCTTCTCGGTCTCGGCGCGATGCGATTCCCACGTGGACTGCAGCGTGGCGGCGTGCGTGCCGTGCTCGCTCTGTCGCACGAGGGCCTGGCGCGCGAGGTCGTCACGCCCCTGCTGGATGGCCAGCACGGCGCGCTTCTCCCACTCCTCGGACTGCTTGAATTCCTGCTGCGCCTGGTCGTGGAGGCGCTTCTCATCGGCGATGGCTGCGGCAACCTGCTGCTTGGCCTTGGCCAGCTGGTCGCGCATGTCGACGATGATCTGGTTCAACATCTTCTCGGGGTTTTCGGCCGAGGAGATGGCGTCGTTGATGTTGCTCTTGATGAGCGACGCGAGGCGGTCGAAGATGCCCATGGTCAGCGCGCCTCCTGAAAGGTCGAGAGCTCGCGCATGTGCGACGCGAGGGCGAGCGTCATGCTTTCATACGACGCGAGGAACTCCTCGTAGTCGAGGTGCGCAAGTTCCAGCGCCTCGATGAGCACGATCGCTCCGTTGCTGATGCCGTATGAGCCGTGGAGCAGGTCGGTCGCGTTGAGCTCCAACAGGCGGCGCGAGACGGCGTTGGCCTTGGCGTCGCCCGAGGGAAGGTCCATCACCTTCACCCGGAGGAGGACGACGGGCGGGAGATGATGCACGATCACGTCGAGTTCGAGCGCGCCACCGGGGCGCACCGACCAGAGGCCGGGCTCGAGTTCACGGATGGTCGCCCCGCCGGCGGTCAGCCGGTCGAGGAAGGCTTCGAGATCTTCGCGGGTCACCATGGTGGGTTGGGTGAGGACGCGTGTCCCTACGGCAGCGGGTGGCGAATGTTTCGGTCCGACACGGAGGGGACGCGTCGTAGATGATACTGCGCTGCAATGAAAGGTGCACTTGTAGGTCGTAGTGAAGGCGGCTACGGTACATATATGAGTCAATAAAAATATGTACCATTTCCTTGCAGAGGGCGCCATGACCGCAAAGAAGAAGGGCAAGAAGAGGAGCGGGCCGTACGAGATCGCGAAGGCGTCGGCAATGAGCGTGAAGGAGCCGATGCTCGCCCTGCCTGTGATGGTGCGCAAGAACATGGACATCGACGCGATGCTGCTGTCGAGCGCGCGCAGGGTGCTCGGCGCGACCACGGACACCGAAGCCGTGAACCGCGCGCTGGCGGAGGTCAGTCGCGCGGGCACCATCATCGACGCCGTGGACGCGTTGCGCGATGCGGGGGGCCTGGACGACGTATTCGGGCGTCTGAGGGACTGACGGGTGTCACTCGCAAGAAGCCGGATCGTGCCGGACGCGAACATGCTGATTCGTGTCTTGCGCGATTCCGCGGCGAGGACGGCGTTCGGTCGATTCGTGAAGCGTCGCGCACCGTGGCTCGCGGTCGCGGCGGTGGTGGAAATGGAACTGCGCGCCGGAGCTCGCACGGCGCCGCAGCGTGCGTCGGCTGATCGGCTGTTCGAGACCATCGCACAGGGCGGACGACGGCTCACTCCGTCGGCGAGTG
>JAYTVE010000562.1:0-9891 GCA_043744185.1 Gemmatimonadota bacterium | reverse complement strand
GGGCCCGGTAGGCTTAAGGCACGCGGGAGTAGCTCAGTTGGTAGAGCGCTAGCCTTCCAAGCTTGATGTCGCGGGTTCGAGTCCCGTCTCCCGCTCTGCCTTGTAAGACAACGACTTAGAACGGTTGAGCCCGGCTGATTTTGGCCGGGCTTTTCCGTGGCTAGGTGTATTGCTAGGTGTGAATAAGAAGTCAAATCACCGAGGCCACGATGACAGCGCCAGGTCTTCCTGAGTTTCCGATTGCTGCGGATGCCTTTGCCGCGACGCTGGCGAGCATAGCGGCCACCCAGGGAGACGCGCCGGCTGTCGCGGTTTTGGCATACTCACGACCCGAGATCCGATTCGACGACTCGCGCAGCGACTTCGGTGAGGACTATTTGATTTTCACACTGCGGCTCGTCTTGGCCACGGAGGTCTATGGAAACCTTGCCGATTCGCGCACTGCTCTGTGCGAGCGATTGAGCGCCCTAGCCAATGAAGTGAGTTCAGCTCATGACCCCCTCATGACGGTCTACAGAGTGGTCCTCGCGCCGAGCATCAACTCGGCTGAGGGGTGGCGTGTGGACGCTCAGAAGTTCTTGCGCGGCGAGGGGATCAACAATCAGGGGCGAGTGCGGAGCGACAACATCGCGGCGCGCGTCCACGATGGTCTACTGTTTCGGTCACAGCCTGAAATTCATCTGTACGACGCGCTGAAGCGGCTGGGTGTTTTCATGGCGCCGCTTCCGGTATTCGTACGAGGAGGCACCACTTACCAGCGGATTGAGCCGGATTTTCTGCTGATCCATCGTGGCGTCCTCGTCGTCGTCGAAGTTGATGGCGCCACAGTTCACCGTGAATCGCCGACAGAGGCACACTCACGGACGGCGGGCTTGCAACGCGAAGGCGTACGTGTCGAACGAGTCAGTGCGACGGATTGCGCAACCCGCTCAGCGGCGGATCGATGCGCCGCCTCGCTCATGGATGCCGTGGCGAAGTACAGCGCGTTGCGTTCCTGAGATGCAGGCGTTCTCCTCACTTTTCCCCCAACTTCCACCGCCGCAGCAGTGGGCAAGCTGGGCGGATCTACAGCAGCTCGCGATCGCGAGAACGCAGGCGTACTGGGCACGTGATCAAGCCGTGTGGAGTCACCGCGCAGTGTGGGTGCAGATCGCGGGGTTACTCGCAGCGAGTCTCGCTGCGCTGTTCGCCTGGCAAGCTGCGCGAGCCTCACGCACTCAGGCAGACAACGCTCAGAAGGAGATATCGCATCTTATCGGCGAGAGAGATGCTGCCTCACGCCTCCAATCGTGGATGCTCCGCGCATTTATGCAAGCGTCATTCGTACAGCCGCCCCAGAAGGTTCTCGACGAAGCGCTGCCTGATCGAATTCTGAAGCTCTTAAGTGCCGAGGACGGCGAGGCCCCAACGAGCGCGAGGCGGAAAGCTTGGAGTGAGGTCAGCGCTAAAGGGTTTCAGCTTGCCGTCGGCGTGAACTCAGATCGCGTTATTCCGCTCTGGATCGCGCTCATGGACTGCGGCGCTTCTTTACACGGTCTGCGAAGCAAGATGCTCGCAGATCGCATGGGATACGTGCTGCATGAGTACGAGAATGCGGAAGGCTTAGGCTTTCTCGTGCAAGAAGAGGAACTGCACGTAGCATGGGCAAAGCAGTCGCAGGATGTCCCTCGCGCACGTGCTGAGTATCAACGCTTTTGGGCTACGTACTGCGAGATTTTTGACATCGTTGACATCAGCGCGCGCGGCGGCAACCTCGCCGGTGTTATTGATCGTAGCCCGACTGTCATGACCGCCACGCTGACCTAACCCCTACGCCGTCGATATGCCCAACGAGAACGTCGTCAGCGCCACGCCGTCCGCCGTCTCGATCCGCGACGTCTCGCCGTAGCGCTTTGGCGCCCGCTTCGCGAGCGACCATTTCAGCGTGTCGAACTTGAGGCGACGCGCCGCGACTTCGACCATTGATGTGCAGGTGATCGCGGCCTCGGCCGACTCCTCGAGCTCCTCAGCCAACACGTCAGCTGCGAACGCGCGGGCCGCGCGGTATTCGGTCGCAAGCGCGTCGTCTTGGAAGAGCCAGAGAAAGAACTGCGACTTGCTTGGCATGCCCGGCGCTGTGAGCAGCGCGCGCAGCGTCGCCCCGCTCGCGACTTCGGCGCAAATCTGCCGTACCACGCCGGCGATGTCATACCGCGGCGTCCTGCTGCGCGTAGTGGTCCGATCCGCCTCACGAACGAGGCCGCGCATACGCTCGGCGAAGTCGGCGGACGACAGCGCCCCGGATCGGGGCACAGCATCGCGGTGTGGAGCGGCGGCTCCGGTGTCCTCACGACGGGTGCGACTCTTGGTGGCGGGCTTTCTTGCGGTCGTCATCGGCGGTGGGGCGTAGGAATGGTTGGTACGTGCCAAGGCAACGTGTGGGCAACTTCAGCGTGGAGCGGCGGGGGAGTCATGCGGCTGGGGCAAAACCGAAATCCTTTCGCTTCCCGAACTCAGACGCGGGTGTGAATGCGGGAAGCGAAGCGTTTTTCGGCCTCGCATTCTCTTCTTTCTCTTCCCGTTCCATCTCCCCACCGCTTCCCGTGCGCTCCCCATCGGTTCCGAGGTAGAGCGACATGGAGGACGTTGGCTCGAGGTATCTCTTCCGGCCTGTTCCGACGTACCGGGCTTCGCCGCGGCCGATCAGTGTGTGGATGGCATCGGCAACCGCCTCATTGCGAGCGCGCACGACGCGTGTGATCGCGGCCGCGCTGGTCAACTCAGGCCCGGCTTCGGTTGTGTTGAGTGCCCATCGCACACGATCAATCACCGGCGCGACTCCGCTCCCGACCTGGTACCGGCCGTGGCTGAAGGTCATCTGCAGTCGCAGCTCACCACCCCAGCGCGTGACGCCGGCGAGTACGCGACGCCCATCCTCGGCACTGCTCTCGTCATCGTCGTCCGGTGACTCGCCCGGCCGCGCCACCGCTTCGAACCGACGGCGCAGCACAAGCGGCGCGTCGACGGTTGCCGACCATTGCACTGATCCGGCGGCGCGCTGCGCATGGTGCGGCGCGTGGAAGAGGAACAGCGCGCCGCATTGCGGTCGCGACTGCACCGCAGACACGAGCGCTTTCATGAACGGCGCGACCGCTTCCGCATCGTTTGGTTTGATCCCGTTGTCGCTCCCGAGCTGTGACAGCGTGTCGATCACGACAAGCGACGGATCCTCCGCCTCTAACAGCGCAGCGAACGCGCGGGGGCTGAGTGGTTCCGCTTGGCGTTCGTACACCACGAAGCGATCCGGATCAGGGTCGAACGTGGGCAAGCGTTGCACCAGTCGACGGGCTGGCTCATCGAGCGCGATCCACAGCACTTTGCCGGCGCTCATGTCTGAGCCGTCGAGCGCACACCGTCCTCTCGACTTGTCGGCCGCGATCTGACTGGCAAGTGTCGACTTGCCGGCCTTCGGCGCGCCGGCGATCATCGTCACGCATCCCTCTTCGACGAGTCCTGGCACGATGAAGCGCGGCGGACGCGTGAGCGAGAGGTCTGCCATCAATTCGCGAAGAGAGCGCGGCCGGTAGGGCGCGGGGGGATCAAACGCCGACAGATCCACCGCGTCGTGCTGCCGCGACTTCTCCGCGCGTTTTGCAGACTCGCGGATGAGCACGTACTCCCACACTTTCGTGACTTCGTCGGCATCCTTCGGTGGGCTACATGCGTACAGGTTGAAGCCCTGCAGGAACGCGAGCCCGTGCTCGAGCAACCCGTGCGCCGCCAAGCGCCCAGCCTCCGCTACGAGCCCCGCGTGCCGATCGCCGGGTGTGAGTTTCGCGCCCGGTGATCTGACAGCGCGAGCGCCGGGCGACGCCGGCGCATCGCCACGAACGAGCGCCAGCGCCGCACGGTCGGGGAGCGGCCGCGCGTCACGGAGTGTCGTCTCCGTCGCGTACACGGCGCCCGACGGGTGCACGCTCGGCGGCATGACGACATACCCCCGCGCAGAGCGTGCGATGATGCCGGCGAGCGCGGTCGCGTCGGGGGCTTCGTGCTTGAACCAGACATGCCGACCGTTGCCGGTGATCACCTCATGATTCGGCTCTGCAAAGAGCCCCAGCGCTTCCGCCGCCTCGACGTGTTGCGGCGCGTCGATGTCGAGCGCGATGCAGCCCACCGACGCCGGCACCGCCCCGATGTTCGCCGCGGGTGACGTCGTCCACCATGCGCGCACCTGATCAGCGTTCGTGGTGGCCTCGAGGAAGCCTCGCGACGTCAGCGGTCGCTTCTCTCGCGGCACGAGCGGAAACACCGCGAGCCCTTGTGCGGCATATTCGAGGGCCGCGCGTCCGAGCGGTGACAGCTCGCTCATGCGGCCCTCCGCTGCGCCACGATCTGCGAGACGTGCTCCGCTGCGTCGCCCTCGCAGCACGACTCAGCGTCCGTGCGGATTCGACTGAGGAACTGCAGAAACTCACGGCTCTCCGTCATGGTGAGCTCGCCGGCATCGACCGCCGCGAATACTGGATCAAGGAGCACACCGGCCATGATCTGAGTGACGACGCATCGTGCGGTGTGGCGCGTCATGCGGCACGCTCGCGGCTGCTGCGCACGACACCCCAAACGGCGGACGCGTGTGCAGCGACACGCTGCAGCTCCGGCGTGACGCGTTCAATTGCGATCGCAAGGTCAGACGCGTCGTCGGGCGCGATGTGCCCGAGATCCCCGCGGATCGCGCACATCGCGCAGTCAACGGTCGCCACAATCACGTCGGTGTATTCCTCGACGGCCGCGAGCAGGTGCGCGATTGCCACGCGGTTCGGGTTGTACTTACTTTTCTGCATTCGTTGCTCCTCGACACGCGCCCCGGCCTGGACAGCTTTAGGCTCGCTTGTCGTATGTGGGGGTTATGCGGCGACGGTGTCGCCGAGCGCCGGGCGTGCATCGGGATGCTGCTGCATATGGAGGCGCACGTGGGTCAAAGGCCGCGACGACGCCGAACAGCGCACGCCACGCCACTGTCCGGTCCATTCACCAGTGTGGCGCCCGTGATCGTCATCGCCGGCGGTCCGCTGATGTAGTTCGCAATCGACGACGCGCTGCCACTGCCTGGCTTCCATGCGGCCACCGGCTGCACGGCGGTCGAGAGATCGTCGGCCACCGCTTGGCATTGCGCGACGGAGAGGATCACGTTCCAGATGCCCGTGAACGCGCGATCCATCGTGCGGGCGCCGAAGTTCGTGCCGTTGCTGCCGATCGTGAAGTTCTGCGCGGCGTCGGTGTTGACCGATCCTGCCGGCGTCGATCCGATATCCGTCACGCTGATCGATGCGATCGTGCCGCCCTTCGGACCGCCATGGCGCGTGTGCACGAAGGTGCTGCGGTTCAGCGTGAAGAACACCCACTGCCACGTATTGTCGACCGTGATCGCGCCGCCGCGCCAGATGCTGCCGGACGTCGCGCGCTGCACGTTGAAATCGACGCGACCGTCCGCGCCAATCGTCAGTGACGAGATCGCGACCGCCGAGTTGCCCTTGCTGAAAAAGAAATTGTCGTTTGCGCCGTTGTAGCGCACCAATGCGCCGACCGTCATCAGCGCCAGATCGTTGTACGCGCTGTCCGCAGCCGCGGCGCCTTGGTCGGCGTTCGCTGCGAATTGATGCGCGTGTGTGTAGGTGGTGGGCATGTTGTATGTGGGGGTTAGGCGGCGACGGCGGCGCCATTGCGGCGCCCGTTTTCAATCCATGCCAGGGCGTCCGCGCCATAGCGAATCGCTCCCATCAGCTTTAGTGCTGGGGGCCCAACTCGACGGCATCGCCACGCGCGCAGCGTGTTCCGCGACAATCCTGTGAGCTCCGCGAATTGCTTCTCCGTCATGAGAGCGGGAGCCTTCGTGCCCTGCGTGTTTTCCATCGATGTGCTCCATGTGGTGAGGTGGCACGGGGATTGTACGGCGCACAGCACTTACACCGCTACACATCTTGGTATACTTTTCTGTCCATGACAGATAAAAAAGTAGCCAAACGGGCAATCGTGCCGATTGTCACAGAGAGCGAAGAAAAGGCACGCGGCCGGCTGGCCGATGCACTCCGCGAATTCGCGACGCGTGAAGGCGTCGCACCGAGTGCGGCGCACGAGCGCCTTGCGGACGGCTGGCCATTGCTTCAACGTCGCCGCACCGCCGCCTACAAGGGACGGCCGGCGGAGATCCTGACCGAGGTGAACGAACCGTCTCAGCCTTGGCTGAAAAAGCTGCTGCAGCGAAAGGGACTGCCGAAGGGCGACATGTTCCTTGCGTTGTGCAAGCGACTCGACCTCAACGCCGAGTGGGTGCTGACGGGTCTCGGTCCGCGCCGGCGTACCGTTGTTGCAAGTGGAGGGACGCTCAACGAGTCGGAACTCGCGCGCGAGTTTTCTGCGCATCTCTTGGGCGCGTGCGAGGCGGAGGTCTCAGCGCGTCGTGTCGTGTCTCCTCCGTGGGGCGCCGCGCCGTGGGGTGCTGATGCGGCAACGCTTCTCCGTGAGGTCACGGCGCACGTTGTGGACATCGTGCTCCACGAGCATGACGAGCACACACGTATTGCGAGCGTTATGGGTCCGGTGTCCGAGCTTGCAGCGCTCGCGCTTGACGGTGCCGATGAGCAAGGCGAGCAGTTCGTCGCGGATCGCGTGCGGAAGATCGGTGAGCGAACACGCGGAGGGGCGCGGATGCGAAAGTTCCCGATCGGACCTATCGAGCTTCCAGCGCTACCGCAACGAAGGAAGACCCGTCAATCGCGCTCAGAGACTGCGCCACCCGAGCAGTAGCAAGCCGAGTGCGCCGCCCAGCAGCAATACATACCTCACGAAGAGCGACAACGAGTGCCAGTTCGAGGTCGAAGGCGGCCCGCCTGAATTCGGTGCAGCGGTTCTTGCGACTGTCTTACTTTGGAAGCAAGCAGGGCATTCGCGGGTTCTCAGGCCTGCAGGGCTTCGGCGGCATCAACGCGCTGTCGCCGATCTTCCGCGACAAGCTGTCGTGATCTGTACGGCTCGAATGAACTACGCCGAGGACGCATACGCCGGATTGGAGGATACGTAGTGTGGCGCAGCATAAGGATGACGACGAGATCAAAGCGGAGAGCATCGCAGTCCTCGGTCCAGAGTTCGGCAAAGTGTACCATGAGCTCGTGAATGAGTAGGTTTGGCTTCACGACAAGTGGCGTCAGTATCGCGCGCTATATGGCACATCGGCGAGCCGGATCGACCTCCTAAATCGCGCTGCCGCGCGGTTTTTCTCGCAGCTTCATCACATCTGGTGGGAAGACATACTGCTCCACCTCTCTCGCATGACGGACCCACCGAAAGTGAATGATCACCGTCAACTTACGGTGCGACAGCTGCCGAGACTCTTGACTGGAGATCCGAGGAGGCACCGCATTCAACCGTTGATCGATGCGGCGTGCACAGCTTCAGACTTTGCGCGTGACTGGCGGAACCGGCACATCGCCCACCGTTCGTTGGACCGTGCAATCGATTCGTCCGCGCCCGATCTCGAGTTCGCAAGTCGCGAGCTTGTCGAAAGGGCTATCCGTGCGTTGGATAACCTCTTTCAAGAGATTCAACGCGCCTACTTCAATAGCACGCTGGGCTTCGCCGATATCGGCTCTGACGGCGACGCCGACGCCTTGCTGTACGTCCTATTCGATGGCGTGCTAGCACGAGAGGCACGTGCCGAACGGTTCCGCATTGGGGAACCAGTTCCGGACGATTGGGCTGACCGTAACGTGTGAGTGTCAATGACACTTCCCTACTCATGAGTCACGGCGCCGGCGAACCATCGCGCGGAAGTGCAAGCGAACCCTCACGGCGTGGGACAACCGCAATCCGTTCGAGGCCGTCGAGCAGCGCACCCCAATGAGACGACGCCGGCAGCGGGCCGCGAGGTGCAGCACCGTGCCGGCGTCGTGACAGCGGCAGAACGATGGCTATCGCAGTTGCGTGTCCATCAGGTCGGCCATACGCTCGAGCGCCGCAGCGAGGCTCCGCACGTCCGCTGTCGTCAGACAATTGAAGGCTACCACCGTGCTGTTCTGCTCGATGTTCAACGGGAACAATCGGTCATCATCGCCGGTGCGTCCGAGCATGAGCGACAACGATTCGCGATCGCCGCAGTCCGTCTCGAGGTCGAGGTTCCAGTGATCAACGGAGTGACGGACCGTCAGGTCCACGAAGGGAAGCGCAGCGGTTGCCATGTGGTGCTCCAAGTGAAGGATGCCGGGAGCCGCCGGCGCGGTGGTGCATGATCAGGCGCGCTTGCGGCGCAGTGGTGTGACAGCGGTTGCGGGTGTGGCGGCGGCGACGCGCACCGCGTCGGCCAGGAGCCCGACAGCGCGCTTCGCGCCGGCGTCGGCCGCGTGCGCGTAGCGCTGTGTCGATCGCGTGCTGTGATGGCCGACGCTGCGCCCCACGTCAGCGATCGGCGCGCCCGCCTGCAGCATCATCGATGCGGCGGTGTGGCGAATGTCGTGCAGCCGCATGTCTTCCAGCCCGGCCGTGTAGCGCACGGCGTCCCACAGCCGCGACACGTCGCGCACCGGCTTCCGTCGGTTCACCGGCGAAGGAAACACATACTCGGCACCAACACCGCGCGGGATGTCCTTCAGCAGCGACAGCGCGTCCGCTGAGAGCATGCGCACCGAACGCCCCGTCTTCGTGTCCTCGAGCGTCAGCGCACCGCGCGAGAAGTCCACCTCGGCCCATCGCAGCCCCAGTACTTCAGACTTCCGGGCACCCGTGAGGATGAGCAGGCGGAGCGCGGCAACGGCAACAGGATTCGCAGGCAGCACGGCCCCCCGCGCGATGTTGCGCTTGTCAGGCTTCGGCGCCGGCGCGTGCTTCGCGTGCTTCGGATCCACCGTCCGCAGTCGCCACGGCGCCGCAGGAATGCCGCGCGTTGCGGCGGTGTCGAGGGTGCGCCAGAGCGTCGCCAGCTCGTCCGGTTGCAGATACCGCTCTTTCAAGTTCTCGCGGTAGCGCGGCACGTCCGTCGCTGGATTGCTGCCGCGCGGGCGCAAGCCCAGACGCTCCGCATAGCGGAACAGGGTGGAGCACAGCCGCACACACTGATTGGCAGTGGTCGGGTGTTCGCTCAAGCCGACGTGCAGGCGTGCCACATCGGGCGTGGCGACATCGACGGTAGGCATCGCGCCGATGACGGGCAGGATGTGGCGCTCGAGGAGCCCGCGGTACAGGTAGAGGGTGCTGGCCTGCAGCCGCACCTTGCCGTCAGCCAGGAATGACGTGGCGAGGTCGCTGACCGTACGCGTCGCGGCGAGCCGCTTGGCTTCGCGCACTGCTTGAGGATCCACACCAGACGCCACTTCGGCCAGCCGTGTTCGCGCGAGTGCGCGCGCCGCATCAGCGCTCAGCGTCGGGAAGTCACCGATGGTGAAGCGGCGCCGTTTGCCGGTATCCCGCACCGTCAGCATCACCGCAAACGTCTTTCGCCCCGTCGGCGAGACGCGCACATGAAAGCCGGTCACGTCACGGTCGAAGTAGTCGCGCACGGCGGCGCCGATGTGCTTGCGGGCCATACCATCCGGCACCGCAGGCACCGGCAACCGCGTTACGGCGGCGTTGGTCAGGTTGAAGCGGGTGCGAGGCATGGGCAGGGCGGGAGGCTAGGTGCGTACTAGGTGCGAACAATCTTGCACCTAGCCGTCTTTTCCGCAACATCTAGCAACGTGTCACCCTGCCACTATGCCCTGCTTGTATGCATTTCTGTGGCGCTTCGTGTTGTTGACCGTTCACGCGCCGTGAAATCTTCCAAGCTTGATGTCGCGGGTTCGAGTCCCGTCTCCCGCTCTGCGCTGCAGGACAAGGAGTTGGCACGGTAAAGCCCGGTCAGGAATGGCCGGGCTTCTTGTCGAC
>JAYTVE010000561.1:0-2939 GCA_043744185.1 Gemmatimonadota bacterium | reverse complement strand
GGTCCGATGACCTGCTCGAGGACCAGGTGGACGCGATCACCGACCTGCTCAAGCACCTGACGACGCTGCCCAAGTTCCCGGCGCAGACGCTGCTCAACGTGAACCTGCCGCCCGTGCGCGCGGTGAACATCGCGGGCGTGAAACTCACGCAGCTGGGCAAGCGCGTCTTCTCGGATTCGATCCAGAAGATGAAGGATCCGTGGGGGCGCGAGATCTTCTGGATCGGTGGTGGCTCGGCAAGCTGGACCGCGAGCGCGGACAACTCGGATGCGCGTGCCATCGAGGACAACTACATCTCGGTGACGCCGCTCCATCTGGATCTCACGGCACACGCGATGCTGGCTGACGCGGAGCACTGGTGGCGGGCCCCGTAGGCAGCGAGCCGCAGTATCGCGGCGCGCGTCGTCGCCTCATCGAGGCGTTGCAGGCGGCGGGGATCCATGACGTGGCGGTGATCCGCGCGTTTGATCTCGTGCCCCGGCATCTTTTCGTGCCCACGGGGGTGCGGCACCGCGCCTACGAGGACTCGGCGCTGCCGATCGGCAACGGGCAGACCATCTCGCAGCCGAGCATTCACGCGACCTACCTGCAGGAACTCGCGCTCACCGGGCGCGAGCGCGTGCTGGAGATCGGCACCGGCTCGGGCTACCAGACCGTGCTGCTTTCGCACCTCGCGGATCAGGTGTTCAGCATCGAACGTATCGGCGCGCTGCTCGAGCCGGCGCGCGAAGCGATCAAGGCGTGCGGCGCGCGGAACATCTCGCTCCTGCAGGGTGACGGAACGCTGGGTTGGGGCGGCTATGCGCCGTACGATGCGATTCTCGTGAGCGCGGCGGCGCCCAAGGTGGTGCCGCCGCTTGTCGAACAGCTGGCCGAGGGCGGGCGACTGCTCATTCCGATCGGCGGGCGCGACGAGCAGCTGCTGCACGTGATCACGAAGCGCGGCGGCACCACGGAGTCGCGCACGCTGGGGCCGGTGCGGTTCGTTCCCCTCATCGGGTTGCACGGATGGGCGAGCTGACGGTCCGCGAAGTGCAGCTGAGCGTTGAGGGGCGCGTGCAGGGAGTGGGGTTCCGCTGGTTCGTGCGCGAGCGCGCCCGCCGCTGGGGACTCGCCGGCTGGGTGCGCAACATGAGCGATGGCTCCGTGCGCCTGGTCGCACGCGGGCATCCGGATGCGGTGGCGGGGCTGATGGGCGACGTGAAGCGTGGGCCGGACGGCGCCTGGGTCACGGGGGTCATCGAGTTGCCGGCGGCTCCCGACGAAGAGTATGCTGAACCGTTCACCATCCACCGGTAGCGCCACGCGCATGAGCGACCTCGCCGCCGAACTTCACGCCGCCGTGCGGATCGTTTCCGACTTTCCCAAGCCGGGCATCCTGTTCAAGGACATCACGCCGGTGCTGGCGGACGCGAGACTCTTCAGCCTCGCTGTCGGCGTGATGACGACGCCGTGGCAGGGGACGGGAATCACGCACGTGGTGGCAGTGGAGAGCCGCGGCTTCCTGTTCGGCGCGCCGATGGCCGTGGCGCTCGGCGCCGGCCTCGTGCCGGTGCGAAAGCCCGGAAAGCTGCCGTTCACGCGCCTGCGCGAGGACTACGCCCTCGAATACGGCACGGACGCGCTGGAGATGCACACGGACGCGCTGGGCGCAGGAGCGTCGGTGCTGGTGGTCGATGACGTGCTCGCGACCGGCGGCACGGCCGGTGCGGCGTGTAGGTTGGTTGAGCGGACGGGCGCTCGCGTGGCGGGGATCGGGGTGTTCATCGATCTCCTTTTTCTCGGCGGCCGTGCGCGCCTCGCCCCGAGGCTCGTGCACGGGATTCTGACCTACGAATAGGTCGCACGTCGTTGCGCGATCTCTTCGAGCTCTTCGCATCTCCACACACAAGACTGTGTTCATGCAACGGTACCTGATGCTTCTCGGAGCGACGCTGCTCCTCGCGGGATGCGACTCCACACCGGAGGCGAAGGCGCCGCCTGCCGACCCTGCCGCCCTCGCTGGCTCGTACGAATTGTGGATTTGCGGCACGGCGGAGTGCGGACCTGCGGCCACGGCGCCTGGTTCGCGCGTGGGGCGCCTGCTGCTGACGGCCGATCGGTTGCCGCCGACGCCCACCGACAGCTCGATCAGCTATCGCGGCTGCGCGACGATCGGACCGCTCGTGAAGGTGGATACCGTGACGGCCCTGACGCCGATCAGCTGGCGCGCGGGCGAAACGGCGGGACGCGTGATGTTCGGGATGAACGAGACCGCGAACTCGGAGTACGAGATTGCGCTCGACGAATTGGGCGGAATCTTCAAGGGTCAGGCGCGGTGGCGGCGCGACGGAATCATTTCGGAAGAGGCACCCGAGTTCGTGGTCGCGCGGCGCAATCCCGTGGGCGAGAAGCTCGCGTGCGCGGCACCGGCTGCGGCGTCGCCGTCCGCGGCCGAGCCCGTCGCGACCTCGAGCACCGCAACGCCCAAGGCTGCGGGCAAGGCGACCACGAAGAATAAGGGATGAGCCGCAGGGCCCGGCCCGAGCGCGCGCATGTGGACGAGCTGCTGGCTACGGTGACGCACCGTCGCTGCGCTGCCTGCCAGCCCAAGGCACTCTGCGATGGCAGCCACCGGGCGGCCTGCTTCAGCGATCTTGGCATCCCTCTGGGTTGCTCGAAGAAGGATCGCTAGCGCAGCTCTCCGCTGACGGGACGCAGCTCCTCGATGCAATTTGCGAGGAGCGTCACGGTTCCTCCTCCAGCCCGCTCGAGCACCATGCGCATCTGTGTGCAGCATCGCCGGCCGTTTGTCGTGATCGCTGGGGCTATCGCGATTTTTACCGCTCCGCATCTGGCCTTCGCGCAAAAGCCGCGTGCCGTGCCTGCGCCTGCGCCTGCGATCGACTCGGCGATGCTGGGCTCGATGAGGTACCGCTTGATCGGCCCGTTTCGCGGCG
>JAYTVE010000560.1:0-2940 GCA_043744185.1 Gemmatimonadota bacterium | reverse complement strand
GTCGCCGTCGCAAGTAGTCGAGCTAGACTGAGCGTCGCGCGACCTCCCCTCCTCTGAGGTCTCGCGTACGGCCCCGATCCTTCACAGGATCGGGGCCTTCGCTTGTCCGTGACTGAAGTCTGCGCTGCGCAGGGCTGGCGGCAGGACGTTGGACGTTGGCTCCAGAACAACCCTGGGCCGAAAGACTCGCGCGAGAAGGGCAGCTCGTGAGCAGCCTGTTACTTTCCCGCCCCTGACCCCCAAAGACTCCCTAGAGTGCGGCGAGCTGAATTGGATGTCAGCCGCCGGGGGCCCTCAGGCTTGTACGGGGTGATGGAGCGCTCCTCCGGATCTCGCTGTCGAGCACGCGCGCTCCGCCCCACAAATGCGTTGCGATTGCCAGTTGACTTAACCCCTATCGGGAGGCTACTATATCCTGCTCCCCCAGAAAGTCGATCGCGCCTTTGCGCGCTTTCGGCCGACAGTGGGAGAGACAACTCAACGACGGGCAGGTTGGTTGGCCCGGCGCGCCTCGAGTCCCCACCCGCGCAGCAGTGGCGAGTGCACCCGGCGGCAGCGGATGGATACCGGCCCCGGACGGGGTGACATGGTCCAGCCGCGTTTTTGTTGGTTTTCCTTCCTTTCGACGTAACGTGGCGCGAACTGCGCCGCTCACGCACCGAGTCGCTACTAATGGCCCGCACGACCCCGCTCGAGCACTATCGCAACATCGGCATCATGGCGCACATCGATGCCGGTAAGACGACCACCACTGAGCGCGTCCTCTATTACACGGGGAAGTCGCACAAGATTGGTGAAGTGCACGATGGCGCTGCCACGATGGACTGGATGGAGCAGGAACAGGAGCGCGGCATCACGATCACGTCGGCCGCGACGACCTGCTTCTGGCAGCGCCATGGGCAGAGCGACAAGACGGGTTCGGGGCCTGAGATCCGCATCAACATCATCGACACGCCCGGGCACGTCGACTTCACGGTCGAAGTGGAGCGCTCGCTGCGCGTCCTCGACGGTGCGGTGACGCTGCTCGATTCCGTCGCCGGAGTGGAGCCGCAGACCGAGACGGTGTGGCGCCAGGCGGACCGCTATCGCGTCCCGCGCCTGATTTTCGCGAACAAGATGGATCGCGTCGGCGCGAACTTCGATCGCTGCATGGACATGATCCGTGACCGGTTGGCCAAGAAGTCGTTCCCCATCCAGCTGCCGGTCGGCTCGGGTGAGCTCTTCACGGGCCACATCGACGTCATCGAGCGCAAGCAGTACATCTTCGACGACAGCACGCTCGGCAAGACGTTCACCGTGGTGGACGTGCCGGCGGAGTACAAGGAAGCGTGTGAGGCAGCCCGCCATGCGGTGATCGATGCGGCCGTCGAGCACGACGAGACGCTCATCGAGAAGTACTTGAGCGGCGAGGAGCTCTCGGTCGACGAGGTCCGCCACGCTATCCGCAGGGCCACCATCGGCATGCACATCGTGCCGGTGCTCTGCGGCGCCTCGTTCAAGAACAAGGGTGTGCAGGCACTCCTCGACGCGGTGATCGACTACCTCCCCGCGCCGACCGACGTGCCCGCCATCATGGGGCACCTGCCGCACCACGACGAGACGTTCGAGGAGCGCCCGGTACGGGACGACGCACCGTTCGCCGCGCTGGCATTCAAGATCGCGACCGACCCGTTTGTCGGAAAGCTGACCTTCTTTCGTGTGTATTCGGGGACGCTCAAGGCGGGCTCCTACGTATACAACAGCACGAAGGACAAGCGTGAGCGCGTGGGGCGCCTGCTCCAGATGCACGCGAACAAGCGCGAGGAGATCGAGGAAGTGCGCGCCGGTGACATCGGCGCCGCCATCGGCCTCAAGGATACGCGCACCGGCGACACGATGTGCGACGAAGACAGCCCGATCATCCTCGAAGCCATGAAGTTCCCGGCTCCCGTGATCGACGTCGCGATCGAGCCGAAGACGAAGGCCGACCAGGACAAGCTTGGCATCGCGCTGCAGAAGCTGGCCGAAGAGGATCCGACGTTCCGCGTGCACTCCGATGCGGAGACGGGCCAGACGATCATCTCGGGGATGGGCGAGCTCCATCTCGAAATCATCGTCGACCGCATGATGCGCGAGTTCAAGGTCGACGCGAACGTGGGCCGTCCTCAGGTGGCCTACCGCGAAACGATCAAGAAGCGCATCGAAAAGGTTGAGGGGAAGTTCATCCGCCAGTCGGGCGGCAAGGGCCAGTACGGTCACGTGGTGATCAACGTCGAGCCGGCGGGCGCAGGCCACGGGTTCGTGTTCGAGGACAAGATCACGGGCGGTGTCATTCCGCGTGAGTACATCGGCCCGGTCGAAGCCGGCATCAAGGAAGCCCTCGAGAACGGCATCATTGCGGGCTATCCGATGGTGGACGTGAAGGTCGAGCTGATCTACGGCTCGTACCACGACGTGGACTCGTCCGAAATGGCGTTCAAGATCGCGGGCTCGATGGCGGTGAAGGAGGCGGTCAAGGGCGCCACACCGATCATTCTCGAGCCGATGATGAACGTCGAGGTTGTCTGCCCGGACGCGTACATGGGCGATATCTTGGGCGACCTGTCGGCACGCCGCGGCAAGATCGGCGGAATGACGCAGCGCGGCGAGGCGCAAGTGATTGCCGCGTCGGTGCCGCTCTCGGAAATGTTCGGGTACTCGACCAAGCTGCGCTCGCAGTCGCAGGGGCGCGCCGTGTACTCGATGGAGTTCAGCCACTACGAAGAAGTGCCGAAGGCGAAGGCCGAAGAGATCATCAGCAAGGTGAAGGCGTAAGCCTCCACCCTTCATTACACGACACGCACATCCCCAGGGATATCAGCCATGGCGAAGGCGAAGTTCGAGCGGACGAAGCCGCATGTGAACGTGGGCACGATTGGCCACGTCGACCACGGGAAGACGACGACGACGGCGGCGTTGACG
>JAYTVE010000559.1:0-2943 GCA_043744185.1 Gemmatimonadota bacterium | reverse complement strand
TCGAACGCGTGCTGCCGCTCGCGCGATTCATCCCGGCCGAGGCGGGCGGCCGTCGGGTGCGCCAATTGGTACAGCAGCCGTTCACCTTCGCGATCGCGCGGTGGCCCCAAGCGCCCTAGATCCCGAACGAGTCGCGCAACGTCTGCACGAGGCTCAGGTCGATGTCGTAGCCCTTGATCCGCCAGAGCAGGCGGTAGCCGAAGTTGATGGCCACCTGCGTGTAGAGGATGAGGGCGATGGTGCGTGCGGTGCCCCGCCAGCTCCGTTCGCCGAAGACGGCGAAGAAGTGCCACGCCATGACGAGTCCAGCCACCCAGCCGAAGAACCAGTGGAGCCACGCCTCATGCTGGGGCAGGTACCAGCCAAACGGCACGCGTAGCATCGAGACGAGCGTGATGAACCCGAAGCAAAAGAGCTGGAAGACGATCATCTCGGCCAGCGTGTAGCGGCGTCGGAATGCCAGCCAAGCCCCGACGGAGACGAACGGGATGCCGAGGAAGAATTTGTACTTGTCCACCTGCAGCACGGCGCGCCGAGCCGCGAGCCGCGCGCCCGCGTCGTGCCCGCCATACGTGTGGTCGAGCACCGCCGACTCGGCCAGGATGTAGAGCCCCTCCACGAGCAGGAGGAAGAGCACCGGATTCATGTAGCGCTTGCGCGCACCGGCGAAGTACGCGCGATACGCCGTGCCCGGACGGATCAGCAGGTCGCGCAGGAGGCGCAGCACGCCGCCATCGAAATGCGAGACCGCGTGCCACCACTCGTGCGCGAGCTCGTGCGCGTCGAGGCGGCCGTGCGGCACCTTCTGACCGCACGAGGCGCAGAACGGCCCGGTCAGGGCGGCCTTGCAGTTGGGGCACGCGTGTGCATTCATTCGCTGGCCTTCACCTCATCCCAGAGCAGGTCGAGTCCCGCGAGGTCGAGCGACGCGAGGTGGATCCCGCGTGCGCGCGCCAATGCACTCACCCCGTCGAGGCGCCGCACGAACTTGAGATTCGCCTTCTCGAGTGCGAGCGCCGCGTGCACCCCCGACTTCCGACAGAGGTTCACGACGGCAAAGAGCAGGTCGCCGAGTTCAGCTTCGAGCTGCGGCGACGCCACTCCACCCGAGGCCACGAGTTCGGCTTCCGCTTCGCGCAGTTCCTCCTCGACCTTGAGCGCGGGACCTGTGGCGTCGGGCCAGTCGAACCCCATGCCGGCGGCGCGATCCTGCAGCCGGTGCGCGCGGTGCAGGGCGGGGAGGTCCACCGGCAGTCCGTCCGCCACGGAGTCGCGCGGTTTCTTCGCCTTGTGAGTCTCCCAGTCCACCTTCTCCCCGCCTCCGTACAGATGCGGATGGCGGTCGCGCATTTTGTGCACCAGACCGCCGGCCACCTCGGCGATGTCGAACGCCCCGCGCTCCTCGGCCACGACGGAATGGAAGAGCACCTGCAGGAGCAGGTCGCCGAGCTCCTCGCGCAGCAACGGGTCGTTGCCGGCGCGAATGGCATCGTCGACTTCGAGCGATTCCTCGACCAGGAAGGGCCGCAGCGACTGGTGCGTCTGGGCGGCGTCCCAATCGCAGCGGAGGCGCAGGTCGCGCATCAGCGCCAGCGCGTCATCAAGCGATCCCTTATTTTTCGTGGTTTGTTCGGTCATGCGGGAACGCTAGCACCCAACGGATGGACCGCCAACCACTGCCTCCGGGTGACGCCCGGGCCTGGCTCGACGTGGACCTCGACGCTCTCCGGCGCAATGCGCGCCGGATTGCCGTGCATGCTGCCACCCGGCTCACACCCGTGGTGAAGGCCGATGCGTACGGCCTCGGAGCGCCGGCGGTCGTGCGCGCACTCGAGGCGGAATCGCCTTGGGGCTTTGCCGTAGCCACCGTGAGCGAGGGGATCGCGCTGCGAGAGGCAGGGGTGACGCGCCCCGTGCTGGTCTGTCCGCCGGTGTTGCCGCTCGAGTTCCCCGCCGCGGCCGTCGCAGGGCTCACACTCGCGCTCGGCTCGGGGTCACAGGTCGACCAATGGAAGGCGGCGGGCGGGCCCGCGTGGCACCTCTCGATCGACACCGGGATGTCGCGCGCGGGGGTGCGTTGGGACGAGATCGATTCGATGCTCGGCGCGGTGGGCCGCTGGGCGCCCGAAGGGGCTTTCACGCACTTTCTGGCCGCGGAGCGAGGCGAAGCGAGCATGGCGGTGCAGGAGGAGCGCTTCGACGCGGCGCTCGCACGGTTGCCGGCGCGTCCTTCGTTGGTGCACGCCGAGAATTCGGCGGCGGCCGCGCGCCGCCGGTCGCGCTATGATTTCATTCGCCCCGGCGTCTTTCTGTATGGCGTGGGCAGTGGCCCGGGCGCGCAACTGCTTCCGGAGCCGGTCGTGGCGGTGCGCGCGCGCATCACCGAGATCCATCGGGTCGAGCGCGGCGAGTCGGTGAGCTACGACGCGCAGTGGATCGCGCACGGGTCGCGGCGGATCGCGACCGTGGGACTGGGGTACGCGGATGGCTATCGCCGCGCGCTCAGCAACCGTGCGCACATGCTGCTGCGTGGGCGGCGCGTGAGCGTCGTGGGCCTCGTGACCATGGACATGACGATGATCGACGTGACCGACGTGCCCTGCGAGATCGGCGACCTGGTGACCGCGCTCGGCGCCGACGGTGACGAAGTGATCACGGCAGAGGAACTCTCGGCGCTCGTGCCGGCGTCGCCGTATGAGCTGCTGACCGGCCTGCATCTGCGCCTCACACGCCGCTACGCGGGAGCCGCGGCATGAACCGTCGCGCGATCATCCTCGTGCTCGACGGCGTGGGCATCGGCGCGGCGCCCGACGCCGCGGCGTATGGCGATGTGGGCAGCGATACGCTGGGCAACCTCTCGCGCGCCGTTGGCGGGCTGCAACTTCCCAATTTGCAGCGCGCCGGACTCGGCAACATCGCGCTGCTCGCCGGGTGCGCTCCCAC
>JAYTVE010000558.1:0-2950 GCA_043744185.1 Gemmatimonadota bacterium | reverse complement strand
GCATCTATGTCCGAGGGCGATGACGATGGACCCAGCGCCGGGCGGGATTTTTCCACACCACCCATGCGCGCGGCAATGTAGGGCGGCTAGTGAAAGCGAGCAAGACCCGCTGACACTCAACACGATGCAATTACCCGCACGTCACGGACTTAGCTCATGTTGGGAGGTAGGCGCTGCCCAACTGGCGCGAATTGTGGAAGAATTGGGCTAGCGCGTGCCGAAGAGGCGGTCGCCCGCATCGCCCAAACCGGGTAGGATGTAGCCCTGCGCGTTCAGCTCTCGATCGAGCGAGGCCGCGAAGATGTGGACGTCTGGATGCGCCTGAGCCATGCGCTGCACCCCCTCGGGCGCGGCGACGAGGCACAGGAACCGGATACGCGAGGCCCCCGCGCGCTTGAGCGAAGTCACCGCGGACACCGCAGAACCGCCCGTGGCCAGCATCGGGTCGAGGACGAAGAAGTCGCGCTCGGTCGCGTCACCGGGGACCTTGAAGTAGTAGTCCACGGGTTCGAGCGTGTCGTGATCGCGGTAGAGGCCGATGTGTCCGACGCGCGCGGACGGCACGAGGCGCAGGACCCCCTCCACCATGCCCAGCCCGGCGCGCAGGATGGGCACGAGGGTGAGCTTCTTGCCGGCGACACGCTTGGCCATCGCGCGCTCGAGCGGCGTCTCCACCGATGCGTCCTCGAGCAGCAGGTCGGCGGTCGCCTCGTACGCCATGAGCGTGGCGATCTCGTCCACCAGTTCCTTGAAGATCTTGGTGGGGGTCTCGCGATCGCGCAGCAGGCGCAGTTTGTGCTGCACCAAGGGGTGCCGCACGACGGTCAGTGTCGGGATGTCCGGGGTGGTGCCCATGGCCGCGAAACTAGTACCTTCTCGACCATGAAAGAATACCAAGCGGTGGTGCTGCGGCAGACGAAGCACGCCCAGGATGACGAGGAAGCCCTGACGGACCTGCTCAACGAGCGGAGCCGGGGAGGATGGGCGCCGGTGATGATGACGCAGGGCGGGGGGCGGGTGACGGTGGTGTTCTCGCGCGAAGCGGAGGGATAGCGCGTTCTGCGCGCCCACGCATGGAGATCGAGTTCAGCGGGGCTGACCGTGAAGTCACCGGATCATGCCACATCGTGCGTCATGGCGGCCGGACGCTGCTGCTCGACTGCGGACTGTTCCAGGGCAAGCGGGCCGAATCGCGCGCCAAGAACGAGCGGTTGCCGTTGCCGGTCGGCGAGATCGACGCAATCCTCCTCTCCCACGCGCACATCGACCACGCCGGACGCCTGCCGTTCCTCGTGAGTCGCGGGTACACCGGCTCGATCTGGTGCACGGCAGCCACGCGCGACTTGAGTGCCCTGCTGCTTGCGGACAGCGCGCACATTCAGGAGCAGGACGCACGCTTTCTCGCCAAGCGCGGCAAGGAGCACGCGGAGCCGCTCTACAGCATGGCCAACGCCGTGAAGACGGTGGAGCAGATGATCGGCGTCGGCTACAAACGCCCGGTCGAGCTGCTGCCCGGGATACGGGTGACGTTCCACGATGCCGGCCACATTCTGGGCTCGGCCTCGGTGGTGCTGGACGTGGACCACGGACCTGATGCGCGCCGACTCGTATTTTCCGGTGATGTGGGTCGCGCGGGACTCGCGATCATTCGGGACCCGGACCCGCCAGCGGGCGCGCACGCGGTCATCATGGAAAGCACGTATGGCAATCGTGACCACGAACCGATTGCCGGCGCGCGCGCGCACCTCGGCGCAGTGGTGCGTGAGACCGCGGCGCGGGGCGGCAAGGTGCTGATCCCGTCGTTTGCGGTGGGCCGCACGCAGGAGTTGGTGTACGACCTGCACGTGCTGGCGCGCGAGGGGCAGATCCCGCGCATCCCGATCTTCGTCGACTCGCCGCTGGCGACCAACACGACTGCCGTCTTTGCCGCGCACCCCGATCTCTTTGATCAATCGGAAGCGGCAATTCGCCAGCTGCCGGACCTCTTTGCCTTCGACCTGCTGCAGTACACACGTGACGTCGCGGCCTCGAAACAACTCGACCAACTCCTCGGACCCGCGGTGATCATCTCGGCCTCAGGCATGGCGGAGTCGGGGCGGATCCTGCACCACTTGGCCCATGGCGCTCCCGATCCGCGCAATACGATCCTGATAGTGGGATTCCAGGCGGAACACACACTGGGACGACGGATCGTCGAAAAGCGCGAGGTGCTCAAGATCTTCGGCGAAGAGGTGCCGCGCCGCGCGCAGGTGGACGTGCTGAACGGGTATAGCGCGCACGCCGATCGCACCGAGCTGCAGCGGTGGCTCGCGGCGGTGAAGGCCGGATCGCCCCAACTCCAAGGCGTTGCTCTCGTGCACGGGGAACCGGAGGCGCAGGATGCGATGGCGGCGTCGCTCACCTCGCTCGGATACCGGGTGCAGGTACCGCGCACCGGCGACCGGATGCTCGTCCACTAGGATGCCGCCTCTGTACGCATGAAGCGGCTGATCGTGCTCCTCGGACGCGCGGCGCTCGCGCTGGCGGCCATCGCGATGTTGGCCTGGCTCGCCGTGGTGGTCGCGGTGGTGCACGCTGGCGGCACCGACGAGGCCGCCAGCGCCAATGCGGGAAGCGCTGACGCCATCGTCGTGCTCGGCGCCGCTCAGTACGACGGGCGCCCGTCGCCCGTGCTCAAGTTGCGGCTCGACCACGCGATCGCGCTGTGGAAGCGGAAGCTGGCGCCACGGATCATCTTCACGGGCGGCCGCGGCCCGGGCGACACCATCAGCGAAGCGGCCGTCGGCGAGCGGTACGCCCAACGTGCCGGAGTGACCGACAGCGCGATCCTCGTGGAGACCGAGGGTCGATCGACGCGGGAATCGATTGCGGGGCTCGTGGCCCTCGCCCGTACGCACGGCATCCATCGCGTGATCGTGGTGAGCGACGCGATGCACGTGTTGCGCGTGGC
>JAYTVE010000557.1:0-38882 GCA_043744185.1 Gemmatimonadota bacterium | reverse complement strand
GATCGAATCCGGTCGCACCACTCGCGACCGGTGACATGTTCGCGAACTGCAACTGCTCGGGCGTGCGCGCGGTGGCCACATAGAGCCCGAGCCGCGTCGGGAGGTTCTCGTTCATCTTGAGTTTCATCGCCATCCAGTAGCGCGACTTGAGCCACTGCTCGTTGACGGCGCCGAAGAAGAAGATCACGTTCGCGCTGTCGGTGATCCACTTGCGAAACTGCTGCTCGGCGGCCTGCGGCCCGCCGGCGCTCGTCGTTTCAGCGGCATCGTCCATCGGGTCGGTGTAGATGACCGGGGTTCCCTTGGACTTGAGGTACTTGATGAGTGGAATGGCCTGCTTGAGGTCATCGACGTGCACGTCCACGTACACCGACTTCGAGGCCGTGGCTGCCGTGGCCGCTGCTTCGGCCGCGCGAGCGCGTTCAGCCAGCATGCGGTCCCGGTGCAGCGCGATGCGTTCGGCCATCTTGGCGAAGCGCACGCGGTCGAACTCGAGCTCCTTCCGCTCGCGATCAGTGTTCTCGAGCGCCGTGATGAATCGGCCATATGCCGAGTCGGCGGGAATGGTGGCTGCGTCGTTGATGAGCACGAGCTGTGGCTTCTGGAGCTGCGCGCCGAGCTGGAGTTGCCGGACGGGGAAGGTGCCGGGCGCCCCGAGACCATCGGCGGTGGC
Source organism: Gemmatimonadota bacterium (assembly GCA_043744185.1). GTDB lineage: Bacteria > Gemmatimonadota > Gemmatimonadetes > Gemmatimonadales > Gemmatimonadaceae > JACPPC01. The sequence continues at coordinate 38,209 of JAYTVE010000557.1, read as the reverse complement.
ACCGTCGAGCACGTCGCCCGCGTCCTCGTTGAAGATGTGCACGAACAGGTCGGCGTTCGCCGCGACCTCGCGGATGCGAGCCTCATGTCCCGTTTCAGCAAACTCGTCTGGGGCATCCTGGTTCGGCACGGCCGAGAGCACTTCGATTCCCTTTGCCGCGAGATCGCGTATGAGTTGCGGCCGCATCCGGCCGGTGAAGCTCGGCGTGATGGCGGTCGCTGCCAGAAAGACGCGGAATGGCGGTTCGCCGGACGTGGACTGCGCGACCATCGTGGCGGACGGCGTTGGGCGCGCGGGTGCGGTGCCCGTGGGCGGTGTGCCGCGTGGTGCAGCGCCCGGCACCGTGGGGGCTGCGACCTCGGTCGTTTGCGCGGCCGGCGCCGATTCGATGCTGAACAGCACGCCGTGCTTGGGGCGCAGATAGAGCACCGGCGTCGCCCATTCGCTCGTCGCGCCATCATAGAGCATCCGACGCGCATCCGCCACGGCCTCGTCCACCGGCACGCCGGTGGCGAGTCGCTTGTAGAAGAGCGCCGCGAACTTGATCGCCGCGATGTCCGAGATCGGGTACTGCATGGCCAGCACGGCGGGAATCCCGCCCGCGAGCAGCGACGCCGCGACGCCACCGAAGGGATTGATCGCGCCGCGCGCGCTCGTCTGCGCCGTCTTGCATGCGTTGAGGAAGACGAGTTGGGGCAGCGGCTTCGAATTGGCGATCATCTTGCGCACCTGATCGCCCTCCATGCGGTGCGCCGACTCGTCCGCGTTCTCCATGAGGAGGGCGCCGCGCCCCGTGTCCGGGTCGAAGTCTCCGTGTCCCATGAAGTGCACGATGTGGTAGGCTGGCCGTGCGTTGGCGAGCGCGTCGGAAATCGCCTCTTCGGTGGCCGTCTCCAGTACGTCGATCTTGAAGCCGATCTTCACGAGGCCGAATGCGTCCTCGATGCGCCCCTGCTCCTTCTTGAGATCGAGCGGGGCGGTGCCCGTCGGATTGCTCACGATCAGCAGGACCTTGAGCGTGGACTGGAACACGATCGGTTGCGTCTCCTTCGCCACGTCGATCGTGCGCACCAGCACCGTGCGGTCGCCGAACGCGAGCGGCGGATCGCTCGGCGTGCGGTTGGGAGTGAGGATCTCCCATGGCAGCGCGGCGAGGACGGCGGCGTCGTCGTCGGCCGTGATGTTGAGGCGTACACGGACGCCCTTCTCCGCGCCGCCCATCAGCTCCATCAGCAGGTCGCGGATGTTTCCGGAGAACAGGTTCTGGAACAGCTTCACGCCAAGGGCCCGCACGTCGGGACGCACTGCCTCCACGGTGGGCGTCTCGCGCTCGGCTTCGCGCATCACGCCGATCCCGCGCGCCATGCCCGCCAGGTCCATCAACTCATCCGGCAGCGTGAGCGTCCCCGTCACGGAGGCGGCGTCGTCGGTCTCCGCGATGATCGTGAAGGTCGGCTTCTTCCCGACGATGCGGATGGTGAGGTTCTTGTCCATGCGAGTGCCAGTCGTGAGATCCGCGTGATTACGCGGTGAGCCACTGCAGCAGTTGCGCGTGCACGTCGGTGTTGGCGAGATACGCCACGTGCGGCACGCCACGTTCGCGTGTCAGCGCCAGCGTGTCGGCCACGGGAAACATGGCGGCGCCGTTGCTGCCGCCCGTCCCGGCCGCAGGGACCACGAGGTCGTGTCCCTCGCCCAGCACGGACGACAGCGACTTGTCGAGCACGAGGTTGAGCAGCGCGCCGGGGCTTGGCGCGTAGTGGGAACTGACGGCGAAGTAGCGCGTGTCGGCGGCGGTCGTGCGCGGTCCCGCGTTGAGCGCCTTGAGAAAGGTGCTGCCGTCCTTCATGGCCGTGAGACCGTCGAGCCCCTTGGCCGCGCCAACGCCGACCGTCTTGACGGTGGTGATGATGCCGTCGAGCACCTCGGTGGTCGGCATGCCGGGCACGCAGCAGATGGCGGTCGATAGAACATCCAGCATCACGCCCAGGCGGAACGGATCGAACAGCGCGCTGCCGGCGTTGGGCGTGCCGAGCATCGCGACGCGACGCACGTTCACGGTGCGCGTTCCCATGGTGAGGTCGGCTTGGCGCTCGGCGATCGCGCGTGCCACGAGGCCACCGCGTGAGACCGCGAGCACGTCGAGCTCGAGCACGACGTCGGCCGGGAGCCGCTTCACGAACTCGCGCGCATTCTCGAGCGGGTCCTGCGAGAGCGTCGTGTGGTCGAAAGCGAAGACGCGACCGCCGTACATCGCATCCAGTTTGGCCATCACGGCCGCGGGCAGCACACCAAAGGTGCCCGCGGCCCGGCCGAATGGCTGGTGCAACAGGAGCAACGCGCGCCCCTGCCGCATGCGGGTCCAGTCGTCGCTTGTCATTACTGCGTCGCGGATCGCCTCCGGACTCGCCGCGCGCACGGGGCGCAAGGCGTACGGGCGATAGCGTGACTCCCATTGGAACGAGACGTAGGTGCCCGCAGCGCTCAAGATCGGATTCACGAACGGCGCGAGCAGCACGGAGGCCGCCTTCATGACGGCGCCGGTGACGGTCACCCCGCGCGTGCCCGTCTCATCGGCCGGGCCGGTCGTGTTCCCCGCCCCGACGGGGAGCACGAAGCGCTGCATCGTGGCCGGCGTGTCGTTCGCGTCGCGCGTGGACTCGGCGATCACGGGCAAGTGCCACCGCACGCCGCCGAGCGAATCGGTCGTGACGACGATCTGCATCATGTCGCGCGGAGGCGCGGGCAGGTCGAGTGAGACGGTCGTTGCGCCGCGCGTCGCGCCCGCAGGCTGCAGCTGGTCGAGCGTGATCGTCTTGGCAACGGTCACGCCCTGATCGGCAAGCGCGCGGAAGAGCGGTGCATGGACGCCACTCGACGCCGGTGCACCGTCGGCGATCGTGGCAACGCCTGTGGTGCCCTCCGTGCTCACGGTGGCACCCGCGAGAATCGCCGGTGCGCCGCTCAACGTCGCCGTGCGCTTGCGACGGATCGTGAACGAACGATCCACCGTCGTCCAGTCATCGAGCTTCGCGATGGGCGGTTCACGCTCGGGTTCGCGCGTGGCCGGCGCCTTGAGCGCAGTCTCGAACAGGAGTTGCAGCGCCGAGCTGCCCGAGACCTCCCGCACACCCTCGTTCTTGAGGAAGTCGAAGGACGTCTCGCCCGTCGTCGCGTAGAGGCGGATCGTCTCCGTTCCCTCGGACTGTACGACCCCCGGGCCGTCGAGCTTGAACGGAAAGACGTCGGGGAGCTTGAAACGCGAGCGTTCGCCGGGTTTGGACATGACGTCGACCGTCTTGCCCGCGGCCAGCCGCTCGTTGGCGCCATCCTCGAACGGCCAGAGCCGCGAAATCGACCCGCCGACACCGAAGTCGAGCAGGCTGACCCAGAGGTCGGCCGTGTGACCGTTGGTGAGGCGCACCCCCACGAAGTCGCCATGCTCGATGACCAGCGCGCTGCCGTTCTCGGGGCGCGGCGTCATCACTTCCCACGTCGTGTCCGAGGTCGAGCGCAGCAGCTCCATTGTCACCTTGCCCGAGAGCGCTGACGCGCGGTCGGGGTTCCGGAGGTCCATCGCCAACCGGTAGCGCGCGCGGCTCGACAAATTGCCGGCCACCGCGCTCCACTCGGACTCCGTCTTCGGTGGCAGCGCCACCTGCCCATTGGTGCCCGTCACGATCCACGAAGGTTCGGCGAGCGCGCCGAGTTCGGCGCCGGCGTCGCCCGGAGCAGCCGCGGTGCGCGCCGAAGCGAGCTGCACGCGAAGCGTCCACGCCTCGCCGCTTCCCATCACGCGCACGAGCGGAGAGTCCGCGAGCGCCTTGCCGAGCTTTGCGGTCGCATCGCTTGCGTTCGCCACGAGCTGCACGGCAAGCCGCTGGTCGCCAGCCGCGAAGCGCGTGAGCACCGCGCGCGCGCTCGTCGCAATCGCGTTGGGCGTTGCTTCGCTCACGACCTTGGCCTTGCTCGTGAAGGCATCAACGCTCGTCACTTCGAGTTCACCGAGCGGCGCAGCGCCGTCGGTCGCGCTCGTCCCCGGCGCGTACACCGCATAGCGCGAGCCGACGGTCGTGCCCAGCGCGGCCCCGGCTGCCAACGTCGCCTCCGCTGCGCCCTCGTCGCGGACCGACACCATCACATACGACATCGGGCGCACGTCCTCGGTGCCGAACAGCTTGCGGTCGATCGTGCCTTCGATCTGCGGGTGCTGCTTGCCCTCGCGGAACGCGACCACCTGCGCGGCGGCGCGCTCGTACAGGTCGCGATAGGTCACCGGACCGCTCGCCTCCGCGAGCGTCTGCGAGAGGTAGTACGTGAGCGCGCCGTGATGGACCGGCGTGGCCGTCGGGATGATCAGCTCGCCCGAGAGTTCGTCGTGCCGGCAACCGGCAATGAGCACGTATCGCGAGCCGAGCGGCAGCCATCCGCTCGGCCCCATCACGGCCGCGGGACCACGCGGCGCCGACGACAGGGGCGACTTCGGCAGTTGTTCAGGCGTTCGCGGGTCATCGGGCACGCCGCGCGTGCCGGCGAGCGTCGGGTCGGCGTCGCGCGTGATGTTGCCTGAGTGGCACGCATCCACGATGAGCGTGATGTGCTCGGTCTTGGCGCTGAGGGCAACGAGCCAGGCGTGCACCTCGTCGTCCGTGATGTCGATGCTCCCCTCGCCGCTGCCGTCGTGCGCGGTGCCGTCCACCGGCACGAGCGTGCAGTCCCATCCGCTCGGCTTGTCGCCCTCACGATCACGAATGCGCGAGCCGTGGCCCGCGTAGTAGAACGCGACAATGTCGCCCGGCTCGGTCGACGCCTCGAAGGCGGAGAGCGCCGCGAGCATGCCGTCCCGCGTGGCGGCCTCGTCGAGCAGTGTCGTAAAGACGGTGAAAGCGAACGTGCTGCGGAGCAGGTCCATCATCACCTGCACGTCGTTGGTACAGCCCTCGAGTTCCTTGACGCGCTGGTACTTGTTGATACCGATCAGGAGCGCGCGCTTGGTTGGTACGGTCGGCATGTCGTGGGGGGTGTGGGGTCGACCGTCGCGTGGGGAGCGAGCAGGGCCGTTGGCTCGGCTCGCCCCCGCATCGATTCAACGTGCGGAGAGCACTGTGCTCAACCGCGACCGCCGCCGCCTGATGTCGGACTGGCGCCGGGATCGCGATCGCCGCTCTTGACGGGCTTGGGCGCCGGGTCGCGGTCCTTGCCAGCGGTCGGCTTCGCACCAGGGTCGCGATCGCCGCCGGACGTGGGCTTCGCGACCGGATCACGATCGATGCCGGACGTCGGCTTCGCAACGGGATCGCGATCGATGCCGGACGTGGGCTTGGCACCTGGATCGCGGTCCCCGCCGGACGTCGGCTTCGCAACGGGATCGCGGTCACCACCCGATGTGGGCTTTGCAATGGGATCCATGGGACTACTCCGTGGTGAGGGTGGGGGAGGGAACGATCACGTGATTACTCGAGGCGATGGTGCGAGTCGATGCGAGCGCGGCGCGGCGTCGCCGGAACTCCGCCGCGCTGCGCGTGTCACCAAGCGCGTCGGCGATCTCGGCGCGCAGCGCCAGCACCGGCTGCAGGTAGAGCACGAACGACACCGGCGTAGGCCCGTCGAAGCTGTTAGCCACCGTTCGAGCCAACTCGGCCTCGTTGTGACGCAACAGCAACCGCGCGTACAGCAGTCGCTCGGCGGCCAACGCGCCGCCGGGATCCCACGAGAGCTGCGAGCCGGGGGGCAGTGGCGTTCGCATCAATGCGGCGAGCTGCATGCGCGCCTTGCTCGTGTCGCCGCGCGCGAGCGTCGCGTGCGCGGCCGATGCCGCCGCGAGCAGTCGCGTCGTGAGCGAGGTGTCGGTCGCAGAGCGTGCGGCGAGCACGGATGCAATCGCGGCCGTGGCGTCGGGCCGCCCGTGTGTCGCGCTGTAGATGGCCAGAATCCAGCAGCGCTCCGACGTGGAGCACTTGGTGTAGTCGTCGCCGAAGCGGCGGCGGTCCCTCTCCGCCACCGGCGCTGCGGCGGCATCGAGCGCGGGGGAGATGGTGGCGCCGAGCATGAGGAGTGAAGCGCCGCCGTCGCCGCGCGCCATCGAGAGGGCGACGTGCGCGGGAACGTCGGCGGCGCGATCCTGCGCCAGCAGCACCGCGACGAGTCCCATGAGTGCACTCTCGCGCTCGGGGCCCGAGCCGATGCGCGCCTTGACGGTGTCGAGCGTGGTCACGGCCTCGAACGCGGCCGCCGCACACGGCAGCACCGCGCCCCGACCGGCGAGCGCCATTCCCGCCGTGAGCGCTGCGAACGGATCGGTGCCGACTGCCTTCGTCCAGTTCATGCGGGCCGCGCCATCACGCACGCAAGCCGTCGCGAAACGAAGATGCGACGCGAGAAACGAGTCGGGCGCCGCAGCGAGCATGCGCTCGACCAGCGGCGCGGCTCCCGCGGCGTCGTTGCGACGCAACCGGATCTCGATCGGGTGCAGCAAGCCGTGCACTGCCGAGGAGTCGATCGCACGGGCGCGCGCGAACGCCACGTCCGCGGCGCTGTCGGGATCCGTCGACGAAGTCACGAGATGGATGTACGTCTCGCCCAGCTGCATCCACGCCGCGGCAAAGTCCGGGTCGACGGCAACCGCCCGCTGCAGCTCGGCGCTGGCCGAGTCGGCGGCGCCCGCGAGGTATGCCGCGTAACCACGCGCATAGTGTTCGTACTGCGGTGGCATCGGCCTGCCGATCGCGGCGCGGACGAGCGCGGCGGCCTCCGACGGACGGTGATCCCATGTCGCCGCCTGCGCACCGCGCAACGCGGCGAGCGCGAAGAGCGTGTCGGCGCGCACAGCCTCGCGATAGAGCTCGAGTGCGCGCGCCGGTTGTGCACGGCGGAACGCCGCCTCGGCTGCGAGAAAACTCGCGACCGCAGACGGATCACGGTCGCGCCACACCGCGGCGAGGTCTTTCGCTTCGCCGCCCGGGACGAGGCGCGGAAGCAGCGCGTTCACGGCGCGGAGGCTCGCACGCCAGAGGTCGCTCGGCACGCCGCTCGCGCGCGGGCGCAGCACCACGCTGTCGCTCGCGACGTCCACCAGTTCGAGCAGCACGTCGGCGGAATCACCGCGCAGCACCACGCGACCGGTGAGGTAGTAGCCCGCGCGCTGCTCCCGGGCGATCGATCGCGCACGCGCCGGATCGAGACGCTGCCCGCCGGCGTGCTGCGACTCTCGCGGCATGAGGCGCCAGCCATCGATCCAGCGCAGCGCGCCGCGCTTGTCGAGCGCGCTGCCGATCATCGTCGCCACGTCCTCGCCTGCGCCGGCGCTGCCGCCAGCCGACACGGGCGCCTCGAGCGGAAAGCCGACGATGCGGTTGCGGTCGAGGGACGACGTGGCAGACGTACCTCGCAGCGCGATGATCGTACCCGCCGCGAGCGCGACGACCACGCCGCCGCCGATGAGCAGCGTGCGCGCACTGCGCCGCGTCGGCAGCGCGGGACCCGACGAAGAGATCGTCGCAGGCGCGTGCTCCGCCTCGCGCAAGGCATCGCGCAGCGCGCCTGCGGTCGGGAATCGATCCGCTGGCGTCTTGGCCAGCGCCCGCTCGATGACGGCTGCGAGCGCCGGTCCCACGGATGGACGCACCGTGCGAATGCTCGGCACGGGGTCCACCGCGTGGCGTGCGCGGATGGCCTGCGTCGTCGGTCCCGTGAACGGCGGACCACCGACGAGCATCTCGTAGAGCACGCACGCGAGCGAGTAGATGTCGCTGCGGCCGTCGAGCCGGTCGGCCGAGGCCTGCTCCGGGCTCATGTACGACGCGGTGCCCACCGTCACGCCGGTGGCGGTCAGCGACTCGTCGTGGTCGGCGTCCGTGGCTTTCGCGACGCCGAAGTCGGCCAGCAGCGCGTGCCCGTGATCGAGCAGGATGTTGCTCGGCTTGACGTCGCGATGCACGAAGCCGGCGGCGTGCGCGTGGTCGAGGGCATCAGCCACCTCGCAGGCGATCTGCACCGCCTGCGGCACGCTCAACTGCCGCTCGCGCACCAGCAGGTGCTGCAGCGTGTCGCCGTCCACGACCGGCATCGTGAAGTACGGAACGCCGCGAAACTCGCCCGTGTCGAACACGGGCAGAATGCCGGGGTGCGTGAGCGTTGAGACGATGCGGATTTCCCGCGTGAAGCGCGCGAGGCCGACCCTGGCGGCGAGCTCCGGCAGCAGGAGCTTCAGCGCTACGTCGTGTCCCGTTGTGTCATCGTGCGCGAGGAAGACCGTGGCCATGCCACCGCGCCCGAGCTCGCGTTCAAGGCGATACCGGCCCCCGAGGGGCTCACCAAGCGGCAGGACGACGTCCATCCCTTCCGGAACCAGGGTTCGTCTCGGGAAAAACGCCGTGCGCACCCGGCGGGGCGCGCAAACTCCCGGGACTTTCGTGCCTCGGCCCCTCCGTGGGCCGCAACAAGCGAAAAGTACGGCTCGTGTCGGGGAGCCGCTAGGCAAAAACCGCTTGTCTGACTGGGAGCGGGCGATCGCTCAGCCGAGGTCGGGCACGGCCAACACGCCGGCGGTGCCCGGCACGGCGGGATCGTCATCGCCGGGTCCCTTCGGTCCGCCGACACGGCGCTTCGCGCTGATCTGGTCGATCTCGATGGTCACGAATGACGTGGCCTTGAGGTCGCGATCGGGGATGACCGCGTAGTCGACGCCGGCCGTACGTCCGGGCGAGTAGCGGCCGATCATCGCCTGCAGCAGCGCGCGTTGCGCGAGCAGGTCGGGCTGGTCGGCGGCGGCGCGTCCGAACACCACGGCGCTCCGGTAGTTCACCGAGTGGTTGAGTGCCGTCTTGGAGAGCACGATGCCGTCAACCAGCGTGACGCCGATGCTCACACGCGTGCCGGCGCCCAGCGCCTGCATGAGCCGCGAGTGATGGCCGCCGTGCAGGTGGATGCGCGCCTGGTCCGCCGGGTCGTACTGGTAGGTCATGGGGATGACGAGCGGCCCGTGGTCGTCGGCGATGGCCACGTGCGCCACGATGCCAGCGGCGAGGATCGCGGGCGCGTCGTCGGTCACCGCGCGCTCGCGGTGGACACGCACGGCGGCGCGGTCGGCGGGGAGGGGCGGCAGCGCGGCGGCATCGGACACGGGCAACTCCGGGTTGCGGGTCGTGAAGCAGATCGAACCCACGTGTGGACGTGGTGAGCGAGGCGTGACCACGCCACACGCGCGCGGCGCGCGCTGGCTCCACTAAGCCACGGGCGCGTCGTTCAAGTTGTAGCGGATGATGCCCGCGTGCGGCGAACCCGGGTCGCGCTCCGCCGCGTACACCTCGCCGCGCGGTCCCTCCGCATCGGCAAACGCTTCGGCAATCTCCGCGTGGTCTTCTGCCGTGAGCACGATGTCGAGCGTGCGCAGCGTGCTCGTCGCGTTCGCCTCCGTGCGCAATCCCACAATCACGGCGCCGACCGCGGGTTGGTCGAGCACCCAGCGTTGCGCCACGTTGGCCACATGCACGCCGTGCCGCGCCGCGATCGTGCGCAGCGTACCGAGCCGCCGCTGGAACTGTTCCCAACCGCCGGCATCCTCGATGACAAGCCGGTATTTGATGAGCGAGCGGTTCTCGAGCGTGTCTGTCGGCGGCGCCGTGCCGATCCAGCGCTCGGCCAAAAAGCCGCCGGCCACCGAGCCGTAGCAAAGGAGCTTCACGCCGCGCGAGAGCGCGAGCGCGGCCAGCGAGCCTGCGGGGCGCCGGTCGAGCACCGAATACTGGATCTGCGTGCTCACGAGCGGCACGCCGGCGTCGAGGATCGCCTGCGTGTGCGCGGCGTCCATGTTGGTCACGGCAAGGTTGCGGATCTTGCCGGCGCGCCGAAGCGCGTCGAGCTCCATGGCGGTCTCCACCATGCCCGGCACGTCGTAGCGCCACCAGTGAAACTGCACAAGATCGAGCGTCTCGGCGCCGAGCCGTTCGAGCGAACGGTCGACGATGCGCGTGACGTACGCGCGGTCGACGCTGGCCAGCGCATCGCGATCGGGCACGAACTTGGTGTGCACCTGCACCGTGCGACCGGGGCGCGCGCGGCGATAGTCGCCGATGAGCTGCTCGACGCCGGTGTAGATGTCCGCGCAGTCGAGCGTGTCGAGGCCGCGATCCGAGAGATGGTCCCACATCGCGAAGAGCGCGGCGCGCTCGGGCAGCGACGCCGAGTGCCCCTCGGAGAGCTGCCAGCCGCCGACGATGATGGGCGGGATGTCGTAGCCGGCGCCGAGCGGCGTGCGCACGAGGCTCATGTCGTCGCTCCCGGGAGCGGTTCACCCGATTCGTCGGAGTGACGGAGCGTGCGCCTCGTGGTGCGCACGATGCGGAACACCGCGCCGCAGTGCACGTCGGGGCAAGCGATGTCGCTGTCGGTCGTGATCCAGTCGTTGGGATGCGTGACGCGCTGCTTGGCGGGGAGGAGCGGCAGCAGCGCGGCCATCGCGAACAGCGGCCAGCCCTGACCGGGCGGCATCGTGATCGTGCCCGACGTGACCTCGAAGTAATCGCCGATCGACTCGCGACACATCAGGCGGCCGCGGTTGGCCACGACCTCCACGCGCAGGTCGTACAGCTCGAATTCGTCGTTGGCGGCGCTCACGGAACCTCCAGTCGGGGCGGTAGCTTGTGCGCCATCCTAACCGGAGCGGAAGCAGCGTGGCAACGGCGGCAGTCAGTGAGCAGGCGACGCTCGGCGTGCGCGGCGGAACGTGGGGGGTGCTCGCGCCCTTCGCGCTCTTTCTCGCCGGGGTAAGCTGGCTCGGCTTGTCCGGTGCGCCGGACGAGCGCGGCTTCTGGCCGATTCTGCTCGGCGCGATCATGCTGGCGCTCGCGCTTGCCACGGATCGCAAGGCGACGATCGACGTGATCCTCAAGGGCATGAGCCAGCCACTCGTGGCGCTCATGGTCATGGCATGGATGAGCGCCGGTGTGCTCGGCAACCTGCTCGGCGCAAGCGGACTGGTCACGTCGCTCGTCGGGCTCGCGAAGGATGCGCACTTGCTGGGCGGAACGTACGTCGCCGCCGCGTTTGCGGTCGGCGCGCTCATGTCCACGAGCACCGGCACGAGTTTGGGCACCATTCTGATTGCCGGCCCCGTGCTCTATCCGGCGGGCGGCGCGCTCAACGCCGATCCATCGATGCTCGCCGGTGCGATTCTCGCTGGCGCAACCTTCGGTGACTCCATCTCGCCCGTGTCGGACACGACGATCGCGAGCAGCAGTACGCAGGACGCCGATATTGGCGGAACCGTGCGGCGACGGATGCTCTACGCCGTGCCCGCCGGACTCGCGGCGTTCGCGGTCTTCTTCGTGTGGGGCGGCGCCGCTGCGTGCACCGCGAATTGTTCGGGCGGCGTGTCCATGACGCCGGTTGCTTCGGAAGCAGCCGCGCGCGTTTCTGCGACGATCGCGACCTCGCCGCGCATGCTGCCGCTCATCATGCTGCTCGTGCCGGCATTCGTGATCGTGCTGCTGCTCAACAAGCGTCACATGCTCGAGGGGTTGCTGGCCGGCATCGTCTTCGCGTGCGTGCTGGCGTTGGCCACGGGGCTGCTTACCCCGCACCAACTGCTCTACATCGACGCTACGCGCTTCGGCGCGCGTGGGCTGATTGTCGAAGGGATGGAGCGCGGCGTCGGCGCGTCGGTCTTCACGATCCTGCTCATGGGGCTCGCTGCCACGCTCGAGGCGAGTGGAATGCTGGCGCGCGTGGTGGCCTTCGCGCAGGCGCGCACCAAGGACCAACGCGGCGCTGAGTGGTGGATTGTGGGCGCAATGAGCGCTGCGGTCATGCTCACGACGCACTCGGTGGTGGCCATTCTCACAGTGGGTCGGTTCGCGAAGGAGGCAGGGAGCAAGGTGGGGCTCGGGCCCTATCGGCGCGCGAACTTGCTCGACGTGACGGCGTGCACCTGGCCGTTCCTGCTGCCGTTCTTCATTCCCACGATCCTTGTGGCGAGCGTGACGGCGAGCGGCGTCGGTTTCGGCATGCCGCGCGTGAGTGCGCTCAGCGCGGGGCTCGCGAACGCGTACTCGTGGGGGCTGCTGGCGATGCTGCTGTGGGCCGTGGCGAGCGGGATGGGGCGCGATCGCGGCTAGCCCGTCGTCCTTCGCGGCGCCCAGGACGCCATCATCTAAAAAGCGCCGCGCTCTTCGCCACCACCTGCGCCACCCCCCACACCGCGGGCACCAGCACCACCGCCCACGCCAGCGCCACCTTCACGCGCTCGCTCACGCCGGCACCTCGTCGGTAAAGTGGTGCCGCGCGTCCACCGCGCTCACGGCCACGTTGCACGCAAACCCCGCCACCAGCAGTCCCGTCATCACGTATAGCGTCGTCGAGTACGCCTCTGCAGGGCTCACGCCGCGCGCCAACTGCCACTCGCGCAGGTAGTTCACGATCACGGGGCCGAGCACACCGGCCGTGCTCCACGCCGTCAGCAGTCGCCCGTGAATGGCCCCCACGTGCATCACGCCGAAGAGGTCGCGCAGGTACGCGGGAATCGTCGCGAAGCCGCCGCCATACATGCTCATGATCACCGCGTACGCTGCCATGAACAGTGGCACGCTCCCCATTCGCCCGATACTCGGCACCGTGGCATACAGCACCGCGCCGAGCGCGAAGTAGATGGCGTACGTGCGCTGGCGCCCGATCACGTCGGAAAGCGACGACCAGACAAACCGCCCCGCCATGTTCGCGAGCGAGAGCAGGCCCACGAATCCCGCTGCCGCCGCGGGACCGATCCGCCCGGTGAACATCTCCTGGATCATCGGACTCGCTGCGCCCAGCACGCCGATGCCGGCCGTCACATTCAGGCAGAGCACGCCCCAGAGCAGCCAGAACTGCGGTGTGCGCAGCACGCGGTCCACGTGCACGTCGGGGCCCGCCGCCTTCCGCGCCACGCGCGCTGCCGCGCCCGCCGGTGCGTACCCCGGCGCGGGCAAACGCACCGTGAACACCCCGAACATCATGAACACGAAGTAGATCACGCCCATGACCGCCATGGCTGGTGCCACGCCGGTGCTCGTGGCCGACTTGAAGTGATCCATGAGCAGTACCGCCAGCGGCGAACCGATCATCGCCCCGCCGCCAAACCCCATGATCGCCATGCCGGTGGCCATCCCCGGTCGGTCGGGGAACCACTTCATGAGCGTGCTCACGGGGGCGATGTAGCCCAACCCGAGCCCGATGCCGCCGATGACGCCGTAGCCCAGCGCGAGCAGCCCGAACTGGTGCAGCTCGACGCCCAGTGCCCCCACCAGCAAGCCGCCCCCGAAGCAGCAGGCCGACGCGAACATCGCCTTTCGCGGCCCGGCCCCCTCCAACCATCGCCCAAAGGTGAAGGCGGAGAGCCCCAGGAAGACGATCGCGATGGAGAAGACCCAGCCGATCGTCGAGAGTTTCCAGTCGTCCGCGGCGCTCTGGGTGACACCCAACTGACGCGACAGCGGGAGGTTGAACACGCTGAACGCGTACGCCTGCCCGATGGCCAGGTGGATGGCCAGCGCCGCTGGTGGCACCCGCCACCGGCTGAACCCTGGGGGGGCAATGGATCGGGATCGGTCGAGCGGGGAGGGGGCGCGCATCTGTGGCAAAATCGTAGCGGCTGGGGCAGGGCTCGCGCGACTGTCCCACTGGAACGGGCGGTCGACTGAGGGCAGCTCACCGACCGCCGAGCCGGCAGCGGTTCCGGTGCTTGCTTTCACGAGAGAAACGGCGACCTTTGAAAGCTTGAACGCCTCCCCCGCCCGTTCTCGCGCCCGTCAGGTCTTGCACGAGACAGTTTCCGCCGATTCTTTCGCGCGGCTCGCCCTGCTTGACGAGTCGCCGGTCGCGTTCTTTGCGCTCACGGCCGACTGGCGGTGTGCGTATGCGAACGCGGCCTTGGGCGCGCTCGTCGGGCGAGCACCGGCCAAGCTGATCGGCGACCTCGCGCGCGACATCTTCGCCGACTCGGCGGGTACGCCCTTCGAGACGGCGTGCCGCTTCGCGATGGAGGACCGGGTCAGCACCTCGGCGGAAACGCTCATGACGCCGCCCGAGCGCTGGTTCGAGGTCACCGCCTACCCGGTCGAGGGTGGCATCGGCGTTCAGCTGCTCGACATCACCGCCCGCAAGGCGCACGAAGAGTTGATGCAGGCGGAAGCGTCCAGCGCGACCTTGCAGAAGGCGCTCGACGCCGAGCGGTCACGCCGACTCTCGGAACTCCGCGAGACGCAAAAAAACGAATCGCTCGGCGTGCTGGCGGGCGGCATCGCGCACGACTTCAACAACCTGCTCGTCGCCATCCTCGGCAACGCCTCCATCGCGCTCGCGGATCTCGAAACCACGCATCCCTCGCGCACCGCCATCGAGGACGTCGAGAAGGCCGCGCACCGTGCCGCCGATCTCACGCGGCAGCTGTTGGCGTACGCAGGGCGCGGCCACTTCGTCGTCGAGAAGCTCGACCTCTCCGGTCAGGTACAGGAGATGACGAACACGCTGCGCTCGGCCCTGAGCCCGAAGGCAACGCTGCGGCTCGAGTTCGGACGCGACTTGCCCGCCATCGAGGGCGATGCGGTCCAGGTGCGGCAGGTGGTCATGAACCTGCTCACCAATGCGTCCGACGCGCTCGGCGACGGCGAGGGCACGATCACGGTGAAGATGGACGCACGCAGCATTGCGGGCGGGTTGAGTCATGCGCCGGCGCTGACCGACGGCATGTACGTGTGCCTCGAGGTCAGCGACACGGGCCACGGCATGGACGCGGCCACACGCGCCCGCATCTTCGAGCCGTTCTTCACGACGAAGTTCACCGGACGCGGCCTCGGCCTGGCCGCCGCCAAGGGAATCATCGAGGGGCACGGTGGTACCGTCACGGTGCGGTCGGAGCCGAACGAGGGTGCCACCTTTACGGTGTACTTCCCGGCGCTCGCGGAGCGGGCGCCTGCGCCCCCGACGCCGCTCGTGATGCGCAAGACGCCGCCGGGTACCTGCGTGCTGGTCGTCGATGACGAGCCGCTGGTGCGGCGCGCTGCACGCACCATGCTCGAGCGCCAGGGCGTCGAAGTCCTCGAGGCCTCCGACGGCGAACAGGCGCTGCAGGTCTACAGCGAAAATCGCGATCGCGTGCGCGCGGTGCTGCTCGACCTCGCCATGCCGCGCATGGACGGCCAGGAGACGCTGCGACGGCTGCGCGCCTCGCCGTCGAGCGTGCCGGTGTTGCTCATGAGCGGATACGACGAGGACAACGTGACCGGGAGCGAGCTTGGCCGCGGTGCGGCTGGTTTCCTCCAGAAGCCCTTTCGTGCTGCGGATCTGGCGAAGGGGCTGGAACAGGTCCTGGCGTCATAAGTGCTTGCCGGTTTCGTATTGCCAAGCGCGGGTCCCGCGCGCATATCGTAGCGGATTCACTGACACGGCCTCTGGCCAAAGGGACCACACGCATGACCGATTCGGGTTTTTCGCGCCGCGCCTTCATGGCTGTGGCGGCCGGCGCAGGTGGCGCCCTCCTTGCAACCAACTGGGCCGAGACTGCGGAGGCCGCGGAGCGCTCCTTTGCGCTGGCACAGCAGGAAGGGCGCGCCAGATACAAGGTGCTCACTCAGGAGGAGGCGGCGGACGTAATCGCGTTGACGTCCGTCATCTTCCCGAGCGATGAGACGCCGGGGGCAAAGGAAGCCGGCGTCGTGTTCTTTGTCGATCAGGCGGCCAGCAAGGACAAGGAACTCGCCAAGGGAATCCGCGGCACCCTGACCTCGGTCAATGCCGAAGTGGCCAAGCGGTGGCCTGGCAAGACACGCGTCGCCAAGCTTGGCGCCGATGAGCAGCACACGCTGATGACGGTCATCGAGAAGGAGATGCCGCCGGCGTTCGGTCTCCTCAAGGGAATGACCGTCACCGGCATGTTCTCGATGCCGTCACGCGGTGGCAATCGAAACAAGACCGGCTGGAAGCTGCTCGGGTTCAAGGACCAGTTCTCGTGGCAGGCGCCATTCGGCTGGTATGACGGGGAGGGCGCCAAGTGAGCGACCACGGTCATCATCACGCCGCCGCGAAGACCGGCGCCGCGCCCAAGACGCCGCGCTACAGCCCGAAGGATGCCGTCGATTTCGTGATTGTCGGCTCGGGCTCCGCTGGTGGCATCGTCGCACGCGAGCTTTCGCGCGCGGGCTTCCAGGTGCTGGTGCTGGAGCAGGGCCCGCGACTTGGGCCCAACGACTTCTCGCACGACGAGCTCACGATCAACGACGAGCATCTGCTCACCAACAAGCCGTCGTTGGCGCCGCAGACGTATCGCCGCAACGCCTCTCAGAAGGCGAAGATCACCAACCCTATTCAGTACGGGCGGGTGGTGGGCGGCGGTTCCGTGCACTTCACGGCCAACTTCTGGCGCTTCCATCCGATCGACTTCAAGGAAGCCTCGAAGATCGGGCGCATTCCCGGGTCGACGTTCAGTGACTGGCCGATTTCGTACGAGGATCTCGAGCCGTACTACACCAAGGTCGAGTGGGACATCGGCGTGGCTGGGCAGGCGGGCGCAAGCCCGTTCGATCCGCCGCGCAGCAAGCCGTACCCCATGCCGCCGCACCCGATTGGCAGCACCGGCACGCTGATGGAGAAGGGCGCCAAGAAGATGGGATGGACCGCCTTCCCGGCGCCGATGGCGATCACGAGCCAGCCCTATCGCGGGCGCTCGGGCTGCGTGCGCTGCGGCTTCTGCCTCGGCATGGGGTGCGAAGTCGGCGCCAAGTCGAGCACGCTCTTTACGGCCATTCCCGATGCGGAAGCCACCGGCAAGTGCGAGATCCGCCCCAACTGCTATGTGCGCAAGGTCGAGACCAACGACAAGGGGCTGGTCACCGGCGTCATCTACTTCGACAAGAACAAGAAGGAAGTGTTCCAGCGGGCCAAGTCGGTGGTGATCTGTGCCAACGGCGCCGAGACGCCGCGGTTGTTGATGCTGTCCAAGTCGAACCGTTTTCCGAACGGGCTCGCGAACTCGAGTGGCATCGTCGGGCAGAACATCATGTTCAACGGCAACACCGTCGCCAACGGCGTGTTTGAGCACGAGGTGAACGGCTACAAGGGGATCGCGGTGTCGCGCATCATTCACGACACGTATGAGCTCGATCCCGCGAAGGTCGGCTTCCACGGCGGCGGCGGCTTCGACTTCCGGCAGATCTTCACGCCGATTGCGTTCGGCTTCGCGGGCGTTCCGTTCGACGGCCCGCAGTGGGGCAGCGAGTACAAGAAGGCGGTCATGAACGGGTTCACCCGCACGGTGAACGCGTTCGGGCACACGACGTCGCTGCCGGTGGCCACCAACACGATTGACCTCGACCCCGACGTGAAGGACGTGTGGGGGCTGCCCGTCATCCGCCTCACCTATTCGGACCACGAGAACGATCTCAAGGTCTACGACTGGTTCGCCAAGCGCAGTAAGGAACTGCTCGACGCTGCCGGTGCGCAGAAGAGCTGGACTTTCCCGACCACCGGCGAAACCCAAGGCGGTGGCCCGCACCTGCTGGGCACCTGTCGCATGGGCAACGATCCGACCACGAGCGTGGTCAATGCGCAGCACCGCGCGCATGACGTCCCCAACCTGTTCATGGTGGATGGTTCGTCGTTCGTCACGGGTGGTCGTGGCCAGCCGACCATGACGATCATGGCACTCGCGTTCCGCGCAGGTGACTTGATTGCGCAGGCGGCCAAGCGCGGGGAGATTCCGTCGGGGGCGTAGGGTGACGTACTGAGCGAGGCGAAGGACCTGCTTGTGAAGTTGAACTTGCACAACCTGAGCATGTCGAGCGTGCCCCGTTGGCCCAAGTCCGCGCACCAACGTTCGCCGGCCAACGGCGTGATACTTGCCGGGGGGGGGGGCTTCCGTCGCTACCGTAAGCGTACGGACCTGACGCCCCCCCGCGCGACGACGTGCGGCGCGAGACAGCTCGCGATGGGCGGCGGTGCGCTCTTGAAGGCTGGAGCGGCTCGTGATGCGCCTCCTCGTCGTCAGTGCCCTTGTCCTCGCGGGGCTGGTTCCGCTGGTGTTTCCGCCCACTGCCGTCGACTCCGTCGGACGTTCTTCCCGACATGGCGAAGCCTCCTCCTCGACGGGCACGTTGATACGAGAAGTGACGGGCACCGTGGGGATTTCGGACTTCGCCTGCAGCACGTCGCTGACGGCCATTACGCCCTGCACGGCGGGTCAAGCGGTCGGCACGAACGTCAGCGGCGCCTATACGTTCACGGTGCAGAACAAGACGATCGAACCGAACTCGTACGGCCTGACGTGCGGCAAGTCAGGCACCGTAACGACCTGCTCCGTGCCCGGTAGTGTCACCATCAATCCAAACAGCAGCAAGACCGTATCGGTGTCGTGGTCCACGGGGGCGAGCGCGGGCACCGGCACACTCTCCCTGACGGCGGATGACGGCAGCGCTCCGGTCACAGGGGTCGTGACGTTCACAGTGACGGCGCCCGTGGCGACGCCGTGGTTCGTGGCGCAAGTCAGCCCGCACCTGCAGCGCCACTTGGTCGATTCAGGGCAGGTGGACACAGCGCGCTTCGTGTTGCGCAACGCGGGTGAAGACTCTTCAGGGTGGAGCTGGAGCGCGGCGTGCACGGGTGCTGCGATCAGCGCAGGCAGCTGCTCCAGCACGTCAGGCACGGTTGGCCTTCAGGCTGGTGTCCAAACCACGATCGCGGTGGCCTACACGACCACGGGCGCCGCCAACGCACTCGGTCAAGTGCTGCTCACTCAGTGGCGCACGTCCGATGCGACCGTGCGCGACTCCGGATTCATCGAAGTGCAGGTCGCGCGCAATGACTCGCTGGTGCAGGTCAGCCAGCAGAACGCCGGGGAGCTGGTCGAACCGTCGCAGTGCATCACGGTGAGCGTCGCGCGTGGTCTGGCCGCCGAATGCGGTGCGCTGCGCGCCGTGCATGTGCTGCCCTTCGTTCGAACCATGGGCAAAGTGCGCGCGCCCGTGCTGATCTACAACAGTCAGCAAGCGCATCCGCGGCCGGTGATCCGAGCCGACGTGACGACCCCGGATGCGCGCTCGCCGGACTCGGTCACCGCCGTGCTCAAGGACTCGAGCGGCAACGCCATCGGTGGTGCCACGGGAAGCTGGGCGGGAAGTCAGTGGCGCGCGCGTAGCACGCGGCGCATCGCCGTGAGCTTCGACGCCATCGGCTGGCCCAGTGGCATTCACCGTTACACGCTGGACGTGCGGCGGTGGTACGGCGCGAGTCCCGAGCTGCTGAGCGTGACGGGGGCGCACTGGGTCGTGAACCGGAGTGCCAGCGTGTACGGCGCGGGCTGGTGGGTGGCGGGCCTTGAGCGGCTACAGAATCCGGACGGCTCGCTGCGCGTCACGCACGGCGATGGCGGGACGCGCCGGTATTTCTGGGTCGCGGCCAACACCTATGTGGCGGCAAGTCTCGACCGGCCCGACACGGTGGTGCTCGTCGGGACGAGCTACTGGGAACGCCGGGCGCCGCGTGGGCTCCGGGTCCGCTACGACTACTCGACCGGACTCCACGTGTCGACCGTGAACCGGCTCGGGCACGTCACACGCTTCACGTATGTCGCGGGCACGGAGCGGCTGGACTCGATCGTGCCGCCATCCGGCTCGCAGCTGGTTGCCTGGAAATTCCAGTACGACAATACGCCGAGTCTCCTTCAGGTGCAGGTGGTCGGCTCCGGGTTGAGCAACCGGCGCGACAGCCTTGTCATGACGAATGGTGATCTCACCAAGATCGTCCAGCGCGACACGCGCACGATCCTGTTCGGCTACGACGGGTCCGAGGCTCATCGGCTCGTGACGCGCACGGACGAGCGCGGTGTGACGGACACCGTGGCCTATGGCACTGCGAGCGCCGTGAATCGCGTGAGCGTGCAGAGCAACCTGACAAATGCTGCGGTCCGCGACACGCTCAAGCTGGTGGTCGCGGAGACCCGGGGGCTTCCCGGAACTGCCGCGCGCCTCGACGCATCGAGCACGATCGTCGACGGCTTTCGGACGGACGTGCCCGACACCACGGCGTATCTCGTGAACCGGTGGGGTGCGCCCACACGGGTGCGAAACGCGCTCGGTGATGAGTCCCAGCTCGCACGCACCAGCGGCAGCTTTCCCGCGCTCGTCACGTATCTGCGGATGCCCAACCGGCGAGCGGTTGCTGCCACCTACGACGGGCGCGGCAACCTCGCCACCGTCCTCGATTCCGCCACCTTTCGAGCAGGGCCGACGTACGCTCAAACGAGCTACCAGTGGAACCAGTCCTTTGATGCGATCATGCGCATCATCAATCCCGAGGGCGACTCCGCGAAGACGGGGATTGATGGAACCAACGGGAACATCCTGTGGAGCGAGGATGGCCGGGGGTCGTCTACCCGCACGAACTTTCTCTATGACGCGACGACGGGCCAGCTGATTCGCTCGCTCACCGCAACCGGCGTGAAGGATTCCCTTACCTACGACGCCGCGATCCGGAATCCGGCGAGTCGCCGCAATGTGCTCGGACAGATCGAGGCGTGGACGCAGGACGGCGCCGGGCGCGTGGTGCGCACGCAGCGCACGGTCGCCGCGGGCGTCGTGAAGAGCGACACACTGTTGCTCGATGCCATGGACCGCGACACGCTGGCGCTCTCGCGCTCACCGACGGACACGCTCGTCCTGCGGAAGGTGTTCACGGCCGCCGGGCAACTCCAGCGCGTGGAGCGCAAGAGCGCCCACGACAGCACGCTGACCCGCGCGAAGGTCGGAACGATCGCGACCGCGTTCGTCTACGATGCTCGCAACCGCGTGGGCACGGAGTCGTTGCCCGGCTACTACGCCTTGGCGACCACCTACGACGCCGCTGGCAACGTCACGGCGGGCGGGCGCAACCCGTGGGCCACCACCTTCGACGCTCTCAACCGGCCGGTGCTGCGCGTCGCGACCGACATCAATCGGGTGGTGTATGACGAAGTGGGCCAGTTGCGCGCGGCCTCGAACGCCAACGCGCGCGTGGCCCGCACGTGGGGCAGCAACGGAACGCTGGTGACTGATCAGCTGTGGATCGCGAGCCGCCGAGTGGCCGACCGCAACTTCTCCGTCAACGTGTTCGCAATCGGCGCGCGCTATGACCTGAATCTCCGGCGCGTCGCGTTCCGTCATCCGTCGACGGTCGCGCCCGTTGGCGCCGACAGCCAGCGCACGTGGTTCAACGCCGGCTCAGGGCTCATGGATTCCGTCGCCGACATCTTCGGCAACAAGTTCACCTTCCAGTACGACGGCGACGCGCGTCCAGCGCGCGTGGTACGTCTGGCGAACCTCGCGGGCGCCATGGTCGAGTCGCTGACCTACGACAGCGTGGGCCGCCTGCGGACACGGATGCAGCGCGCAGGTGTCACGATCCTGCACGGCGACACCTTGACCTATGACGTCGCGGACCGGATCACGCGCGCGGCGGGCGCCAACGACGGCGCGGCATACAATGTCTTGGGCCCGCTCGACAGCATCTGGTATGGCGCAAGCGGGATAGAATCCTACAAGACCGACGCGCTCGGGCTCCGATACTCGGCCTTCGGCAGCGCGTCGTTCTTCGGTTCGCAGAGCTCCGTCTATTTGCCAAACTCCGAACGCCTGAGCATCGTCGCGATTCCGTCGCAAACGCCGACGCTGATCTCGGGGGACACCACGGCCTACTCGTACACGACGTACGGCATGCGGGGCGACGAGGCGCGGCGCAAGTGGTTCTTCGCGTCCGGATCGTGCAATCCGCTTTGTCCGCCCGCCTTCAATATGCGCGAGGTTCGTACGAACTCTGCGGCCTGGGACGGGAGCTGGCGGCCGGCGTCGGTGAGCTTTCACCTCGACACGATCCCAGTGCCCGGCTCGTCGTACCGGCAGTACAACCGCGTCGAGACGTATCGCTACGACCCGCTGGGTCGGCGCATCCGGAAGGAGATGATCCGCGATACCTCGCTCGGCGTCTGCACGACGCACGACAAGAGTTCCGGGTGCAAGAACGACGTGACGCGGACCGTCTGGGACGGAGCGAACATCCTCTACGATATCCGCATGGCGGCGGACACCGGCAATCCCACGGGCGGCGACGGCTACCCCTCGGCGGGCACCCTGACGGGCAGTGTGGGGTACACGAATGCGGGCGGCATTGACGCGCCCCTCGATTTGTTCAAGGGGTACACCGTCGTCGTGCCCTACACGACGTGGCGCGGTACGTTCGACATGGGCACTTGTCCGACGACCAAGTGCACGGACGCGGACGCCTACTTTCCGCTCCAGAACGCGACGGCGTTTGACGATGCGGCGCCGCCTGCGAACGGGCCGCTCAACTGGTTCGGTGAGGTGATTGGGGGACAGACAGACGGAAGTGGCTACCAATACAAGCGGAATCGCTCGTACGATGCGCGGAGTGGGCTGTTCACGCAGGAGGACCCGATCGGCCAGTCCGGGGGATTGAACGCCTACGGGTTTGCTGGAGGCGACCCAGTCTCGTTCTCTGACCCGTTCGGCCTCTGTAAGACCTACGAGGGCAAGAAGGATGCGAACTGTGTTCATCTAGTCGCGCAACTTCGGCGCGCGGCGGCCGAGTTGGCAAAGGCACTCGGGCCGGGTGAACGCAACGTCTTTGCCGAGGCCGCAGACGCGTTTGACTCCACTAACCGCGCGGTTGTGTACGTAGCGTGGGACGATGACGACCTCAATGCGACTCCGCCACGAAACAAGAGTGCGACCGATGGACCCAACCTTGGTGTCACACCGTCGTTTGGGACCACGATCAAGATCGGGAAGTTTCTCGGGCCAGTTGATCGACTTGCAGTGGCGATGCACGAGATTCTTGTGCACGGCAAATCGGGAGGCCTCGGTGCTTTCGACGACCTTCCGCCCCCGTATGGAACGGCGTCGGCGACCAACAGGACAATTTGGAGTCAGCTGACAAATAGCCAACGAAATCAAGCCGTGCGCTTCCGCGGGATGGAGGGAGTACCGTGACGCAAGTGCTGCCATCGGTTCGAGACCTGAAGCTCTTCCTCAAACCTCGCCCTGTCGCTGCGATGTTCCTGAGCTTCGTCATTCCGCTCGCTTACTGCACGAAGGCTGATCCGCCGCGAGATGCGAAGCGCATCTTGGACGTCGATACAACGCAGATCGTCCAGCTATCAGCCGCTCTCGATCACGACACGATTCGTTCACGGGACTCCGGCCCAGTTTACGTCACCATGGCGTTGAAAGCCGGGCCGGGACCGATCATCGCGGACGTGAACTCGCGGCGGTTCTTTGCGCTTCTTCTCAATCTTGATGGCTCCGTTGCTGAAGCGGACAGCGGCGCCGCCTCTGTTCTGCGGTCACGGTGGGAAACCTTCGCCCCTATCTCGACATTTGGTGCATACATCGAGCGACGCGACTTGCGATGCGTGCGAGCCTCCATGTTCGACCCTCTCCCACATGGACGCGACAACGGCCAGTGCATCGCGCTGTTTTCCCTCCGCAAGCCGGGCCGGTACTTGGTCGCGGCGTTCTACTTCGCCACGCCCGACTCTGGAGAGCGATTTCTTCAAGACTTGACGGTCAGTCCATGTCCTCGAGTACCGCCAGCGCATCGAAGTCGTCCTAGCGCCAAGAGCCCGGACGACGTCTATCCTTGTTATGTCAACGAGCGCACCCTCTCAGACACCATCCCTCTCACGATTGTGCCGCAGTGACACCTGTGTGACCGTTCCTCCTCGACTTACCCGGGTTTCGTGGACACGTGACTCATTCCGCCGCGGCCTGATCGTGAAGGAATCGTTCGTACTGCATCTGACCTTACCCCCGAAAACCGGCCACTGTAACATCGGAGGGTCCCACCCGGGCACTGCCCTGAGGACCCGATGCAGACCCCTATCGGGTCAAGTGTCTGCCCCCGGGCAATTTCTACGCATACGGCATGGAAGAGCAGGCCGTCATTGTCCAGCGCTGTAAGACACTCGATCCCGTCGCATGTCGTAGGTCACCCTACCAGTTTCCGAGCCGACCGTGATGGCGCTACTCATGCCCCGTCTCACGTTGATATTTGCTTTCTCTGCCCTCGGCTGCAGCCGTCCGCCGCTCGGATTGCAGGTGAGCGCCGGAGCGCACTGGCCGGACGTGGTCGTGGATATTTCGGGTGCACCCGCGAATCAGACGAGGCTTCGGGGTGTGGGCTCGTTCGCCCTCGACACGGCATCGTGCGGCCCGGGTGATCGGCGCATCCAGGCTTCAACACGTTGGTTCATCGTCAACGATGAACTCGGTGACGCCGTCTCGCTTCCCCTTCACCTGGCCATCGGCGATTCGGTGGCCGGGTACCGGACCGCGGTACCACTCCGGCGGCTTGGCGCGGCCTGTTACGTCGTGACGTTGACGAGGGGGCCGGAAAGCTATTGGCGCGCCTTTCGCATTCTCCCTGACACGGCCAAGCAGAGTTGGGTCATCTCCGGCGCTACTAACAAAGTTGACTGAACCGTGACGCCCAGAGAACCGTAGAAGCCTGGCTCGTGTCGGAGGTGGGTTGCTTTTGTCGAGGCTGAATCCGGTGGCTGTGACTTCACATTTGTGCGGTTGGAGCGCTTCACCTGCGCGCCACCGCGCCGGGCTGTCCGCTCCTGCCACCAGAGCCTTAACGTGGCATCGCTCAAAGGTGAGCGGAAAGTAGCGATGGCGTCCTTCGCGGAGATCCAAAGGACGGGCAAGGTGTTTGCCTTCCCGTTGATGCTGGCGTGTTCGAGCACTAGGCAGAGTGATGATGCTCCGATTGATGCCGTCGTGCACTTGCGAGCATGCGACACCGTGTCGCGTGAAGCGGACACGATTCCATCCCGAGTACCTTCGGCGATCGCGGTCCCGACACGTGGCATCCTCGTTGGGGCGGTCGTGGAATTGAGAAGCAAGGCCGCGTTGCAGGATGTTCGAGTGCGTCTCGAAGCCGTCGATTCGGCCGCGGTGCTGACGAACGGACGTGGCGGGTTCCGGCTGGTCGCTCCATCGGGACACTACCTGCTGACCGCGGCGAGGGTCGGATTCGTGGTCGCGCGGATCGCGGTAGCGCTACACGCGGGACGAATCGATACAGCGGTGGTTCCTCTCGAAGTCCATGCGTGCCCCTAGCCGGGCCGCATTGCGAGCGGATGGTCGGCGACATACCGTTTCACGTCTCCACTACGCGACCCTCTCGGAGCTCGGCATGTCCAACAGCTCGCCCTCGGCATCCTGCGTATCGCGCGTGATCGTTCGTGCAGTCGGGGCGACGATCATCGTCGCCTACCTGATTTCAGCCACGCCACGTGGGTCGTCCGCGCAGGAGCGGCTGCTCGCGCCCAACAACGGCCCCGACGCGCTGCCCATGGGCACGATCAAGGGCGAACGCGGCAAGCGACTCGTCATCCGCAACGCGATCGTGCTCTCGGGACGCGGCACGCCGGGCACCAATCGCGCCATGCCGCCCGAAGGGCCCGTCGACATCATCATCGAGAACGGCACGATCGTCGACATGATCCCGATGGATCCCGTCAACGCGGCGGGCTACGGCAAGAACTTCCAGCGTGCGACTGGCGATGTCGTCATCGACGCCAAGGGGCAGTACGTGACCCCTGGGCTGGTCGAGATGCACGCGCACCTGCCGCCCCGCGGCAACGAGCTCGGCCCCCGCGGCATGGACTACGCGTATCGCCTGTACATGGGCCACGGCATCACCGCGGTGCGCGATGCGGGCGATGGCGCAGGCACACCGTTCCTGCTCGAGCAGAAGCGCGCCATCGACAACGGCACGCTCGCGGGCCCGCGCCTCATTCTCTGCCAGCGCTGGCCGCTGCCGCTCCGCCACTGGGACGTGGGCAACACGCCCGAGAAGGCGCGTGCGATGGTCAAGGAGTTCAAACAGTTGGGCGCCGATTGCATCAAGGTGTCGAAGAGCCCCGGCCACTATCCCGACGTGATGGAAGCGATCGCGGACGAGGGCAAGAAGCTCGGCATGTTCACCATGGTCGACCTCAAGGTCAGCGAGACCGACGCGCGCGTGGCGTCCAACGCCGGCGTCAAGAGCATCGAGCACTGGTACGGCATTCCCGATGCCGCGCTGACCGGATCGCAGAACTTTCCTGTGGACTACAACTACTGGAAAGAACTCGACCGCTTCCGCTACGCCGGCATGCTCTGGGCCCAGGCCGACCAGCAGCCTGAGCGCGTGTCGGCGGTCATCGACCTGATGATCAAGAACAACACCAACTGGGACCCGACGCTCTCGGTGTACGAGGACAACCGCGACTGGTGGCGCAAGATCGGCCTCCCCACCAACGCCTCGCTCGCGCATCCGACGCAAACCGAAGTGAGCCCCGATTCCGGCACGCACGGCGCCTTCAAGACGGAATGGAAGACGTCCGACGAAATCATGTGGAAGAAGAACTTCGCGATCTGGATGAAGTGGGTGAAGGTGTACCACGAGCGTGGCGGCCAGCTCACCGCCGGCAGCGACGATCCGGCGAGTGGCGGCATCTCGATGATCCGCGAGCTCGAGCTGATGCAGGAAACCGGCATCCACCCGATCGACGTCATCAAGGTGGCCACCACCAACGCCTACGCAGCACTCGGCTGGAAGGAGTTCTGTGGCGTGCGCGTGGGCTGCAAGGCCGATCTCACGATCGTCAACGGCAACCCGCTCGACAACTTCAAGGTCATGTACGGCCGCGGCTACGGCTTTGCCGGACTCAAGCCCGCCGGCGAGCTCTGGAAGCTGGGCGGCGTGTCGTGGACCATCATCAACGGCACGGCCTGGGACGCGCAGGGGCTGCTGCGCGAAGTCGAGGGCTACGTGCAGAGCGAGCGGAAGCGCCTCAACATGAAGGCGCCGGGCATCACGTCGCAGGGCGCGAGCGACCGGTGAGTGGAGCTGCGCTCGCGGCTCACGACTCGCGCGTGAGCGGCTCTACCGCGTCGCGCAAGCCGGCCCGTCGCAGCGCAGGCTCACGAACAGCTCGCTGATCATCACCCAGTTGCCGCCCTCGCGCACCCAGTGCGCGAGGTAGCGGCCGCCAAAGCTCGACGCGCCGCCGCCCACGCTGGCTGTGCCCACCCACGTGCCTTCCTCTGCTGCGCGCGCGCGATCGGCGCTGATCTCGATGCGCCCCGGCGTGCGCACGTAGCGGCTCGCGTTGTCGGCGGTCCACTGTTGCGCCATGCCCGCGACGTAGGCATCGCGGCTGTCGTAATGCTTGCCGGTGCTCGTCGTCACGCGCATGTCGGCGCGCATCGAGCTCGCGAACGCCACCGAGTCGCGCGCCGAGATCGCCTGGTTGCTCATCGCGCGCATGTTGCGGATGCCCGTCGAGTCCGATGGCGTCGACACGAGCGCCACGCGGTCGCCCTGTGCGTTGATCGACACGCGCGCGAGCCCCTGCAGCTCCGGATCCGTGAACGTCGCGACTGCGCGCCAGTCGCTGTCCTTCTTCGGGTCGAACGCCCAGATGGTGTTGCCAGCGGCCTCGAGCACCACGCCGCCCGGCGCCGCCGAGTGCCACCCGACGTTCGGGCGGCTCTTCACGAGCCGCGTGAACGTCTTCTTGTCGATGTCATATCGCTCGAGCCAGGGCGTGCCGGTCGAGTCGTCGCGGATGATCGTGACGGCGCGTGCGCCGGGCACCGGCACCGGCTGCGCACGGATGTGCTCGCCAACCCGTGTGATCGTGTGCGAGCGCACGTCCTCGATGAGGAAGCCGCGCGACGGTTCGTTCACGTAGAACGCGATCGTGCGCGCGTCGACGTAGGCGTAGTAGCCCAGATGGTCGGCCTTGGCGAGCAGCGAATCGGGGGTGCCGTCCGGGCGATAGCGCCAGAGGCGCGTGCCCAACCCTGCTTCCTCGCGCAGCAGCGTGATGAACCCGTTCGCGGCCGGCTTCGGGCTGTACTCGTTCTCCGGCTCGTGCGACCGACGCACCGCTGGCGATCCATCAAGCGCGGTGCGGTAGACGTCGAACTGGTGGCCATCACGGCCAGACACGAAATACAGCGCGCGGCCGTCGGCGTCCCACCACGGGTGATTGTCGTACCCCGGGCTCCTGGTCGCATTGGTGAGCGCGCCGATGGCAAACTTGCCGCCACTCAGGTCGAGCGTCGCCGTCCAGATCTCGGTGTCGGGCCCCTGCGCACGTGCCGCGAGAGGCAGGGCGGCGAGTACGAGCAAGGCAAGCGTGCGGCGCATCGGTGTGGCCTCAGCCGTCGCGCAACCGGGCGGCGAGTTCGGCGTCGAGCGCGCTGTCGGGCGCGCGCGGCGCACTGGTGGGTGTGACGGCGTGCACGAGTGCCTGTGCATCGCGGCGGCGTCGAATGAAGGCGGTGAGCACCAACCCGCCGATGAGCACGATGCTGCCCGGCACGACCCACGCGAGCAGGCCGAACCCGGAACGATCAGGAGCCGATCGGATCGCCTCGCCGTAGGTGGCCGAGAGCTCCTTCATGACCTGCGCGCGCGACGCCCCCGCGTTGAATCGCTCGCGGATGGCGCGGCGGAGCGAGTCGGCGGCAAGGGTCGGGCAGTTGGTGAGGATCAGGCCCGGACAGAACGGGCTCATGATCTGGTCAATGAGGGCGGCCGCCTCGGGGTGCACTTCGCCGATCGCGAGCTGCGCACTCGGCTGCGGCACTACCGAGGCCGGCTTGGCTTGCGCCGTAGCGTTGCCTGCAGCGTTTCCTGCAGCGGAAGCCGCGGACGACGAAGCGGTGGCCGCGTTGGTGGCGGTGGTCGACTGCGCCTTGGCGGTCGAGGTGCTCGCCACCAGCACGAGGGCGAGAACGAAGACGTCGGGGATGCGCGTCATGTGTTGCCCGCCTCACGGGACCAGCGGAAGAACATCACCGTCATGATGCCGAACACGATCGCCGACCCGGCCAGTTCCATGATGCCACCGGCAATCTTGATGTCGTCCATCGCGGACAGCCCTGACATCGGCGGCGCGAGCTCGTAGACGCCGTACATCGGGTAGTCGCGCAGCAGCATCGCGATGGCAATCCCCGTGTGAACGATGGTGCCGATGAAGAGATAGAGCAGCTTCGAGCCACCTCCAAACCAGGCACGCTCGGGTACACCAAGCACGATCGGCCACCAGAACGCGAGTCCGCCCAGCAGCCACATCAAGTCAATGGCAAAGGCGCCAAGCTGGCTCGTCATCCAGCTGTCGACCACGGCCGGCACATGCGTGGTGATCGTCACCAGGTTGAAAATCACGGCGGCAGCGAGTGGTGCGGTCGCGCGATTGATCACGCGACCTGACGCACGCTCGCCGGCGCCCGCGGCCCACCACGCCGTGATGCCTTCACGTGCGCCGAGCAGCAGGAGCGGCGGCGCAATCAGCGCGACGAGCAGGAACTGGAGCGAGTGCGCGCTGGCCAGGTAGCCCGCCGCGAGCGGTCCAAGCGGCCAGTCGAGCGCGAGCCAGATCGTGGCGACGCCGAGCCAGCCCGTCACGCGGTGCGTGCCGAGCTGTGCGGGATCGCGCGAGAGGCGCGCATACGTGACCGCGATCAGGGCGACCATGAGCCAGACGCCGGGATAGGCGGTCCAGCTCCACGTCCATGCCTTGGTCGAGGCCGAGCACCAGAATTGCATGCGGGTAGTCTAGCGAACGGGGGGCGCGGCGGTGTCCACGTCGGCGTACGCGATCACGCGCGCCGTGGCCGTGATCGCGCCGCCGTGCGCGAAGCGGAAGATCACGGTCAACGCATCGCCGCGCGCGTGAGGTCCAAGGCCGGTGATCATGCCGTGGCGGCCACCGGGGGCGAGCCGTTCGGTCGCGCCGGCCGCAACGGGAATGGCGTCGAGCATGGCCATGTCGGGCATCGGGCCGTGGAGCATGATGCGCGTGCTCGCCAACTCCACCGCGTGCAGCGTGTCGGCCGCGGTGGTGGAGTTCGTGAAGGTCGCGTAGAGCGCCGCGGGCGACTCGCCGGCGGGGCGCACGACAAATGCGCGCGACACCGTGAGCGATGCCGGCACCGGCGGCGCGTCCCTGCCGCACGCGACGACGGCGCACAGCGCGGCGCTTGCAGCGGCGATCACGAACGATCGCGTCATCTCGCGCGTCGTCGCGCGCGACATCTCGCGCGTCGTGAGGTGCCTCATCACGATTCGCCCTTGATGCGCTGGATCAGCGTCGGCGCGCGACCGATCAACCTCGGTAGCGCCTCCACCCATTCCTTCTGCCGCACGCCGAACGGAAAGATGAAGCGCGCGGTGTCGTCGGGCTGCCACACGATCACTTGGGCACCGTGCCCCACTTCGTACGACTTGTCCGCGTTCGGCGCGCCGAACATCGCGGGCGCCACCTGCAGCGAGGTGGCAAGTCGCGTCACGTCCTCGACCGAACCCGTGAGCCCCACGAAGTTCGAGTCGAAGCTCGCGAGCCAGCTGCGCAGCACCGGCAGCGAGTCGCGCATCGGGTCCGTGGTGATGAACACGAGCGTGGACTTGGCGCGTTCCTCGAACGTGAGGCTCTGCATGGCGGCCGCGATGTTGGCCACGTGCACGGGACAGACATCCGGGCAGTGCGTGTAGCCAAAGAGCAGGAAGGTCAGCTTGCCCTTCGTGCGCGCGGGAAAGTCGAACGGCTTGCCGTCCGTGGCCATGAGCGTGAAGGCCGGCCGTCCGATCGGCGTGGGCAGCGGAACGGCCGGGCCGCCCACGGCGCGCGCACTGTCGCTCCTCGAGCAGGCCATGGCCATGCACGTCACGGCGACGAGCGCCACAGTGCGTGCGGGGCGACGAGTGTCAGGCATGGGCGAAATGTAGCCGAGCGGTGCGAACCCCTCGACTGTCGTCCCGCTGGCTACTCGGTCGAGTGCGCTCCGGCAGACGCGCCCGACGCGCCCGCAGCTGCCTCGCGCGTCCGCGCCGGAACGCGCGCCGTGATCCACGCCACCGCCCGCGCGATCGCCTCACGCGCCTCCGGCAGGTACGGCGTCCAGAGCTGCCAGACGTGCGGTACGCCGGGCCACGTGGTGATCGACACGTCGACGCCGGCCGCGCGCGCACGCTCCGCGAGCCGGCGCGCGTCGTCGAGCAGCACTTCGTCGCTTCCCGCCTGGATGCACAACGGCGGCAATCCCGCGAGCTCCGCGTACAGCGGCGACGCGAGCGGATGCGTCGCCGGCACGTCGCCCAGGTACTCGCGCGCGAACGTGGCGATGCGCCCCGGGTTGAACATCGCGTCTCGGTCGCGGTTCGTCTCCATCGAGGCGCCGGTGCCCGCGAGGTCGGTCCACGGCGAGAGCAGATACGCGCCGGCCATAGGTGGCAAGCCGGCATCGCGACGGGCGATCAGCAGCGCGAGCGCGAGGCCGCCCCCCGCCGAGTCGCCGGCAACGATCGTGCGCGCCGGATCGACGCCCTGCTCGAACAGCCACGCCGCAGCCGCGAGTGCGTCGTCCACCGCAGCGGGAAACGGGTGCTCCGGCGCGAGCCGGTAGGCCGGCGCGAACACGCGCGCCTTCGCGAGGTTCGCGAGGGTGGTCGTGAGCGGACGGTGCGTTTCCTCGGTGCAGAAGACGTAGCCACCGCCGTGGAGATAGAGAATCGTGCGCCCGTCCTCGACAGTGCCGTCGAGCGGCAACACCCATTCGCCCTCGACGATTACCTCGCGCACCTTCGTGACGCGCGCCGAGCGCGCGCGGTAGTCGCGCATCGCGCGCGGCTGACCGAAGACTCGCCGCAGCATCCGCGCACCCTCGACCCCTGGCGTCCACCCGGTCCATCGACGGCGGACCATGACGCGAAGCAGAACGTTCGCGATGCCGGCCTGCCAGCTCATGACGGGCCTCGCGTGCGTCTCGTCTGGCGTGCGACCTCGGCGTCGAACTTTGCCGGATCCCACACCGCACGGATGCCCGCCCAGTAGCCCGCCGGTCGCACGCGTTGCAGCAGGTCCAGCCCCACCGCGTCGATACCGACGAGGATACGCTTCTTGTTGGTCAGGATGCCGCGCACGATGATGTCGGCGGCTTCGGCCGGTGACGTGCGCGCCACGCTGCGGAACTTCTCCGCGTACATGGCCTTCGCCGCCTCCGGCACGTCGTCGTGATAGCGCGCCCGGGCGGCGATGTTCGTGTCGATGCCGCCGGGATGAATCACCGAGACGCGAATCTTCGTCCCCTCGAGCTCATGCCGGAGCACCTCGCTCATGCCGCGTACCGCAAACTTGGACGCACTGTACGCGGCCTGCCCCGCCGGCGCCACGATGCCGAAGATGCTCGACGTGTTGGCGATGTGCGCGTCGGGCTGTGCCTTGAGGATCGGGAGAAACGCCTTGAGCCCGTAGAGCACGCCCCAGAAGTTGATGCCGAAGAGCCACTCGAAATCCTCGATCGTGTGCTCGTCGAACGTGCCGTGCACCGCGACGCCGGCATTGTTGATGAGCGCACCCACGCGGCCGTGCGCCGCCACCGCTTCGGCGGCCCAGCGCTCGACGTCCGCGCGCTGGCTCACGTCCACGTGATGCGTGCTCACGGTAGCGCCCACCGCACGTGCGGCGTCGGCGCTCGACGCGAGTTCGTCGTCGCGGATGTCGGCGAGGGCCAGGTGAGCGCCTTCGGCGGCCAAGCGCGCCGCCAAGGCTCGTCCGATGCCGCTCGCGGCGCCACTCAGCGCCACCACGCGTCCACGCAGCTGTGTCATGGCGTGTGGTACAACGTCGGTGCGGCGCCGACCGTGTGTGCGCCGGGGCTGGCGCCGATCAGGGCAGGTCGCGAAGGCTCGGGCATGGCGTGGGTTCAGACGAAAGTCAGGCGGTGGTGGCTGCGTGAAGCTGCAAGGTCGAACTTGGACGTGACGTGGGCAAGCGCCCACCCGTCTGCACGGTATCCCCACCGCTAGTTTTCCGTCATCATGCCGCGCCTGATCCTCTCTCGCTTTCGCCCCTACGCGCTACGGAGCGCGAGCGTCATCGTGGTGTTGTCCCTGATCGCCTGCGACGCAAAGGCGGGGCAGGGCGGCGACGACGCGCAGTCACGGAAGGTGCGCGCCGATTCGGTCCGGCGTGCCCAGCGTGCAGCGGCGGCCAAGACCGCGAGTGCAGCGCCGAGCGCGGCTGCGCCGCCGCCTGCGCCGGTGGCGGCCGCGCCTGCAGTGAAGAAGACGACCGTGGTGGCGGCGCCGCGCGCCAAGACCTCGGTGCGCGCTCCCGCTTCGAGCGGCCGGGGGGCCAGCATTGCATCGGCAAAGGCGCGAGCGCCCCGCGGGGTGCCGGGTTCGGCCGCCGCCAAGGCGACCGCACCCGTTGGGACGTCAGCCGCGCCACCGTCCGCAGCCGCGCCGGTGACTGCGAAGCCAGCTGCAGCGACGCAGGCGCCCGCGCCGGCACCTGCAGCGCCAACTCCGGCGCCCGCGACCGCTCCCGCGCCGACGTCTGTCGCGCCCGCGCCTGAGGCTCCGCCCGCCACACCGACGCGCACCGCCATCGCACCCGCCGTACGCCGATTCACCCCGCGCGAGCTCGACTCCGTCCGCGCCCGCTGGCGCGTCGAGACACCCGTCGTCTGGGTCGCCTCACCGCTCGCGCGCCGCGTCTCGCCAGGCTTGGGCTTCGCCACCCCCTCCGGCTACGGTCCAGCTTGGGGCGATTTTTTCGGAAGCGCGAGCTATCAACAGCGCACCCGCTTTACCAGCAAGGCCGATGGCGCCGTGGGCGTTGGGATGGGGCTCGGCGATCCCGTGCAGAACCTCGGCGGTGAGCTTGTCTACTCGTCGTTCGGCACCGTCAACCGTGGCTTCTTCTCGAACGGTACCGTGTCGGTGCGCGCGCACCGCATCATTCGCGGCTACGGCGTGAGCGCGGGCTTCGAGAACGTGCTCGAGGTCGGTCGGCAGACGTCGGCGGGCCCCGACGGCGGCCGGTCGTTCTTCCTCGTTGTCAGCAACCTGTTGCGTCTTGGTGGCATCGACTCCATCACCACCACCGAGCCAAGCGACGGCAACGAACTCATCTGGTCGATCGGCATCGGCGATGGGCGTTTCCGTCGTGAGGCCGACGTGGCCGCCAGCAAGGTGACCATGAACCCGTTCGGGTCCGTCGGGTATCGCTTCGCGCAGCGCTTCGCCGCCATCGTCGACTATACCGGACAGGATGTCACGGTGGCACTCAGCGCCGCGCCCTTCCGCTGCGTTCCGCTTGTGATCACGCCCGGGTTTGCCGATATAACACGTAGTGCCGGCGACGGCGCGCGTTTCGTGCTTGCGGTCGGCTTCTCGACCCGCTTCGACAAGGACGCGTTCTTCCGACGCCCCTGCTCCCCGTGAGGGCTCCCATGCGCATCATCCCGCTCGCCATCATCACGCTCGCGCTGCCACTGGCCCTCGCGGCGCAGTCGCGCACGGCGTCGGACATCGGCGGTGGCACGGTCACCTCCGCCGCGGTGCTCGGTGGCAGCTACGTGCCGGGCTTCGGGTTGCGTCCGATACCAGTGGGCGCGAACCAGTTCGACCCGAACGCGCTCGAGCGCATTCGTGCGGCGAGCACCGCGCTCGAGAACCAGGTCAATCGAGGGGAGCTTCGGGGACCCGGTGGCGAAGCCATCGAGCCAGCGGCGCAACTCGCCGTGCTCGGCGTGCTCAAGTCGGCCACGACCGGTGCCGGTCTGTCCGTCGCGGCGGTGCGCGACATCTTCGGCCAGGGCGTGCCGAATGACCCGG
Organism: Gemmatimonadota bacterium; assembly: GCA_043744185.1. Lineage (GTDB taxonomy): Bacteria > Gemmatimonadota > Gemmatimonadetes > Gemmatimonadales > Gemmatimonadaceae > JACPPC01. The sequence continues at coordinate 3,514 of JAYTVE010000557.1, read as the reverse complement.
TCGTCGCTGCTCAGCTGCTCGACGCGCTCGTAGACATGGGCCCGACTCCGACGCCGGTGATGGTTGCGGCGGCATCGCGCGCGCTCAACGCGTTCGTGACCGCTGCCGATCCTGCATACCTCGCCGCGCCGCCGGGCGAGTTCACCGCCGCCTTCGCGATCATCAATCGCTACGCCGCCGCGGCCACGCAGGCCGACCCCACGGGGACCGTGAGCGCGCGCAAGCAGTGAACGCGCCGACGCGCCCGCGCCTTCGCGCGGGCGCGATCGTGTTCGTCGGCGGATTGCTCGCCGGCCTTGTCCTCGCCTGGGCGGCCGACTCGCGTCGTCCTGCCCGCGCTGAGCTCTGGCGCACGGGCGCGCCCCCGCGCGAAACGCGCCTCGATGCGCTGAGCCTCCGTGACACCCTCGGTGCGCGCGTCGACCTTGCACGCGTCGGCGTGCCGCAGGTCGTGATGATCTCCTCTACCAGATGCGCCGTCTGTCGGCAGGCGATGGCCGACTTTCGCGCCAGTCAGGTGACGGGCGGCGCGTTCCCGCGACTCACGGTCGTCACCATCGAAGGTGCCGACAGCGGTGCGATGGAGTGGCGTGCGGCACAGGTGCAAGCCGGCGCCTTTCTCGGGCCCGCCAACGAAGGCGCGCGCACGACGCTCTCATTCCAGTTTCCCGGCACGCCAGTCTTCATCGCGCTCGACAGTGCCGCGCGCATCGTCGCCTCGATGCCCGGCTATCCCGGACGCGAGAACTTCTCGACCTGGGTGGACGTCATGGCGGGGCGCCGCGTGGCGCCCTGATCGCAGCGCGCTACGGCCGCACGCTGAACGAAAGCCAGCCGCGCCAGCCGGCCAGTCGCGCATCATCAAATGCGTAGCCGGCGCCCGCGCGCAGGTCGATCATCGGCAGGCGCAGTGCAGGGGTGGGATCGAGCGTCAACCGCGTGTCCGCACCTGCCACGCGCCACCACTGCGACCCATGATCGACCTGATTGCCCGCCGCCATCGCGTCCCAGAACAGCGAGAGCGGGCCGCGCACGAGGGCGAGGCGGACGCGAGCGGCCTGCGTGCCCACGAGCGTACCCGCGGCATATGCCGGCGCCTCGATCCGCTGCGTGAGCGCGGCACCCGGCATGAGCGTGGTGCCGAGCCCGCCGACCTGCAGCTGCTCCGCCACCGGCGTGTCACTCGTGACGCGCGCGTACGTACCGCTCACCTCGAGCTGCAGTCTACGGAACCCGCTGCGCAGGCCCGCGCTCGTGACGGCGCGTGTCCACGTCGTTCCTTCGGTGCTGCCGCGCGCCAGGTGTGCGCTGCCGTCGAGCCTGAGCACGAGCTCGCCACCGCGCACCCACTGGTAGCGGTGCGCCATCTCCATCCAGCCGAAGGCGCGCGTGCCGGCGCGCGCGTTGCCACCAAGGTTGTTGATGCTCCCCGCCAGGACGCCCGCAGCATAGTGGTGACCGCCGAGCGTGCTGACGCGATCGACCGACATTGCCAGCACGCCGCCCACCTGCTCGACGTCCAGCAGCGCGGTGAGGGGCGGCGCCTTCGCGCTGAGCGACGGTCGCTCGCGCGTCCAGAATCCGCTCACCGAGACGTTCGGATGATCACCGCGCCACGCCAGGTCCACCGACGCGCCTTGCCACGCGCTCGCGTCGCCGACCAGTCCCTGCGCCACGACCGCAAGTCGTCCCACGGGGTCGACCAGGTCGAGGGCGAAACCGATGTTCGCGCCCGTGATGCTGAAGGACCCGATCGGAATCAACCGCCAGCCGCGCGGACCGAGACTGTACGCCGTGTCCTGCACGGGGCCGATGGGCCACGCGGGCGTAACGGCGGCCGGGGCCGGCGGGTTGGTGAGCGCCGGCTTGTCACGCGGGCCGGTGACGGCTTCAGAGGTGAGGATGCTCGCGGTGCGCGTGAGCGGTGCTGCGCCAAGGGGCAACGTGCGCACGTCCCATCCGCGTGCGTGCAGCGTCAGGAACCAGAGCTTGTCGCCCTGCGGGGCGACGTCAGGCGTCTGCGTAGCCGTGAGCACGCGCGTCAGCGGCGTGGTCGCTCCAGCGAGGGTGAGCCGTTCGATGTCCGCGATGCCGCCCGCTTCCGACACGACCGCGAGGGAGCGGCCGTCCGGCATCCACGCGGGCGCGAAACGGCTTGCGCGATCGGACGTTTCGATGACGGTGAGCGCGCCATCGGCGCGATTCACCAACGCGATGCGCCAACGTCCCTCGGCGTGCATCGCGGTCGCGACCGTGCGGCCGTCAGTCGAAACGCGCGCGCCGCCGAAGGTGCGCTCGGGGCTACCCGGTTGCAGCACGCGGATCGCGCCCGTCTCGAGCGTGATCTCGACCACGTCGCACGTGCCCGCGCCGCAGCGGATGCCCACGGCGAACGCGCCGTCCGGCGTCGGATCTGCGAGCTTGATGCCCGCGCCCTTGGTCACGCGTGTCACGGCATTGAGTCGCGGATCCCAGATGAAGAGGTCCGGGCGCAGCGCACCGGAGGACAGTGGCTCCATGCGCGTCACGAGCAGGCGTCGGCCATCGGGCATGAAGCGCGGTTCCGTGTGGCCGCGCCCGCGCACCGGATAGAGCACGTTGATCGCGCGTGGTCGTTTCGGGAACGGCGAATAGTCCGCGACATCCTCCGGGTCTTCCTCGATCATGCGCGCGGTGGCGCGGAGCGCCTGCGAATCCGCCGGGGAGGGGCGCGTGCTCCAGATCTCGATGCGCGACGGCCGACCGCCGGCGGCCGCCAGTGGCACGGCGGCGCGTGAGCCATCGGGAGAGAGTGCAGGCGCGCCCACGCCTTGTTCGAGTCGCGCGACGCGCTCGCCCTCGACCAGTCCCGCTGCGGTACGCTCGACGCGCACCGCGAAGGCCTGCGCCGTCATGTCCGTGATGAAGCGCCCATACAGCGCCTGCGGGGGTTCGCCAAACGATCCCGTGAACGCCTCGCCGAATTCGCGCGGCACGCGCGCCGTCAGCCTGCGCCAGAGCTGCGGCAGCGCAGAATCTCCGCGCGCGCGCGACAGCCATTCGAGGTACGCGGAGCCGAGCAGGTACGACATCGAGCCGCCGAGGAACGGCCCGCCCTCGTCGAGTTGCTCGTACGCGGGCAGCATGCCGTCGAGCGCCCACGAGCGGAGCACGGCCGCGCGCCACACGGAGTTCGGACGCCCACTCGCGGAGAGCCGACCTTCCACGAGCGTCGCGTAGCCTTCGGTCACCCAGGTGGGCACGCGCCGCGGTATCGGCCCGAGTTGCGGAAGGAACGGCAAGAGGAGTTCGACGCGCTCCCACGGATCGCGCGCTGGGCGCGACAGGTGCGCGATGTGCGCGAACTCGTGGATCGAGAGCAGCTCGCCCCACGTGGTCTGTTGCGCGAGCCCCGAAGCGGGGTCGGGCGGCGTCGGCCAGAAGAACATCACCGGCCCGTCCATGAACGGCGTGGCGTTGCCGTTCGGCAGGTTGAGCGGATCGTCGATGATGACGTCGGTGATGGCAGGGGGGA
>JAYTVE010000556.1:0-10011 GCA_043744185.1 Gemmatimonadota bacterium | reverse complement strand
AGCTCGATCGCGCCGCTGCGCTCTACCCGAGGACCCTCCCGTGATCACCCGCGCTCCGCTCGCCGTTACGCTGACCCTCATCGGACTGGGCGCCGCGGCCTGCGCCGACGGCAACGCCGCGCCCCGTGCACACGCGCCTGCCATTCCTGTCGAGGTCGCCGTTGCCGAGGAACGCGCCGCCGCTGCGCCCGTGTTCGGCTCCGGCATGCTCGCGGCCAAGGAGGAAGTAACCCTCGCGTTCAAGATCGGGGGCGTCGTCGAGAAGGCGCGCGTCGAGAGCGGACAGCGCGTCGCTGCCGGCGAGGTGCTGGCCGAACTCGCCCCGACCGAGATTGGCGCCGAGGTGGAGAAGGCGCGACAGGGGCGCGACAAGGCCGCGCGCGATCTCGACCGCGTGAGGTCGCTGTACAGGGACTCGGTGGCGACGCTCGAGCAGCTGCAGGACGCGACCACCGGACTTGATGTGGCGGCTTCGAACCTCCGCATCGCCGAGTTCAACCGGCAATACGCCGTGATTCGCGCCCCGTTCGCGGGCACCGTTCTGCGTCGCTTGGTCGAGGCGCACCAGCTCGTGTCGCCGGGGCAGCCGGTGGTGATGCTGCGCAACGATGCGTCCGGTCTCGTGTTGCGCGTCGGACTACCCGATCGCGAAGCGGTGCGCGTACACCGGGGCGATCACGCGCTGGTGCACTTCGACGCCTATCCCGGGGCGCAGTTCGACGCGCGCGTGCTGCGCGTTGCTGCTGCGGCCACGCCGGGTGCGGGCACATACGAGGCCGAGCTCTCGGTCACGCCGGGAAAGCGCGAGATCGCTTCGGGCCTGATTGGCAGCGCGGAAATCCAGGTACGCGCGGCCGGACGCTTTGCCTTCGTGCCGGTGGGGGCGATGCTCGAGGCCGACGCGGACTCCGCGACGGTGTTCGTGCTCAGCGCCGACGGGGCGAAGGCCGAGCGCCGTCGGGCGCGCGTGGCGTTTCTCGATGGCGCGCAGGTGGCGCTTTCGGGCGGCGTGAAGGAAAACGAACGAGTGATCGTCGAGGGTGCGTCGCGGCTCGTGGATGGCACGCCGGTACGCGTGGTGAGCGCGGCCGAGCGCAAGGCGAAGTGAGGCCCCGATGAAGATCGCCGAATTTTCCGTCAAGAACGTCCAGTTCACGATCGTCGCGTTCGTCGCGCTGTTGGCGGCGGGAGCGTGGTCGCTCATCACGATTCCGCGCGCCGAGGATCCAACCTTCCCGTTTCCGGTCTTCCCGATCGTGGCGGTCTATCCGGGCGCGAGTCCGGAGGACATCGAGCAGCTGGTGGTGGATCCGATCGAGAAGCGCGTGCGCGGCCTCGAGGGGATCAAGAAGGTGCGCTCGCAGGTCGAGGACGGTCTGGCCTTCATTCGCGTCGAGTTCGAGTTCGAGGTGGACCCGGACAAGAAGTACGACGAGGTGGTGCGCGAGGTGAACGCGTTGCGTGGCAGCCTGCCGCAGGGGATCGTGCGCCTAACCGTGGACAAGACGAGTGCCGCCGACGTCAACATTCTGCAGGCGGCGATCGTCTCGGAGACAGCGCCGTGGCACGAGATCGATGCACGGGCCCGCACGATGCGCGACGCGCTCGAGCGGATTCCCGGCATCAAGCAGGCGGAGCTCTGGGGCTATCCGAAGCGCGAGGTCGAGGTCGCGCTCGATCTCGGCAAGCTGTCGGCGCTGCGCATTCCGGTATCGCAGCTCTTGCAGGCGATCGGTGGCGAGGCGCTGAACGTTCCGGGAGGCTCCGTGGACGCGGGGTTGCGCAAATTCAACGTCAAGACGAGCGGTTCCTATCGGTCGCCTGACGAGGTGCGCAACACGATCATTGCCGGCGTACCGGGTGCCACCGTGCGCGTGGGTGACGTGGCGAAGGTGGACTGGAGCTACGCCGAGCAGGTGGTGGCGACACGCTTGAACGGCAAGCGCGCCATCTGGGTGACGGCGATCATGAAGGACAAGGAGAACATCCTGTCCGTGCGCGACGCGGCCTGGAAGGAGCTGGATGCGCAGGCGGCCGCGTTGCCGGCGTCGATGACGCTCAAGCACGGCTTCGACCAAGCGAAGAACGTGCAGGCGCGCATCTCGCGCCTGGCCGAGGACTTCGCGATTGCCATTTTGCTCGTGCTCGTGACCCTGCTGCCGCTCGGGTTCCGCGCTTCGCTGATCGTGATGGTCTCGATCCCGCTGTCGCTGGCAATCGGCGTGACGTTGCTCAAGGCGACAGGGTTCACGATCAACCAGATGTCGATCGTCGGCTTCGTGATCGCGCTGGGTCTGCTGGTGGACGACTCGATCGTGGTGGTGGAGAACATCAGCCGCTTCCTGCGCGAGGGGCGATCGCGCATCGAGGCGGCCATCGAGGCAACGCGCCAGATCGGCGTGGCGGTCATCGGCACGACGGCGACGCTGATCTTCGCGTTCGTGCCGCTGCTCATGCTGCCGGGCGGTCCCGGCAAGTTCATTCGCGTCCTGCCGGCGGCCGTCGTCTTCACGATTCTCGCGTCGCTGCTCGTGTCGCTGACGATCATTCCGTTCCTCTCGAGCATCATGCTCAAGCGCGACGAGGACCCGCACGGCAACCGCGCACTGCAGTGGCTCAACCGCGCGATCGATCTGACGTACGCGCGCTGGCTGCACTCCGCGCTCGCGCGCCCGAAGCTGGTGCTGGTCGGCGCAGTCGCGCTTTTTGCCGGCTCGCTCGCGCTCGTGCCCGTGATCGGCTTCTCGCTTTTCCCCAAGGCAGGCACGCCGCAGTTCCGCGTAACCGTCGAGGCGCCGGAGGGCGCGTCGCTGGCCGCCACGGAAAGGGCGGTAGCGCACGTGGAGCGCTCGTTGCTCGCGAACCCGCACGTGACGCACGTGTACGCGAACATCGGCAAGGGCAATCCGCAGGTCTACTACAACATCTGGGCGAAGAACGAGCGCTCCAACGTTGGCGAGCTGTTCGTGCTCATCGACAGGTTCGACCCGAAGCGTACGCCGCTCTGGTATGACTCGTTGCGCACGCAGTTCGACCAGTACGCGGGCGCGCGCATCGAGGTCAAGGAATTCGAGAACGGCCCGCCGGTCGACGCGCCGATCGCGCTGCGCATCCGCGGCACCAGCCTCGACACGCTGCGCACGCTGGCGGCCAGGCTCGAGGGCGAGATGGCCTCCGTGCAGGGCACGCGCTCGGTGGTCAACCCCGTGCGCGTCTCGCGCACGGACCTCAAGCTGGACATCGACCGTGCGAAAGCCGGGCTGCTCGGCGTGCCGACGGCGGAGATTGACCGCACGGTGCGACTGGCGCTCGCGGGATTGAACGCGGGCACGATGCGCGCGGCCGATGGGCAGGAGTACAACGTGACGGTGCGGCTACCGCGCGGTGCGCACGCGGAACTGGGCGCCCTCAAGCGCACCTTCGTGCCGAGCATCACGGGCAGCCTCGTGCCGCTCGACCAGCTGGCCTCGATGCGCTTCGAGGCCTCGCCACCGGTCATCGAACACGTGGACGGCGACCGTTCGGTGACGGTCACGAGCGACGTGATGACGGGTTACAACACCGACAAGGTGACGCGAACGATCCTCGCCAAGCTCGCCGCGTGGGAGCTGCCGCGCGGGTATGCGTTGGTCGCTGCGGGAGAGATCGAATCGAGGCAGGAAAGCTTCGGCGGCCTTGGCGCCGCGATTCTCGTCGCCACCTTCGGCATCTTGGCCATCCTCGTGCTCGAGTTCAAGACGTTCCGCGGCATGCTGATCGTCGCCTCGGTCATTCCGCTAGGCGTGGTGGGTGGGATCGCGGCGCTCTTCGTGGCCGGATACACGCTCTCGTTCACCGCCATCATCGGGTTCGTGGCGCTCATCGGCATCGAGATCAAGAACTCGATCCTGCTGGTGGATTTCACCAACCAGTTGCGCGAGGGCGAGGGGCTGGGCATCGACGAGGCAGTGGAAAAGGCGGGCAAGATCCGCTTCGTGCCGATCGTGCTGACGACGCTCACCGCAATCGGCGGCCTGCTGCCGCTCGCGTTGCAGGGCTCGGCGCTCTACTCGCCGCTCGCATCGGTGATCATCGGCGGGCTCATCAGCTCGACCCTGCTGGCCCGGCTCGTGACGCCGGTGATGTACAAGCTCATTCCGCCGCTCGAGTCGGACGGCAAGCGGGCGAAGGCGGCGGCCGCGCGTGCGCTCAGCTTACCGTCTTCGTCTTTCGCCGCAGGAAATCCATGAGAATGAACTGGCCCAGCGTCATCGTGTTCGTGAAGTAGGCCTTGCCGCGGCTGATCGCCGACATCTCCTTCACGAACTCGACCAGCGCACGATCGCGCGCGAGCATGAAGGTGTTGATGACGATACCGCTCTTGCGACAGTTGGCGACTTCGCGGAGCGTCTCGGCGATCACGCTCGCGTCGAGCCCCATCGAGTTCTTGTAAATGCGGCCATCGGGCATGGTGAGCGCACTCGGCTTGCCGTCGGTGATCATGACGATCTGGCGCATGTCCTTTTTCTGCGCCATGAGCAGTCGCTGCGCGAGCTTGAGCCCTTCCTTCGTGTTGGTGTGGTACGGGCCCACCTGCGCCTTGGCGAGCGAGGCGATCGGGATCTCCTCGGCCGAATCGTGGAAGAGCACGACCTTGATCGAATCGCCCGGGAACTGCGTCTTGATGAGGTGCGCGAGTGCGAGCGCGACCTTCTTGGCCGGCGTGAAGCGGTCCTCGCCGTAGAGGATCATCGAGTGCGAGCAGTCGAGCATCAGCACGGTGGCGCAGCTCGAGCGGTACTCGGCCTGGCGCACCATGAGGTCCGGGTAATCGAGGTCCATGGGCACCTCGAGCGAACCGGTGCGCGCGAGCGTGTTCTTGAGCGTCTCGTTGACGTCGAGGTTGAGCACGTCGCCGAACTCGTACGGCTTGCTCCAGCCATCCGCCTCGACGCCCGTGGCGAGGTACGGCGTGTCGTGGCTGCCGAAGTTCGCCTTGCCGAGCGAGCCGAGGAGGTGGCGCAGCGTCTTGTAGCCGAGGAAGTCGATCCCCTTCTCGGTGAGGTTGAACTGGACATCCTTGGCTGCGGCCTGCGCGAGACTGCCCTTGCCGGTCACCGGCTGGTGCGAGTCCGGCATCATCGGCGGCGCTTCAAGGTTCAGGTACCCTTCGGCCACGAGTCGCTGGATGAGCTCGTCGAGCATCTTCGCGAGCTTGGCCTGCGCGTCTTCGTCGCCTTCGCCGCGCAGCGCCTCGAGCATTTCCGGCGTGAACTGGCCGCTGTCGAAGAGCGCCTGGAGGATGGCCTCCTTGAGCGCGTCCATCGAGCGGTCCTGCTGAGCGTCGTCATCGCCCCAGTACGGGTCCTTCGGCCCGCCGAATCCCGACTGCAGCAGGAAGTCCGCGAGCTTGTCGAGCAGCGCCTGCAGGTCGACGGCGTCGGCCAGCTCGGGGCTGTACTTCGAGTACGAGTGGCTGCGCATGACGAACCTCGGGCTTCAGCTGCGCTTTCGCAGCACGGCGCGGACAACCGCCGTGGTGAACTCACGGGTGAGCGGGGAGGCTACCGCCCGGAGCTTGCGAATCGGCACCGGTTGCAGTTCCTCGATCTCGAACGGCGACGACCGCACAATCGTTTCAAAGCGCCGGATCGACATCTGGTTGAGCCCGCCCTGTACCTCGCTGAAGCGACGCGCTCCGTCCGTCTTGAAGTCGCTGCGCCAGCGGATGAGTGCCCGCTCGGTGAACACGAGGTGTGCCCACGGAAAAACGGAAAACAGGTGTCCGCCGAGCGGATGGTACCAGGTGGGCCCGAACGAGACGAGCACGATGCCGCCAGGCTTGAGCCGGTCGTGCATGAGGGCGAGCATCGCGGCCGGGTCGCTGAAGTGCTCGAAGGCGTCGAGTGACACGACCACGTCGAACGTTTCGTCGGTGGCGGTCGTGAACGCGACGCGATCGGTGACTCCTCGCCGCTCGGCCTCACGCTGCCCGTCCGCGATCAGTGGGGCCTGAATGTCGAGCCCGACCACGCGGCGCACGCCCTTGTCGGCGAGATCGAACACCTGGGTGCCGGCACCGCAGCCGAAGTCGAGCACGCTCTTGTCTTTCATGCGCGCAACGCCTTCTGGCGACAGCAGGACATCGAGCTTGCTTCGTCCCGCGAAGGCGCTGCCGTCCATCACGCCCTGACGGTTTCGCTTCGCGATGCGACGCAAGACCCGATAGCCCAGTTCGCCGCCGATGAAGCCCATGCTGTCGATCCCTCGAGGGTACGGGAGGGCGAATACCGCGTGTCGCTGTGGGGGCACACCGCTGCAGTTCGGCGAGGCCCGCACCTGAATAAACTTAGCAAGAGTGACCCCTTCACAGCCACGCAACCCCTTCGGCGCCCTTCGCCGTCACCGGAACTTCCGGATCTTCTGGATCGGCCAGACGATCTCCCTCATCGGTACGTGGATGCAGGGCATGGCGCAGGGGTGGTACGCGCTCGAGCTGTCGAACAGCGCCTTCCTGGTCGGCCTCGTGGCGGCGGCGGGCTCGCTGCCGGTGCTGCTCTTCTCGTTCCCGGCCGGCGCGCTTGTCGATCGCGTGCGGAAGTTGCGTATCGTCACGTTCATGCAAGCCGGCTATCTCGTGCAGGCCGCGCTCCTCTGGTGGTTTACGTGGACGGGGCAGATGACAATCGGCGGGCTGCTCGTGCTGGCGACCATCGGCGGCCTGCTCGGCGCCTTCGAGATTCCCGCGCGGCAATCGCTCGTGATCGAACTCGTGGGACGCGACGACTTGCAGGGCGCGATCGCGCTGAACTCGAGCGGCTTCAATCTCGCGCGCGTCGTGGGGCCGGCGGTGGCTGCGATCGTCATCGCGCGACTGGGACTGGCCTGGTGCTTCGCGCTCAACGCTCTGTCGTTCGTGACCGTGCTCATCGGCCTCTTCATGATGCGCTTGCCCGAGGGAGCGGACGCCCCGGCGGGCGAGGGCGCGCTGACGGGCTTCGCGGCGCTGCGCGAAGGGGTGCAGTACGTGCGCGAGACGCGCGTGATTCGCGGCCTGCTCGGACTGATCGGCGTGTACGCGGTGCTCGGCGGTCCCTTCCTCACGCTCATGCCTGTGATCGCGCGCGACCAGCTCGGCCTGAGGGCGGGGGGCTATGGTGCGTTGCTCTCGAGCGTCGGCATTGGTGGCGTGCTCGGAGCGCTCGCGCTCGCGGCCATCAGTTCGCGACCGGGGCGCGGCCGACTGTTGTTGCGTGCCGCAACGGGATTCAGCGCCTGCCTGATCGCCTTCGCGCTCACGCGCACCGTGACCTGGGCGATCGCGGTGCTGACCGTGACGGGGTTCCTGATGATCATCGTGAACGCGGTGGCCAACGGCCTCCTGCAGACGATCGTCCCCGACCGGCTTCGCGGCCGCATGATGGCCGCGTACTCGTTTCTCGTGGTCGGGCTCTCGCAGGTCATCGGCGCGTTCGGCGCGGGAGCGGTGGCGCACGCGTTCGGCCCCGACTGGGCCGTCGGCGGCGCTGCGGCGCTCATGCTCGCGGCCACCGTGCTGGCGCGCATGCGCTATCCCGAACTGCGGTTGCTCTAGACGCACGACGCCCCGGCACGCGCGTGGCGTGCCGGGGCGTGCCGGGGCGTCGTGCGCCGCGTGTCGTTGCGCCTTGCTACTTGCGGCGCAACTCGAACGTGATGAGCACCGTGCGCGGCATGCCCGTTTCGAGGTACAGCGGCGCGCCGCCCACCACGTCGGGGTTGAGGTAGCCGCTCGCCGCGTACTTCGCATCGAACAGGTTCTCGATGCTGATCGCCCCCGCGATCGAAAGGCTGCCTTCGCTGGTCAGCTCGCGCGAGCGCACCGTCAGGTTCCAGACGGCGCTGCGCGGAACGCCCACGCGGTTGGCGTCATCCACGGCGTAACCGCCGGTCGCCTGAACCCCCATGCCGGCCGAGAGGGCGGTGAAGCCCGGAATGGCGTAGTCCGCCTGCAGGTTGCCCATCCAGCGTGGCAGGCCCACGATGCGGTTGCCGCTGTAGTCCGCGTAGAAGCCCGGTCGGCCGTAGTGCACCGAGTCGACTTTGTAGTCGGTATACGTGTTGTCGGAAATCGTCGCCGCGCCGGAGAGCGAGAGGCCGAACGTCGTGCGGGCACGGACGCCGAACTCGAGCCCCATGCGGCGCGCCTTGCCAGCGGTGAAGTAGAAGCGGCCGCCGCGGTAAGGCACGATCTCGTTGCTCACGTCGATGTAGTACGCGGCGGCATCGTACTCGAGGCTGCTGAGCCCGATCGGCCCGAGCGAGAAGGCGCCCATCGCGTGCTTGGTGCCGACCTCGTACGTGGTGGAGCGCACCGGGTCGAGCAGCGGGTTGATGGCCGTGACGGTGTCCTGGCCGAAGGTGCCGGCGGGATCGGTCTCGTTGCCGGCGGGCACCTCGATGCCGCCACCCACGCTCGCGTAGACGCTATGCCGCTCGCCGAGCTGGTAGCTCACGCCCACCTTCGGAATGAGGCCGTTGAACCGCTTCGAGGCGTCGATCTGCGGCGTGATGTAGTTCTGGTAGTCGTACGAGATGTTGTCGTTGCGCAGGCCGAGCGAGACGGTCCACTTGCCGTAATCGAGCTGGTCCTGCACGAACAGTCCGAGGTTGGACGCGCCTTCACGCTTGTTGTCGCGCAGCGTCGTGCCGCGGCCGTTGCTGGACGAGAGGTTGTAGAACAGGATCGCGCCGTCCTGGAAGGCGGCGTCGAGGCCCGCGCTGAACCGGTGCGTCAGCCCCTCGGCGATCGTACCGGCGACGTTGTACGTCGCGCTGGCCCCGGTGTGCGTACGCGTGAAGTCGCGGAACGTGCCGCGCTCCGAGCGCTGCAGGAACTTGGGCGTGATGTACGCCATTGCCGTCACGGACTGGTCGTCGCCAAGGCGATGTTCGAGCGTGACGCCGAGGCGCGCCATGCGGTTGAAGCGACGTTCCTGGCGCGCCGCGTATGTCGCGTTCGGCTGCGACGGATCCGCCGCGAACTGCGCGTCGTTGAGCGGCCCGGGCAGGAAGAACAGGTTGCTTGCGCCGAGCAGGTGCACGCCGAGGTCCGTGGCCTCGCTGATGGGGCCCTGATAGCCGGCGGTCAGCAGCTGGCGTTCGTTCTGCGAGTTGCCGCGATAGCCGTCGTACTTGGTGCTGATGAACGCTGCGGACACGCGGCCGGATCCGGCGGCGGACGTTGCCTGCACCATGTTGCGCTGATAGCCGTACGACCCGAACAGCGTGCGCACCGTGGTGCCGAGCTGATCGGCGCCGGGCATGGTGGTCACGTTCACCAGTCCGCCCGAGGCGTTGCCCCAGAGCGCGCTCGCGTTCGAGCGCACCACTTCCACCGACGACGCGGCCCAGAGGTCGAATTCGTCGAGCGAGGTGCGGCCATCGGGTTCCGTTTCCGGAATGCCGTCGATCAGGAAGCGCACGCCGCGCGTCGTGCCCGCGTTCGAGCGATCGCCCGCGCCGCGCGCACCGAACCCGCGGATCGCGATGCGCAGATCCATACCGCCGCCACGCGACTGCGCCAGCACGCCGGGGGCGAGGTTGAGCGCGTCCTGCATGCCGAGACCGAGGCGCGAGGACCAGTCGGTGGGCGTGATCGTGGTGGTCGCGAGCGGCGTCTTGTACGGATCGCGACCGGTCCGCTGCGTCGTGACTGTGACGGTGGGGAGCTTGGTAGTGTCGCGTTGCTGCGCACCGAGGGGGGCCGCTGCTGCGACGAGCGCGAGCGTGAGAAGACGGCGCATCTGGGAACTGGAGAGGGGGACAAGCGGGGACGCGAAAATTCAGCTAAACGCTCTACGCCCGCCAGCCCCGTTACGCTGCTCTGGTGCTCTCCAGCAGCTCGCGCACGCGTCGCGCCAAATCCGCTGGTGCGAACGGCTTGGCGAGGAACGGAACGCCGTCGAGCCGGATGCCGCCGACCACCTCGTCGTCGTCCGCGTACCCCGACATGAACAGCACGGGCAGCCCCGAGCGTCGCTGCCGGAGCTG
>JAYTVE010000555.1:0-10025 GCA_043744185.1 Gemmatimonadota bacterium | reverse complement strand
GAGTACGTCGTGATTCCCGAGACGTTCGCGCGGCGCTACGCCGAGATGCGCTCGAGCAACGAACTGCTCGCCTCGCTCGCCGCGTTCGGCTTTCCCGTTTACGGATTGATTGCGCTCATCGCCCTCTATCGCGCACAGCGCGAGGGCACCGTTCGCTGGCGCGGCGCCGTGGTGGCCGCGTTCGTGATCGCCGGCCTGCAGGCCGCTGCGATGGCCAACGACATCCCCGGCAGCTGGTACGCGTACAGCACGACATCGCCGCCGGGCACCTTCCTGCTGCGGCAGGCGCTGAGCGCGTTCCTCGTGCCGCTGCTCTTCGGCGCGTTCCTCGTCGTGGTGCTCGCCGGCGGTGAGACGCTCGTGCGCGCGGCCTTCCCGGCGCACCTCGACTGGTGGTCGGCGTGGCGCGCACGCGGCACCGTGCGCCTCACCAAACAGGTGCTCGCGGGCTACGCGCTCTGCGCCATCGGGCTCGGCTACGTGGCCTCGTTCTACTTCGTTGCCCGCACCACGCTCGGCTGGTGGGTGCCGAGCGCACTGCTCGACGACCCGAACGCGATCGCGACTCCGCTGCCGTTCCTCTCCGCGATCGCGAACGCAGCGCAGGCGGGCGTCATGGAGGAGGTGCTCTTCCGCGCCGTGCCGCTCTCCGCCGTGGCGCTGCTCACGCGCGGCCGGTCGTGGCATCGCCTCGCGATGGGGCTGGCGGTCATCGGTACGGCGATCGTCTTCGGCTTCGCGCACGCGAGTTACGCCTCGTGGCCCGCGTACTCGCGCGGCGTCGAACTGTTTGCCGAGGCGGTGTTGTGGGCGGTGATCTTTCTGCGCTTCGGCCTCGTGCCGACGGTGGTCTGTCATTTCACCTTCGACTTGTTGCTCTTCGGCCTGTTCGCGATGGCAGGCGACGCGCCCGCGTATCGGATCTCGCTCGCGATCGTGGTGACCGCGCTGCTCACGCCAGCCGCCGTCGTGCTCTGGATGCGGTGGCGGCGCGCGGCCGTCGCACCGGCGTGGGATGCGCTCACGTTCGGTGCGTGGCGCGCGCCGGTGGAGGATGACGGCGAGCTCGCAGTGGAACCCGCGCGGGTCGACACGGACGCGACGGCCGCTCGCGTCGAGGTGCCGACGCTTTCGCTCGACGAGGCGTCGCCGCACAGCGGACGCGACCTGCGCCCCGTGATGATGCTCCTCGGATTGCTTGCGCTGCTCGTGCCGCGCGACGGAAACGTCGCGGAGCCGCGCTACACCGTGAGTCGCGCACGTGCCATCGCGATCGCCGACTCCGTGCTGCGCGCACGCGGCGCGCGGCTCGACGGTCTCGTGCCGATGGCCGAGACGCTCGACGGCGACGACGCGCAAGGCACGCGTTATCTCGCGCACGTCGAACGGCCCGAGCTCGCGCGCACACTCGCGCGCAACTACCGCCCGCTGGCAGGCTGGGGGGTCCGCTTCGATCGTCGCGAGGGAACCGCGGCCGACAAGGCGGAGGGATGGCGCCTCCACCTGCTGGCCGACGGCACGCCGCACGACTGGCGGCACGTGATCGCGGAAGATGTCGCGCGCGTCGACCCGGATCGCACTGCCGCGCGCGCGATCGCGCTGACGGCGGCGTCCGTGACGGGGCTCGACACCAGCGCGCTGCGTGATGCGGGCGTCGAGGAGGAGAAGCGCCCACAGCGGCGCGATCTCGTCTTCACCTTCGACGATCGCAGCGTGACGATTCCGGGGGGCGCGACGGCGCGCGTGCGCGTACGCGTCGCGGGCAACGAGGCGGTGGGCGTGGCGCGCTCCCTGCGCTTTCCCGAGCAATGGGCGCGCGCCGATGCATCGGAGATCGAGCGTCGTGGCACGCTGCAGATGGTAACCGGGCTGGCCGTTGTGCTCGTCGTGCTCACGCTCGCGTTCGTGGTGGGGCGCCGTGCGCCGCGCCGCGAAGATCACGCGCTGACCCGACGACAGGTGATCGTGCTCGCGCTTGTCCTGGTTGCGCTGCAGGCGGTGCACCGTGCCAACGTGTTGCCGGAAACGCTCGCGCAGTGGGATACCGCCACGCCGTGGCCGTCGCATGTCGCGTCGGTGGTCGTCGCGATCTTTGCGCAACTTTTCGTGCTCGTGTTGCCGGCCTCGCTGTGGCTCTCGGCCGAGGCGCTGCGCCGTCGCTTGGGTCTGCCGGTAACCACCGCGCCCCGCGACGCACTTCGCTCGGGGCTCGCGCTCGGAGCACTCGTCTTCTGCACGGCGCAGGGCGCACTCGTGCTCGGCGAACTCCGCGGCGCCATCGTCGGGCCCGACACGACGCTGGGCGCATTCTGGCCACCCGTCGAGCGCGCACTCGGCGTGTTCACGAGTGCGCTGGTGCTGCCCCTCTCCGTGATGTTGCCGGCGATGCTGATCGGCGGCATTGCCTCGCGACGCTGGGTCCGTCCCGCGTTGAACCTGGGGGGCGCACTGCTCGTGGGTGCGATGCTGGCCTCGCGTGGCGAGGCGGCTGCACGCACGGCACCGATACTGTCCGCGGGCATCATCGTGGCCGGTTACGCCGTGTGGCTGGCGTTCGCACGGTGGGGCCGAGACGGGCTGGGCGCCTGGGTGATTGCTGCCGCCGTCTACGCCGGGTTGGAGCAGGCCAGCGAGGTGCGGGTGGCCGCGAACCCGGACGACAGGTTGGCCGCAGTTGTCGGCGTGTTTGCGGCGGCCTTCGTGGTGGCCGTTGTCTACCGCATGGTGCGCGCGCGCGAAGGAGCGGCCACCGCCGACTAAGTTCCGGGCATGTCACCGACCCGCACTCGCAGCAGCACGAAGCCGGTTGTCGCGCCGCGCGCGAAGGCCGACCGCAAACCCACGACGTTGCACGTCGTTCGCCAGTCGAAGATCCAGGGGCGCGGCGTCTTCGCCCGCGTGGCGCTCCCCAAGGGCACGCGCATCATGGAGTACACCGGCGAGCAGGTTACGCACGCCGAGGCCGATCGCCGCTACGACGACGCGGCGATGCAGCGCCATCACACCTTCCTGTTCACGCTCACGACGCGCATCGTGCTCGACGGTGCGGTGGGGGGCAGCGATGCCCGCTACATCAACCACTCGTGTGATCCCAACTGTGAAGCCGTGATCGAGAAGCGGCAGATCTGGATCGAGGCGACGCGCGACATCGCCAAAGGCGAGGAGCTCGCCTACGACTACGGCTACGAGCGCGACGGCACCGAAACGGAGGAAGACGAACTCCGATACGCCTGTCGATGCGGCGCCTTGAAGTGTCGAGGTACCATCCTCGCACCGAAGAAGCCGGCGGCGCCCGCCACGCACCACGCCAAGGCTCGGCACACGGACCACATCGCGGGCTAACCGCCCCCCGGTCTGGGTCGTCCTCCTGTGGCAGGCCAGCACCCGCTCTGGCCTGCCGATACTCCCCGTACCCTCCAATGACCATGAATCGCATGAACGGGCTCGCCGCACTCGCCCTTGGCGCGACCCTGAGCCTCCCACTTGGCGCCCAGATCAAGGCCGCCCCCAGCACGCGCGCCACCGCCGAGGTGATCCTCTCCGCGCCGCGCGTGCAGGGGCAGCCCGCGCCCACGCCGTTCAAGATCCGCGTCGACTATGGCCAGCCGCACGCGCGCGGCCGCAAGGTGATGCACGAGATCGTGAAGCTGGACGAGGTCTGGCGCCTCGGAGCGAACGCAGCCACCGAGTTCTCGACGGACGTGGATCTGGTGCTCGGCGGCGCCACCGTGCCGAAGGGCAAGTACACCCTGTTTACGCTGCCGACCAAGTCGGGATGGAAGCTCATCGTGAACAAGAAGACGGGCGAGTGGGGCACCGAGTACGACGCGTCGTCCGACCTCGTGAAGGTGGACTTGAAGGCCAAGACGCTGACCGATGCGGTCGAGAGCCTGCAGATCACCCTCGTGCCTGCAGCTGATGCGGCCAAGGGGACGATGACCATCGCGTGGGGCACGGTGCTGCTCTCGGTGGACTGGGCGGCCCGGTAGGCATGCCGTCGTGCGCGAGCGTCGCCGCGCGCGCGCGTGCCCTGCGGGGTGCGTGCGCGCACGCCTGTGCGGGGCTGGCGCTCGCCGCCGCGCTCCCACTCGGCGCCCGCGCGCAATCGGCGGTGACCACGCTGATCGTGCGCGCCGACACGCTCTGGGAGGCTGGCCGCACGGACACCGCTGCCGTGCTGTATCGCGCGGCGCTGGCCGACGATTCGCTCGCGACGCCGCGCGCCGTGTTGCGCGTGGCCATCGCGTTTTCGTGGGCCAATCAGACGGACAGCGCGCTCCGGTACTTCGCGCGCTACGCGCGCATGGAGCCCGGCGACTATCGGGGTCCGTTGGGCCGCGCGCGCACGCTCGCGTGGGCGTCGCGTCACGGGGCAGCGCTCGCGACGCTCGATTCGCTGGCCGCGGCCCTTCCGTCCGCGCGCGAGGTGGCGCTCTTTCGTGCGCAGGTGCTCGCGTGGGCGGGAGACCTTGCGGGCGCCAAGGCGCAGTACCGCGCGTGGCTGACCGCGCACGCCGACGACGACGAGGCGCGCGCCGGCCTCGCGCGCACGCTCACGTGGGATGGCCGCTTTGACGACGCCGCGACCGAGTATCGCTCGCTCGAGGCACGCCTGCCCGCCGAGGCCGCCAAGGGAATTGCCCGCGTGACCGCGTGGCGCGGCGACCTCGTGGCCGCGCACGCGCAGTGGGCGCAGGTGACCGAGCGCTACCCGCTGGACCCTGAGGGGTGGGTGGGGCTCGCGCAGGTGTCGCGCTGGCAGGGGCGTGCGCTCGATGCAGATCGAGCGCTCGCGCAGGCGCTCGTGGTGAGCCCAGGGTACGCCGACGCGATCTCGCAGCGTGTGTGGGTGCGCGCTGACCTCGCGCCGGCGGGTGACGTGCTCACCGCATACACCAATGACTCCGACCAGAACCGGATGCTCACCGTGGCGACGTCGGCGGCTGCGACGCCGCCTTGGCCTGGGCGACTCACGGCCACGGTGCAGACGCGCCGCGCAGAATTCAGCGCCTACACCGGCACGAGCACTGCGGTGCGCGCCGTGGCGAGCTGGGCGCCAGGCGGCACGGCGTGGACGTTTGCGGTCGACGCGGGCGTCACGGTGCAGGGCGACAATGCGTCGACGTTTCTGGCCCCCGGAGGCGCGGGCGCGCCGGGCGGGCGCCCCCTCGCGAGCGACCGGCCGTCCGCGCTTTTTGCCTACGGGTTGCGCGCGACCGGCCCGGTGGCCGCCGGCGTGGTCGGGTCGATCGGGGTGGCCGGTGGCGCGTTCGACGAAACGGCGGTGCTCATCGTGCGCCGCATTCGTACGGACGGTGTCGACGGCGACCTCACGGCCACCTTGCCGGGGCGTTTCACGCTGAGCGCGGGCGCGGGATGGGCGACGATCGGCAACGGCTCGAGTCCCAATAGGCGCCTCATGTTCAACGGCGCGCTGCGCTACACGCTCTCACGCGGCTCGTGGATCGGCGCGCTGGCGCGCACGTTCGCGTACGACACGAGCGCCGGCGCGGACGGGTACTTCGCGCCGCAGCGCTTCACCCTGTTCGAGGCTGCGGCGCACTTCGAGCTGCCGCGCGACATCGGGTGGAACGTGCTCGCGGATGCGGGCCTCGGTTCGCAGGCCATCCGCATCGGCGGCGCAAGCGACGAAGCCAAGGGCGCGCAGCGCGCGCAGTTGGGCGTGCTCTATCGCCCCACGCCGGGAACCGAGCTGCTGGGCAGCGTCTGGATCGCCAACGTCGCCTCGCCCTTCGCGACGACGGCCGACTATCGCGCGGGCGGTATCACGCTGCGTGGCAGGCTGCGCTTCTGATGCGCGCGCGCCGTACCATCCGCCGTCTTCAGCGTCCGAGCAGCCGGCGCAAGTCGCCAGCGAGCGTCAGGGGATCGAACGGCTTGGCGAGAGAACCGGTGGCGCCGAGCGCGAGCGCCTGCGCAACGTCGTCGCGCGAGGTCTTGGCGGTGAGGAAGACGACGGGGATGGTTGCAGTGGCGGGATTCGCCTTGAGTCGGCGACAGGCCTCGTATCCGTCCACGCCAGGCATCATGCCGTCGAGCAGGAAGGCGTCCCAGCCCTCGTGCGCCCGCGCGAGCGCCGCCGCGCCGTCGCACACGAACTCGGCCGTGATGTCCGGGTCGAGCGACAGCGCGAGTGCGAGGATGGTGCGGATGTCTTCTTCGTCGTCGGCACACAGCACCCGCATGACCGGCTCCTGGTCGCGAGAGAACCCGGGCCACGTTAACGCGTCGGCACGGCGCGCGGAACCACGCGCACCCTCACGAGCCGCGATCGTGCGTCCGTTCGCTGGATACAGTCCATGAGCGATCCGACGCGCGAAGCTGCCACCGCCAAGGCGCTCGAGTCGCTTCGCCAGCGTTACAGGGCCTCGATCACGAACACCCTCGATGCCTTTCGCACTCTGGGCGCGCGCCTGGACGAGCAGCCGGACACGCCCGAGGTGATCGAGAACCTCCGGCGCGAATTGCACCGCGTGCGAGGCACCGCCGGCAGCTACGGTTTCGCGGAGGCGAGCCGCCTCTCGGCCGTAATGGAGGAGCGTGCGGTGCGCTGGGCCGGGGACGCGCGGCTCGAGGCGACCGAGCGCGCGACCATTCTCGCGCGCTACATCGCGGCGCTGTGTTCCGCATTCGAGGAACGCAGCGCGCCGACGGAGACGCCGTCGCCCGATGCGAGTGAGGGAGCGTCGCGGCGGCTCGTGGCCGTGGACCTTCTGCCGGCGTTCAGCGCGCGGCTGCGCGAAGAGGGTCGCCTGCGAGGGTTCGACGTGATCGTACGCACCGAGGGAGACTGGAGCCCGGCCGCGCTGCGCAACGCGGCGGCGCACGTCATCGCGACCACGGTCGGGTCCGCCGATGCGGTTCATCAGGCGCTCGGCAAGTCGAGCGTGCCGCTCGTGGTGCTCGACGACGGCCGCGATGTCGAGGGCGCGCGACGTGCGGCGCGCATCGCCGGCGCGCGCGTGCTGCACGCCAGCGATGACCCGTCGGCGGTGTTCGACGTCGTCACGCGGGCCGCGGCCTGCGCCTCGTGGGATGGCGCGACCGTGCTGGTCTGCGACGACGATCCCGACGTGCTGGCGCTCGTGCGCGTGATCGTCGAAGCGGCGGGAATGCACGTCGCCACGCTCGCGCAGCCAGAGCGCCTGCTCGACGAACTCGAGCGCGTGCGCCCGTCGCTGTTGCTGCTCGACATCAACCTCGGCAACGCAGACGGCATCGCGCTGGCGCGCGCGGTCCGCGCTGTGGACCGTTTCGCCGCGCTGCCGCTCATCATCTTCTCGACGCAGAGCGACGCGCGCACGCGCCAGCGCGCGCTTGACGCGGGGGCGGACGAGTTCATCCCCAAGCCGATCGTGAGCGACGAGCTGCGCGCGCGCGTGACCGCGCGCCTCGATGCAGAGCGGCTCCGTAACCTCGACGAGGGGCGGCATCCCGGCACCGGGCTTCGCCTCGCGTCGCGCTTTCGCACGCTGCTGGGCGAGGACGTGGCGCGGTTCCGCGCGCGAGGCGCGGAGGCCGCCGTGGCGCTCGTGCGCGTCGACGGCGCGGTGCCGGGCGGCGCGGCACTGACGGGCTGGCAGGCCGAGGTGCGCCGTCTGGCGGCAATGCTCGTGGCCGGTGGTGCAGCGCGCGAGGTGGGCTACGCCGATGATGTCGCACTCGCCGTCGTGGCGCCGGAGTCGGCGGCCTCGCTCGTGCATGCGCTCGCGACGCTCGCGGCGGAGACGCCCACCGGGACGCCGTCGTGGCACGCGGGAGTCGTGGCGGTCACGCCGCTACTCGACGGCACCGATGCGCTGCTCGCGGCGGCCGCAGACGCGGCGGGGGTGGCCGAGTTGAGCAACGAGCGCGTGCACGCCTGGTCGGCGACCGACGAGCGTCTGGCGCCGGACGTGATCGTCGTCGAGGACGACGTGGCGCTCGCCGACATGCTGCGCTATGCGCTCGACACGCAAGGGTACACGCATCGCGTGTATGCCACGGGCACGGACGCCCTCGAGGCGCTGCGCGCGATGCGCCCGCGCGTGGGACGCAAGCCGCTCATCCTGCTGGATGTGGACCTGCCGGGCCTCGACGGCCATTCGCTTCACGAGCGGCTGCGCGTGGAGCGCCCCGGGATGTTTGCCGTGGTCTTCGCGACCGTGCGCGGCTCCGAGGGAGAGCAGCTGCGGGCGCTGCGTGCCGGTGCGCTCGATTACCTCGTCAAGCCCGTGAGCCTGCGGGTGCTGATGGCCAAGATCCCCAACTGGATGGCAGCAGCGGGCACGACGCGCCCGTGAAGGCGCAGCTCTTTCTCACCATCGCGGTCGTGCAGGCGATCTTCTTCGTCCTGCTCGTGACGCTGATCGTCATCAACCGGCTGCGTCGGCGCCTCGCCGGCAAGTCGCAGAGCACGAGCAGCCCTGCGGTGGCGCTCGCCTTCACCCGCTGGCTGCTGGGCGAAACGACCGTGGACGCGGTGATCGCCACGCTTCGCGCCGCGCCGCCGGGCGTCGCACTCGAGGAAACGTTGGCCGCGCTCGCGCGGCGCGTGCCGCCGGCCTCGCGGCAGGAACTCGTGGACCGGCTGCGCCGCGAGCCGTGGGTGCGCGGCATGCTGGCGCGAGCCCGCAAGCGCGCTTGGTGGGACCGCCTCGCCGCGGCGCGCATGCTCACCGCCGCGGGCACGGAGATCGACCGCGAACTGCTGCGCCGCCTGCTCGCGGACGTGCATCCCGCGGTGCAGACCGCTGCGGCAGGCGCCATCGAACGCATCGCCGACCGGCAGATCGTCGAGGAGGTGCTCGACCAGCTCGTGTCGCGACCGCTCGTGGTGCGCCAGATGCAGATGACCGCGCTCATGCGCGCGCGTGCCTTCACGGTGCCGGCGCTGCTCGAGCGGCTCGTGGCCACGTCGCCCCCGCGGTCGCTCGAGGTCTGGATTGCGCTGGCAGAACAGTCGACGGATCCGGCGTGCATCCGCGCGACGGCGCTGCTGGCTGCGCACGAGGATGCGCAGGTGCGACTCACCGTGGCGCGCGCCTTGCGCCACTTCTACGACGTGCGCGTGCACGAGACGCTCGCGGCGCTGTTGCGCGACGTGGACTGGCGCGTGCGCGCGGCCGCCTGTCGCACGGCGGGCTCGCTCGCTGACGCGGCGTTCGTGGGTCCGCTGCGCGAGGGACTCGGCGACCCGGCCTGGTGGGTGCGCTTCCGCGCCGCGCTCGCGCTGGCGCAATTGGGCGAATCCGGCCGCAAGGTGCTGCGCGAGGCGCGCACCGGCGACGATCGCTTCGCGCGTGACATGGCAACCATGGTCTCCGGCCTCTCCGACGGCGGCATTCTCGAACTGGCGGAGAGCTGAGCATGGAGACACTCTCCGCCGCCCTTGCCGTCATTGCGCCGTGGTCCGAGGCGATCGTGCTGTTCTACTTCCTTGGCATCAACTCGTTCTACGCGCTGCTGCTGATGCTCTCGATCCCCGAGCTCTGGATGCACTGGCATCTCGCCGAGGACGAGCACATGCAGCGCATTCTCGGGGCGGACGCGCTGCCGCCGCTCTCGATCCTCGTTCCGGCGTACAACGAAGAGGTATCGATCGGCGCGAGCGTGCTCTCGTTTCTCACGCTTGAGTATCCGCGACACGAGGTGGTGCTCGTCAACGACGGCTCCAGCGACCGCACGATGGAGCGCCTCACGGAAGAGTATGACCTCTACGAGGTGCCGCCTGCCTTTCCGGTGTCGGTGCAGACCCAGCCCGTGAAGGCGTACTACCGCTCGCGCCGCTTCAGCCGGCTGCTCGTGGTGGACAAGACCAACGGTGGCAAGGCCGACGCCCTCAACGCCGCGATGAATGCCGCGCGCTATCCCTATGTGATCGCCGTCGACGCCGACACGCTGGTGGAGCCCGATGCGCTCGTGCGCCTCGCGCGCCCGTTCCTGCTGGGCGAGAGCGTGGCGGCGGTGGGCGGTACGATCCGCGTCGTGAATGGCAGCACGGTGGAGCTGGGACGTGTCACCGA
>JAYTVE010000554.1:0-10043 GCA_043744185.1 Gemmatimonadota bacterium | reverse complement strand
TCCTGGGGAGCGACAAGGCCAAGGTCTGGGTCATCATCTTCTCCGACTTCCAGTGCCCGTTTTGCAAGCAATGGCACGATCAGGTGGATGACGTGCTGCGCAAGAACTACGTGAACACGGGCAAGGTGCGCGTCGCGTTCATGAACTATCCGCTGCCCATGCACAAGAACGCGCCGGCAGCCTCGGATGCCGCGATGTGCGCCGCAGCGCAACGGAAGTTCTGGGCCTTCCATGATGCGGTGTTCGCGACGCAGGAACAGTGGGCGCAGCAGCCCGATCCGACGGCCGCGTTCGAGGCGGCCGGCGTGAAATCGGGACTGGACATGACCGCGCAACGCGCGTGCGTCGCGGGCAAGAAGGCGCGGCTCCTGATCGGCGCGGACAGCGACCGAGGCATGCGTGCGGGGGTGAACAGCACGCCGAGCTTCTTCATCGGCGACACGGCGGTGGCTGGAGCGATTCCCGTGGCCGAGTTCACGAAGATCATCGACCAGATGCTCGCGAAGAAGGCGGGCGGCAAGTAGCGCGACCGCGTCGGGCCGCATCCGGACGCACGCGCATGCATCCGCTCGCGGCCCTGCCGTATCGGGCGCTCGCCGCTGCCGCCGACGCGGCAACGACCCTCGTGTCACCGGACGCCGAGGGCAAGCTCGCACGCACCTTCGGCGAGCGTCGCGATGCCCTCGCGCACTTTGCGGCGTGGGCGCGTACAGAGCGCGATGCGTCGCGCTGCCTGCTCTGGATGCACGCGCCGTCGGTGGGCGAGGGGCTGATGGCACGGCCGATTCTCGAGCACGCGCGCCGCGTGGCGCCGGCGCTGCAACTCGCCTACACGTGGTTCAGCCCGAGTGCGCGAAAGTTCGGATCGTCACTCGCGGTCGACGTGGCTGGCGTGCTTCCGTTCGACACGTCCGGCAATGCGGGCGCCATGCTCGACGCCCTTCGACCATCCGTGCTGGCCTATTCGCGCGCCGACGTGTGGCCCGTGCTCACCGAAGCGGCGGCAAGCCGCGGCGTGCCCCTCGCGCTCCTGAGTGCCGCGCTCACAGAGGGGTCGAGCCGCGGCCTCTGGTCGCGCTGGGTGCTGGCGGACGCGTACGCGGCGCTCGATGCCGTGGGGGCCGTCGAGGAGTCCGACGCGGAGCGCCTCGTGGCACTCGGCGTACGCGCGGATCGCATCACGGTCACGGGTGACACGCGCTACGACCAGGTGCTTGCACGCGCCGCAATCGCCGATCGCACCGGCGCGCTGCTGGCGCCGCTCGCCGCGAACAGCGTCGAACGGCCATGGCTCGTGGCTGGATCGACGTGGCCGGCCGACGAAGCGCCGTTGCTGCGCGCGTGGTCGCGCGTGGCGCGACCCGGTCACGGTGCGCGGTTGCTCATTGCGCCACACGAACCGACCGAGACGCACTGCGCACCCATCGTGGCGTGGGCCGCTGGAGCTGGACTCTCGCTCGCTCGACTTGGCGCGCAAGACGCACCTCAGGCGGACGTGGTGTTGGTTGATCGTGTCGGGGTGTTGGGTGACCTGTACGCGATTGCGCGCGTGGCCTACGTGGGAGGCGGCTTCCACGACGCGGGGTTGCACTCGGTGGTGGAGCCGGCCTCGTTCGGGGTGCCGGTGATCGTGGGGCCGCAGCACTCGCGGAGCCGCGATGCGCGGCGGCTCATCACCGCTGGGGGCGCGGTGTCTGCCGCCGATGCCGACGGACTCGCGGCGGCGCTACGCGCGTGGCTCGATGATGCGCCTGCGCGCGAGGGCGCCGGGGCGGCAGCGCGCTCGGTGGTGGAGCGCGGCCGCGGTGCCACGGAGAAGAGCTGGGCGTTGCTCGCACCGTTGCTCGCAAGCCGCACGCCGTGAAACGAGATCGCCGCCGGCTCCCTCGGGGGGAACCGGCGGCGATACGGTGGTGCGAAGTGCGTCGAGCCGCGCCTTAGGGGGCGGTGCGCGGCGGGTTCTTGTCGATCATGGTGACGAATAGCGGGTTGGCGAACGCGGCACTCGCGGCCGCGGCCGCCGAGCCGGTCACACCTGCGGGGAAGATCACGTGCGTGAGGACCGACCCGCTGACCTGCGCACCGGCGACACCGTTGACGGTGGTGGTGCCCGCCGTGCCGATGACGCACGACTGCAGCTGCACGAGTGCCGGAAGGGCAACCGAGCCTGTCGGGTCAGCGCTGAAGCGGTGTGTGCTGGTCTGCGTCGCACAGTTCGGCGCACCCGCTACGACCGCAGCGGACGTCGGTCGGACCGACAACGAGGTGTACGCGGTGATGGAACCCGCTGCGGGGAACGCAGTGACGTTGGTGAAGGTCGCACCGGCCGGTGCCGCCACCGACGTGAGCACGGCGTCGGACTCGCGAGCAATGAACACGTCGAGCGCGCCAAGGCCTTGCGCCGCTGTGGACGCTTGGCCGAGGTTGGCCACCCGCGCGATGACCGTGGGGAGCGGCGGGTTGGTCACGGCCGGAAGGGTATCGACCGTCAGCCACATCTTCGTGCCGGTGGCCGACACGGCACCGTTCGGCACGTTGCCAGCCGCGCCAGCAGCACCGCCGGCATCACCCGGGTTGCTGAAGGCGAGGCCGGTCTGGCCGACGTGGTAGATGGTGTAGTAGACGCCCGCCTGCAGGGTGAACGAGGTGTCGTCCACGATCGTCGCGGCGATGGTCGTCTGCCGCGTCGGCGTGGAGCCGGCGACGTACGGAATCGGGCTGATGAACGCGCGAAGGGAACGCGTCCCGGCCGTGACGCCCTGGTACGGGGTAAACTGGCGGAACTGCACGCCGGTGAAGTTCGGCGAGCCCTCCACGAAATCGATGAAGCGGAGGTCGATGGTGTTCAGGTCGTTGACCGCGTTCACGTAGCGCACGTACGCCTGCGGCGGCAGCACGGTCGGCGTGCCGCCGGAACTGGCTTCGCAGCCTGCGAGCACGACGCCGGCGACAACGAGTGCGCCGATACGAAAGAGCTTCATTTCAAACTCCAGGAGTGAGGAGCGGAGCGCGCACGGCGGCCGGATGACCGGCCATGGCGCCTGGGACACGAGGGAGGCAGGACATCACGGATGCAGCGACGAGGTTCCGCCGCACCCGGGACCCGAGCAATTGCCGTCGCCCTGCGCGGCACCGGAGCCGAAGAGGCTGCGGGACCCCACGAAGACGCCGACTGCGAGCGCAATGGCGCCCGCGAGAATCAGGCTCTTGGCCATCGAGAGCGTGCGCTCGTTGACCGAGGAGAGCTGTTGGCGATTGAAGTGGACCTGTTCGCCAGTCATGCGGTGATTGTCGCCCTTGAGGTAGACGATCTCCGAGACGGCCATGGTGACGTCGTCCCCATCGCGGCGGATGACGCGTCCCGTGACCTCGCGAACTTCCGCACCGAGCTGATCCGCCACGGCCACGCGGGCCGCGTCGGTGAGTTCGATGCGATACTCGACGTCCTGCTTCGGCTCGATCTGCATGGTGGGACGCAGGTCATAGCACGCGGTCACGAGCGACACCGAACCCGCAGCGATCGCGGACCGGAGCGCACGCGCCGTCCGGTTCCGCCGCGAAGCGGAACCGGTCGAGCGCAAGAGCGACGAGCTGGAGCGATGCATTACCACCCGTAGGCCGAGAGCGGCGCCACTTCGGCGGTCGGACGATCGTAGAGCGTCTTGAACCGGGTATCGAGTTCCTGCCACGGCGTCGCCCACTGCAGCGACGTGCCCTGCGGCAGGTCACCCCAGCCGCGCATGTCGAGGTACCAGGCGCCAAACGAGGTGTACACGGTCTCCATGCGCTTCTCGTACTTGATGGCCTCGAGGAGACCACCACAGACGACCGGACCCTGCGCGCCAGTCGGGATCTTCGGAATGCAGGCCGCAGCCGATCCGGCGCCCTGCACCGTACCAACGGTCGTCAGGCCGAGGCCCGCAATCGCCGGCAGGCCATTGGCCGTACGCGAGGCATCCACGAGTGCGCTGGCCGCCGCGAAGTTGCCGAGCCGGTAGTTGGCCTCGGCCGCGAGCATGGACACTTCGACCTTGAGCATTAGTGGATACGGGCCGGTGCGGTTCAGCCCACCGGCGCTGGCCGGGTTGTACCAGACGCGGTAGCGGAAGAAGTCGTAGGGCGAGTTGTACCACGAGCCGTCCCAGGCGTTCTCACCCGACGGACGCGCTCGGAAGTACGGACGACCACCAACGATACCCGTGACCGCGAGCGGCACCTGGTTGTTGGCCGAGCAGATCGGAAGAGCCGACCCGGTCGGGATGGTCGGGAAATTGCACGAGATGAACGGTGCCGCGGCCGTCGGCGACGAGTTTTGCACCTGAGCGGCGAGCGTGGTCCCCTGCGGGAAGCGCTGGTCGGGCGTGACAACCACGAACGGCTGGTTGCTGTTGCTACCGCGCCCACCCATGGGCGAGCTCGTGATCCACGTGACGTACGCTCCCGACGTGTCGGCCATGCCGAGGATGGTCAGCGCCATCTGGTGCCACGTGGTGAGCACGTGCTGCTGGGCCGGCCACTGCGGATTGAAGAGCGTGGTGGTGTTGGTGGTGATGGTAATGTCTGTCGTGATGCCGTTGGTCGCGTCGGCGAGCACGGACGTCCAGTCCACCAAGGCACG
This sequence comes from Gemmatimonadota bacterium, assembly GCA_043744185.1. Taxonomy (GTDB): domain Bacteria; phylum Gemmatimonadota; class Gemmatimonadetes; order Gemmatimonadales; family Gemmatimonadaceae; genus JACPPC01. The sequence goes on along the minus strand of JAYTVE010000554.1, from coordinate 5,425 downwards.
CTCGGCGGGGGTGCGCGCCATGGACGCGCGGATCTTCGCCTTGTACGAGCGAACGTAGCGCACAAAGTTGGCCACCGTGAGCGAATTGCCGGGCATCCAGGTGGCCGGCAACGGGAACGCCGATGCCGACGCCGGATCGCTGGCGTACGCGATGGACGAGTCGAGGTGGGCCATCGCGACCTTGAACATCGAGTCCGCGGCAACCAGCGACGGGGCGTTGCTGCCGCCCACCGTGGACGGGGTAATGAAGGCTCCCGAGTCGTAGCTGACGGCGATCATGCCGTGCGCGGCGCCCATCACGAAGAAGCCGAACGCCTTGGCGCGGTTGTCCGCGGCGGTCGAGCCGATCGTGAGCTGGCCCGCTGCGGGGCCGATGCGGCTGATGCCCAGGGCCGCCGCGGCCGCGGCGCGCGAGAAGTTGTTGAACTCGCGCAGGTTGCCGGTCGAGACCGAGTTGGAACGCACGTTCGTGATGGGCGAACGCGGAATCGCGCTGCGTGGGCCCATCGCGAAGTTGGCCAGAGCGGAGCCGTTCTCCATGGCCATGGAGGACATCTGGTTGTTGATGTTGTCATTGCCGCCGTAGACGGCCGAATACCACGACGCGAAGGAACCAGAAATCAGGTTCTCCACGTCGGCTGGGCGCGCGAGTGCGCGGGTCTTGTCCGGGGAGTTCTCGTTGACGACCGTGATCTGGTCATCTGGAGAGCACGCCCCGAGCGCGATGGTGAGCCCGACCGCGACTCGAAGAAGCTTTCGCATGAAGGATCCTCAGGAGTCTGCGCCGCCCAGAGCCGGTCAGTGGTTGACCGGTCCGGGCGTCGCAAGAACGCTTAGAAAGTGGTGCTCAGGGAGAACGTGAGCGAACGGGTATTCGGGAAGGTGAAGGCGTCGATCGAGTTGATGGCCGACGACCCGGCGTTGTTGCCGCCCGAACCCGAGGCAATGCCGACCTCGGGATCGAACCCGGTGTAGTTCGTGAACGTGTACAGGTTGCGGCCGATCAGCGTCAGGTTCCAGTCGCCGAACAGCCCCTGCACGCGACCGAGACGGTACGAGAGGGCGACCTCACGGACCTTCGCGTAGTTCGCGTTCTCCAGCATCTTCGTGTTCGGACCGAGAATGTCGTAGAACCCGCCGAGGCCGTTGCCGTTGTCGGGCAGGCCGGCGCGGTAGTTGTACGACATCGGCTTGGCGTCATACACGCTGCGTCCGCGCTGGTCGCCGTCGGCCGAGTTGAAGTCGAGGTACGACCAACCACGTCCCTGGTTGTAGATGCCGCGACCCATGGTGGCGTCGACGAGGGCGTAGGCGGTGAAGCGCTTGTACTGCAGGTTGGTCGAGAGCGCCCAGCGGTAGTCGGGGAGCGCATTGCCGATCGGAGTGGAAACGGCGTTGCCGTTGGCGTCGCTCGCCACGATCGGATGACCGTAGGTGAGCGGGCGGCCCGGGAACGGCGACCACGCCGAGGGCAGGTTGGTCTGCCACAGGTTGTTGACGATGCCACCGCGGGCGCTGGCGCCGTTGGTGCTGGTGCCGCCGGTGTACGTCAGGTAGCCATCGTTGTTGACGGCGAACTGCCGGCCAGCGGTGCACTCGGCCTGGTAGTTGATGTTGCCACCCGGCGTCGCAGTGCTCGTCGGCAGCTGCGCGCAGCTGGTGAGGAACTGGCGACCCCAGAACTCGCCGAAGGCCCGGCCCTCGACGGCGCGGAAGACCTGATCGGTGGCCTGGAGGCTGGCGCCGAAGTTGAACGGTGGCGGAATGAGCTTGGAGATCGTGGTCCGGTTGCGGTCGAACGTGCCGCGCATGGACCAGCTCAGGTCACGGCCCGTGAAGATCGGGACGTTGACGGAGAGCTCGATCGTCTCATTGTGCAGCGTGCCGGCGTTGCGCCACTGGTTCTGGAACCCCGTGATGGCGGGCGACGGGACGAGGAGGATCTGGTTCTCGGCATCCGAGACGGCGTAGGTGAAGTTCACGCCGATGCGGTTGAAGAACTCGGCGTCGAAGCCGACTTCGGTCTCGGCAATGTTCTCGGGCTTGAGCTGCGCATTGCCGAGCGTGCCGAACTGGATAGCCGTGCTGCTGACCGCGAACGTCTCGTACTGGGCCGAGAAGTTCGGGCGGCCACCCGCGGTGCCGTACGAACCACGGAGCTTGAATTCGCTGATGCCGGGGACCTTGAACCAGGGTTCCTGCGTGACGCGCCAGGCGAGCGAGGCGCGGCCGAAGTTGGCCCAGCGGTTCTGCGAGCCGAAGAGCGACGACCCGTCACGACGCACGAGAGCGTCGATGATGTAGCGGTCCTTCCACTCGACGTTGATGCCGCCGAAGTACGAGACCTGGCGGACGGAGCTCTCGGAGCCGCTGATCGAGATCTGCGTCTGGTCGATGATGTTGCCGGGCGAGGTGACCGACGTGGCGCCGAGCACGGCACCGCTGAGGCCGTAGCTCAGACCGTCCTGCTGCTCGTACAGCGTGCGAAGGTTCACGCGCGTGCGGAGCGTGGAGCCGAAGTCCTTGCGGATGGTCGCGTTGAGGCTCCCGTTGTAGGCCTGGGTGCCAAGGTTGTTGCGCGACAGACCGCCCGTGTTGCTCGACGAGGCCGCAGGACCGGTGGTCCGGAAGCCCTTGTCGTAGAAGAAGACGTCGTTGGAGTTCTGGTTGTCGTACGAGAGGTTCGCCTCGAGGTCCAGCCAGCTGCTGGGCGTGTAGCGCACCGAGCCACCCGTGATGAAGCGATCGATGAAACGCGACTGCTGGATCTGCTGGATGTACTGCACCGGGTTGAAGTTCTGGACGCCGGCGCCCTGGAGGTTACTGCGGATGAAGAGGCGTCCCTTGCTGTCGGTGCGCGTCAGGTTGTTGTTGGCCGGTACGCGAGTGAGACGGAAGAAGACGCCGTTGCCGCCTTCCTCGAACGCGTTGCCGTCCTCGAACGACCGGGCGTAGTACGAGCGGAGCGAGAAGTTCCAGTCGCTGCCCACGCCGTGGTCGATGTTGGCGCGGACCGACTGACGGCGATAGCCCTGAAGGCCGACGACGCCGCCACCCTGGTTGAGCTGGTTGAGCGAGGCGAAGAAGCTCGTGCGGCCGTAGCGCCCCGTCATGTCGAAGTTGTTCTGGTAGAACGGGGCCGGCTTGGCGAACTGGCCGACGGCGTCGTACGTCGCGCCCGGCCACTGGTCGGCCTGGAAGCGGTTGCGAATGCGCTGACCGGCAACCGCCGAACCCGGATCGAGCGTGAAGCTCGCCGCGGGCGAGAGCGCGAAGTCGCCGCCCTGGTCGTTAATGCGGAAGATTTCCGAGTTGTAGTTCAGCGTGCGCGCGCAGTCGAAGACCGAGCCCGGCAGCGACGTACCCGAGGCAAGCGCACCGGACGTGCAGAAGCGCGAACCCGTTTCGTCGAGGTACAGGCCGTGGCTCTGCGCGAGCGGGATCTGCCGCTCGATGTCGCCCGTGCCGTACTCGCCGCGATACGAGAAGCGGACGCCGTCGCTGCCACCGAGGCTCTTGCCCGACTTGGTCGTGATCGAGATGACGCCGTTGCCGGCGCGCGCGCCGTACAGCGAGGCTGCGGCGGCGCCCTTCACGACTTCCACCGACTCGATGTCCTGCGGATTGATCGAGGGAAGCGGGCCGTTGAGGATGACGCCATCGATGATGTAGAGCGGATCCTGGCCGCGACCGGCGGCCGAGATTGCAGTCGGCCCGCGCAGCAGCACGGCGGGCTGGGCGCCCGGCTTGCCGTTGGCCGACACGATGTTGACGCCCGCCACCTTGCCCGCGAGCTGCGTCAGCGGGTTGACGGCGGAGACCGGCATGTCGGCGGCGTTGATCGTGGCAGTCGCGAACGGAACCTTGGTGGCTTCCGTGGCGCCCGTCACGCCCGTGACGACGACTTGCGAGAGCTTGTTGACGTCCTGCCTGAGCGTGAAATCGAACGTCTGCGTGCCGGCGCGCATCACGAGCTGCCGCACTTCCGGCTTGAAGCCGATGGCGCGGATGCGGAGCGTGACCGTCTGGTTCTTGATCTGCGCTCCGGGGATCGTGAGCGTATAGATGCCGGCTGTGTTCGAGCCGACCGACGCCCCCAGTTCTGCGATGGTGGCGTTGGCGCCGAGGAGCGGATTGCCCTGCTCCGAGACCACCTTGCCCGTGATCGTGGCCGACTGTGCCTGTGCCGTGGCGACCCCGCCCACGAACACGGCCAGCGCCGCGACGCACTTCAAGATCGGTATCCGAATCTTCATCTCGTTTCCTCGATGAAATGGTGGAAGGTGACAGCTGCGTGCGTCATGACTGCGCGTTCCGTACTGCCGTGCAACCGCGTGGAGCCTCCGTGCCGTCGACTACCGAATAGCGCCGACAGCCCGGATAGCTCCGTTGTAGGAGCAATCCGACCCGAAAATCGTAAAGGTCACACTCAGGTCACGCCCAAGTCAGACCCTCGTAAGTGGTCTATGCTAAGGTTCCGCTGAACGAGTGGCAAGTACAAGGAACGGGGGCAGCCGCTGGCTGCCCCCGTTCGCGTGTGGTGCTCTGACACTACATCTGTTTTCTCGAGGTTACTTCTTTTCGGCCCACTCGGTGACAACGCGCACCGTATTGTCGGCCACTTGCAGAAAGCCGCCACGGACGTTGAACCGCTCGCCGCCGCCCAAGCGAAGCTCCCCCGTGCCGAGCAGCGTCATGAGCGGCGCGTGACTCGGCAGGATGCCCACTTCACCGTCGTGCGCCGGAGCGGTCACGCTCGACGCCGTCCCCTCGAAGAGGACGCGCTCGGGCGAGATCACCTGCACCGTGAGGTTCATCGGTTACGCCTTCGCCAGCTTCTCGGCGTTCTTCTTGATGTCGTCGGCACCGCCGCACATGAAGAAGGCCTGCTCCGGGTACTGGTCGAACTCGCCGGCGACGAGGCGCTCGAAGCTCGAGATCGTCTCCTCGAGCTTGACCTGCTGGCCGGTGATGCCGGTGAACTGCTCGGCCACCGAGAACGGCTGCGACATGAAGCGCTGGATACGGCGTGCGCGGCCGACGACGAGCTTGTCCTCTTCCGAGAGCTCGTCCATGCCGAGGATGGCGATGATGTCCTGCAGTTCCTTGTAGCGCTGCAGGGTGCGCTGGACGCTGCGGGCCACGTTGTAGTGGCGCTCACCGACGTACTGCGGATCGAGGATGCGGCTCGTCGAGGCGAGCGGATCGACGGCGGGATAGATGCCGAGTTCCGAGATCGGGCGCGAGAGCACGACCGTCGCGTCGAGGTGGGCGAAGGCGGTGGCTGGCGCCGGGTCCGTGATGTCGTCGGCGGGCACGTAGATGGCCTGGACCGAGGTGATCGAGCCGTTGCGCGTCGAGGTAATGCGCTCCTGCAGCTCGCCCATTTCGGTAGCCAGCGTCGGCTGGTAGCCCACGGCACTCG
>JAYTVE010000553.1:0-2973 GCA_043744185.1 Gemmatimonadota bacterium | reverse complement strand
GGCCAGGCCTCGGCAGGAAGTGCCCGCCCTCGTACACGATCTGCTTCTTGTCAGCGGGCGGCGATCCGAGCAGCCGGAAGAACGGCTTCTGGGCGAGTTCGTACGGGAAGACGCTGTCGTACTTGCCGCTCAGCATCAGCACCGGCACGCGAATCCTGGGCAGGAAGTTCACCGGATCGGTCTCCGGTCGCGTTGGTGACATCGAGAGGCCGGCCACGTACAACACGGCCGCGCGGAAGCGCGGCTCAACCGCCACGGCAATCCCGCCGATCCGCCCGCCCCAACTGGCGCCCACGTACGCGAGGCGCGTGCTGTCCACGTCGCCGCGTGAGAGCGCGTAGTCGATGGCGCGTCGCATGTCCTTCGCGCGCCGCAGCATCAGGTCGCGGCCGGACACGGCACCGCCTTCGCCGCTGCTCACGAGCGGTCGGCCCAGCGCGCCCTCGTACACCGGATAGATGACCGCGCGACCGCTCCGCACGATGAAGTTGACGATCCACATCGGCAGCTGCTTCCGATCCGGCATGATGAGCGCGTCGGACGCCGGCCAGATCACCACCCCCTGATACGGCGGCTTGGCGTGCTTCGGCACGAACATCACCACCGGTAGACGGCCGCCGTTGGGGCCGTCCACCATCACGTCGTCGCGGATCCAGTCGGTATCGGTCGAGTCGCGCGACTCGGTCTTCGGGTTGAGCGGCGTGTGGTCGTAGTCGTAGAAGGCGAGATACCCCTTGAACGTCGCGTCGTCCGCCGGCTTCACCGTGGAGTAGTCGCGGGCCAGCGCGGGAATGGGCGCCTGCGCGCGGGCCAGGTCGCGGCCTGTGCCGAGGCGGCGGACGAGCCGGATGCCATTGATCGGTGCGCGGTCGAACTCGGGCTGCGTATAGAGCTCCGAGTAGAGGTAGGTCGGATCGGACCAGCCCCCGCCGAGGATGTAGCGGCTCCCCGGCTCACGCGCGTTGACGGTCCACTCGCGCACGTTGCCGGCCAGATCGTACACGCCGCTCGGGCCCGCCGCGCGTGGATCACCACCGCGCACGGGTCCCGCCGACTCATAGCGGCCGTGCGGCACGACCCAGCGCGCGGCGGCAGGAATCGCGGCCGCGTTCCACTCGATGACCGTCGGCAGCGCCTTGCCCACGAAGCGGGCGTACGCTCGCGCCTCATACCAGCTCACGCCGCCGGCGGGAAAGTCCACTTGGTCGGCGATGGGCGCGCCGCCTTCCCACGTGCTCGGTCCCGGCCGGCCCGTCTTGTCCACGAAGCGCGCAATGGCCGACTCCCACGAGACCGGCTTGCCGCCCTCGACCATCGTGGAGTCCCAGTACTCGCGCTTCGCGTAACCGCCGGCATCCACGAACGCCTTGTATTGGCGGTTCGTGACCTCGAGGCGATCCATCAGGAAATTGGCGAGATGCATCGTGTCGGACTCGGAGAGCCCGAAGAGGGTGGCCTGGAGGTTCTCCCCGGCCATCGTCACCATGTCGCTATCGGGATCGGTGATGCGCCGCAGCGGTACCGGTGTCGGAATCGGCACGTACGATCCGCCCAGACGCGCGCCCATCACGGTCACCGTGCGATAGCCGGGCTTCTCGTAGCGATAAAGCCACGCGTTCTTCGGAATGCGTACGCTGGGCGTCGGCGTGGTGCCGACCGGGATCCATCGCGTGGTGTCCCCCAGTGCAGCGCGGGTCACGGTCGCGCCGGGCGGCTCGCTCCTGAAGCTCTGCGTCTGCGCGAGGTCGGGCCAAAAGCGGTTGAGCACCGAGTCGCCGGGGGCGCGCTCGGCCGCCTCCAACGCGATCGCGAAGGCTGAATCGAGCTGGTCCGCGTCGATCAGCCGTTGGATCTCGGGGATGGCCGTCTCGCGCACCCAGCGGGCGCGACGGTCGCGCACGAAGAAGACGGCGGCGAGTGCAACGACCGCGAGGGCCGTGCTGCCCACGACCCAGATGGTGCGACGACGCTCGGGCGCACTCCCGGTCGCGGGTGTGGCAATCACGCGCAGCTCGGCCAGCAGTGCGGCTGCCGTCTGTGGCCGATCGGTCGGCTCGATCGCGAGACAGCGCGCAACCAGCTTCACGAGCGCGGGCGACGCGTCCGCACGCCGGGGCGCGAGCGGTGGCGCGGCCTTGCCGAGCTTTTGCGCCATCACCTGCTGCAGCGTGCCGGCAAACGGCTGCTCCCCGGCGCACATCTCGAAGAGCATCGCGCCCAGTGCGTAGATGTCGGCGCGGTGGTCCACGTCGCCCTCGCCGGTGGCTTGCTCGGGCGCCATGTAGACGGGCGTGCCGATCGAGGTGCCTTCCATGGTCAGCGTGCTTGCGTCGCGCGCATCGCCAACCGCCTTCGCGATGCCGAAGTCCACGACCACCGCGTGGCCACCCGAGATGAGCACGTTGTCGGGCTTGATGTCGCGGTGCACGATGCCCAGCGCATGTGCGGCCACGAGCGCCTCGCCGATCTCGATGGCGAAGCGTAGCGCGTCGGCGACGGGCAGTGCGCCCTCGCGCGTGAGACGGTCGCGGAGCGACTCGCCCGAGGCTACGGGCATGACGTAGAACAGATACTCTCCGTCGCCCGCACTCCCCGAGTCGAGGAGCGGCAGGATGTGCGGATGGTTCAAGCGCGCCGTGATGCCGATCTCGCGCAGGAAGCGTTCGCCCGTGAGCGACTGCGCCAACTGCGGCTTGAGCACCTTGATCGCGACATCGCGGTCGTGCTTGAGGTCGTGCGCGAGATACACGGTGGCCATGCCGCCGGCGCCGAGTTCGCGCTCGAGGCGGTAGCGGTCGGCGAGCGCGGCAACGAGGCGCGCGTCGGGTAGCGTCATGCGGGAAATATGCCCCCGTCGGCCCGCGCAGGTGAGAGTCTGTGGCTGGCCGGATCTCCCCGTACGTCGTACGTTGCCGGTGTACGCCCACCCCTGAAGCAGCGGAGTGTTCGGCATGCGTTCCACGGCCCGGAACC
>JAYTVE010000552.1:0-2976 GCA_043744185.1 Gemmatimonadota bacterium | reverse complement strand
GCACTTGACCGCGCCAAACGGGCCGAAGCGGACGCGCGGTCGTGGCACGACGCCTACGACCGCGCGTCAGACGAACGCGACGTGGCGCTTAACGCCCTCGCCGCCGCGCGCACGGACCAGCGCATCGTCGCGCTGCTGCGGGAGGCTGCGGATTTGGACACGAGGCCGTCCGCTGTCTTCAACGCGGCAGCCGCGGCATCCGCGCGCGGTCTTACCGCCACCCTCACCGCCGCGTTCGACACGGCCACGCGGATCGCCACGGACGAGACGACGGAGCGTGCGTCGTGAGCGCCGAGAGGAACGACGAAGATGTGCGCGACTGCGTGCGTGACGAGGTGCGCCAGCACGGCATCAGCGCAGGGTTCGACCTCGCCGGCGCGTTCTTTGAGCGCGAGACGGGCATGCTGCCGCCCGGCAAAGACGATCGTTTCGGCTCGCACTCGTACGAGGACCGCTCGACGGCGTGGCTGGCGTGGCGCAAGCGGGTGGGCGTATGACCGCCCTCTTCCTCACCCTCTGGCTCGCGTCGTTCGTCGCGAGCGCCCGCGCCGCGCGCGTGCCCCGGGTGGTCGCGCCCGCGCCGGTCGTGCCGCCGCACCTGTTCGCCGTCACGGTCACGTCGGACGAAGGCGAGATCGAAACGTTGTGGGCGACGTGGGAGACGATGGATTCGTACCGTCGAGCCGGCTGGCAGGTGTCCGCGCCGTTCGCGGGACGGGAGACGGGGGTGACCTCGTGACCCTAACCCCGCTCCCGAACGACGCGGGCGCGACGAGCCGCACCTGCTGGCTCTGCGGCCACGGCCACCCCACGCGCGGCATCACCCTCACCGCCACCTACGCGGGCGTCTGGCGCGTCGTCGGCTGGTGCCGCGCGTGTCGGCGCACGTGGGAGGTGACGACGTGAGCACGAACGCGCACGAATCACGTGCGGCGACGCTACCGAGCGCCCGCGACGACTGGCGCACGCCCGTTGATCGGTTTGCGAAGTGGCACGCGGAGTTTCGCTTCACGGTGGATGCGGCGGCCGATGCCGACAACGCGCTGCTCCCGAACTGCTGGACCCGCGAGGCCAACGCACTGGCGCTATCGTGGCGGGGCGAGCGCATCTGGTGCAACCCGCCGTTCGGTCGGCAGATCGGCGCGTGGGTGGAACATGCCTACTACGAGACTAATAGCGGCGGCTGCCCGCTGGCGGTGCTGCTCGTGCCGGTTCGCTCCGACACCGCATGGTGGCATGACCATGTGGAAGGGAAGGCCGAGGTGCGACTTCTACGCGGGCGTCTGCGCTTCACGCATCCCGACGTCACGCACGACAACTCCGCCCCGTTCCCGTGCGCGCTGCTGATCTATCGCGCCGAGGTCACCCCATGACCCGCGCCGCGTGGCTCGACCGCTACACGCTCGCCATCGCGCTCGCCACCGTCGCGTACCTCGGCGCGCATCTGCTCGTCGCGTGGGTGCGGAGGGCGATGTGACCACCACCGACCTACTGCGCGCCTGCTGCCCACCGCGCCGGAGCCCCAGCGCGGAGCGTCTGCTGGCCACGGTCATCGCCGTGTCACGGGACAGCCGAAGCACGCGCGACGTTGCGGCGACGCTGGGCGTTAACCCGTCGGCGCTCATGTCCGTCCTGTTTCGCGCGCGCCTCGCCAGCATCAAGCATCTCCTCGACGCGGCCACGGTCGTCCACATCGCGGCGTTCTGGGAACGGAACCCCGGCGCACGGATTTCGCACACCGCCACGCGCTACGGGTTCTCCTCGCCGCAATCGTTCAATCGGTGGGCGCGGCGCATCACCGGCCAGTCGGCGTCGGCGCTGGCGGGCACGCCTACCACGACGATCGTGGAGCGCTACTGGACGCCCGCGTTGGCCGCGTCGGGCGATCGGTGGGCGACGCTCGCGCTGCCACCACGCGCCGGAGCGACCGCATGACCCGCCCCCTCTGGCTCGCCACCGGCGCGCGCGTCATCCGGCGCGAGGGGCAGCAGAAGATCACCGGCACCGTCCGTCGCATCTTCTCGGCCAAGCTCCGCGAACCCGCGCGCGTCGAGGTCGTGCAGGACGATGGTGCGGTGTCGCGGCTCTACTGCAGCGACTGGCAGCCGGAGGATTTCACGGCGCTGTATCAGGGGCCGGTATGAGCACCTATTGCGGGAAGTGTCAGCAGGCGCAGGGCATCGAAACCGATCGGACGTACGGGTTTCTGTGCGCGGGGTGCGCGGATGACGTGCAGCGCAACCCCACGCTGCAACTCGCGGAGCAGACGGGCGACGCGCTCGCGGAGATCGACGGACCGGCGGAGCACATCGTGTCGTGGCCGTTCGCGGCGCTCGATCATCTCGCGGGTCCGCTCCCCACCGGCGCCGTCGCGTACGTCGCGGCGTTCAGCGGACAAGGCAAGACAACGTTTATCACCGAGTGCATCCGGCGGTGGGTCGCCGAGTCCCGCCGCATCTACGTGATGCCGCTCGAGTCGCAAGCGCCGGAGTGGCGCGTCCGCTTCGCGTGCTCCACGCTCGGTATTGAGGCGGGCGATGCGCTGTCGGGCCGGCTGCGCCAGCGTGCGGCCCACGGCGACACCGACGCGCAACGCACGCGCGACCTCATCAAGGACGTGCTGAACGAAACCGCCGCGCTCATGCAGCGGCACTCCCCGCTGTACGTGAGCCCCGATCCCTTCCTCGACATGGCCGCGTTCCGCAAGAACGTCCGCCTCGCCGCCGAGTGGGGCTACCGGCTTGTCGTGGTGGACCACATCGACCATGTGCGCGCGGCCAGCGATCGCGGCGGCCCTTCGGCCACGAGCGCCGCGATTCAGTACGGCGCGCTCGAGCTCGCCCAGCAGTACGGCGTGGCGCTCGTGCTGATGAGCCAGGTGAACCTCAACGCCGTGCGCGGCTCGCACGACCAACTCGCCAAGTATCGCCCCCTCCGAGAGGACCATCTCTACATGTCGGCGGCGGCCAAGCTCCA
>JAYTVE010000551.1:0-2977 GCA_043744185.1 Gemmatimonadota bacterium | reverse complement strand
CACATCGCGCGCGGTGGTCAGCCCGCGGTCACGCCCGCGCGTTGCGGCATCGTGCGGCAACCGACATTCGTGCACCCCGGACACTTGAGCGCGTAGCGCACGCTGCAGCGGTCGCCCGAGATCAGGTGCTCCGCCACGATATCGCCGAGCGCATCGAGGAAGTCGGGACGATCATTGAGCGCCGCCGCGCGGATGTAGTTCCGGTAGCCGGCGTGCTTCGCGAGCTCGCCGTACTCGAGGTCGAGCTCGCTCAACGTCTCGATGTGGTCACTGGTGAACGCGATCGGTACGACGATCACGTCACGCACGCCCTGCAGCGGCAGTTCGCGGATCACGCGCTCGGTGCTCGGGCCCAGCCACCTCACCGGCCCGACCTCGCTCTGGTACGAGAGCAGGTACGGGTTCTTGAGCTTGAGCTCGGCGATGACGGCGGCGACGGTCGCGCCCATCTCCTGCGGATAGTGGTCGCCCTTGTCGATGACCGAGAGCGGGAGCGAGTGCGCGCTGAACAGGATCGTCGCCGTCTCGCGCTGGTGCTCAGGCAGCGTTGCCACGGCATCGCGCACCGTGTTGGCCATCGCCTTGATGAAACCCGGGTGCGTGGGCCAGCGATCGATGATCGACCAGTCGAACTTTCCCTGGAGCCCGAGCCGCGTTTCTGCGCGCCAGAGCTCATTGAGCGACGATCCCGTGGTGGTGCATGAGAACTGCGGATACTGCGAGAAGGCGACGGCGCGACGCACGCCATCGGCAGCCATCTGCTTGAGCGCGTCATCGGCCGTGGGCGTCACGTACCGGAAGGCCACGTACGCCTTGTGCGGCGCGTTGTTCGGGAACCGTGCATCAAGGCGCTCGACGAGGCCGGCGGCTTGATCCCTGGTGTGACGCAGGATCGGCGAGCCACCACCGATCTTCCGGTAGTTCTCGCGCACCATTGGCGCACGACGCTTCGCGATCCACGGACCGAGGATGGACTGCACCGGCAGCTTGATGATCTCCCGGTCGTCGAACAGCGCAAGCAGGAACGGCTCGACCTGGTCGAGGGTCTCCGGACCACCGAGGTTCAGGAACACGACGCCGGTCGGAGCGCGACCAGCGACGGTCTTCACAGCTGTGCTGGGTATGACGGGGACCACGGGCGATTGGGTCGACATTTCAGGAAGGGAGCAGGCGAGCGTAGTACCCGCCGCCTCCTGTTCTGGGCTAAGTTTAGGTCTGATCGGGACGTTTGTGGGGCTTTCCCGCACTGCTGTATCTGCTAAATCTGCATGCCTGCTCCATCGTTCCCTGCTGAAGACCGCAACCGGCTCAAGGAAGCCGGACGTTTCTCCACCGCCATCCTGCCTCGGGTGTCGCGCACGTTCGCGATCTCGATCAAGTGGCTGCCGGGACCGCTGGGGCAATCGGTGCTGGCCGCGTACCTGCTGTGCCGCATCGCGGACACGGTGGAGGACGATGGATCCGCCGACGTGTCCCGCAAGTCGCACCTGTTGGACCGGCTCCTCGAGAGTTTCGACGACCCGCGAGTGGCGGATGCGTACGACGCGGAGGCGGCGGACATCCACGGCGAGGCTGCGCACATCGAGCTGCTGCGCAACACGAGCCGCGTCTTCGTGCTCTTCCGGTCACTCCCGGCCGCGTCGCAGGCGCACGTGCGCCGCTGGGTCACGGAGATGGTCGTCGGGATGAAGAAGTTCGTGCAGCTCTACCCGCGCGGCATCCGCATCGAGACCGTGGCCGAGTACAAGGAGTACTGCTATTACGTGGCCGGCACGGTGGGGCACATGCTCACCGACCTCTGGCACGAGCATCGCCCGCTCACGATCGGCCGCGCGCGCTACGAGGCGCTGCGCGCCAAATGCCGCGAATTCGGCGAGGCGCTCCAAACGGTGAATATCCTCAAGGACATTGCTTTTGACGCGGAGCACGAGAACGCGATCTACATACCGGGGCAGGCGCTCCGCGCGCTCGGCTCGAGCCACGAGGAGATTCTCTCGCCGGCGCCGGAACGTCAGGCGGCCAACCACGCCGTCATCGCCGACTTCATCGCGATGGCCAGCCGCGATCTCGACGAGGCGCTCGAGTACACGCTCACCATTCCGCGCCGTGCCCTCGCGATCCGCGTCTTCTGCATCCTGCCGCTGCTCTTCGCTCACGCGACGCTGCGCGACCTGATGGCGAGCCGCGCGATGCTCAAGCACGGCGGGCAGGTGAAGATCTCGCGCGCCGAGGTGAAGGTGCTGCTCATCGTCGGCCCGATGCTGATCTGGAGCAACGCCGGGCTGCGGTGGCTGGTCACCAAGGTGCGCCAGGCACCGTTCACGCTCGGCGCGAGCGTGCCGGTGGCACAGCCGGTCGCCGCTGGCTGAACCGCACGCACCGCGCATCGCGCGGTAGTTTGCAGCATGACTCGATTTCGCTCCGTATCACGCACGTTCGCCATCGCTGGAACGATCGTGCTGACCGCCTGTTCGGGCTCTCTCGGCAAGGTCACCACGCCGGGGCAGCCGCTCGCACCGTGTCCAACCTCGCCCAACTGCGTGTCGTCGGAAGCGCCGCCCGCCGACTCGGGACATGCCATGGCCGCGATTCCCTTTGGCGACACGCCGGCCGCGGCAGCGTCGCGCGCCAAGGCTGCGCTGCTCGCCGAGCCGCGCACCGCGATCACGCTTGAGGCGGACGGATATCTCCGCGCCGAAGCGACGAGCTTGATCTTCCGCTTCGTGGATGACGTCGAGGTCATCGTCGACGCCGGCGCGAAGGTGTTCCGCTTCCGCTCGGCCTCGCGGCTTGGTGAGGGCGACTTGGGGGTCAATCGCGCACGGATGTCGCGCGTGGGCGAGCGGCTGCGGGCGGCCAGGCCGACCACGGGGTCGCCCTGATGCGTGCCGCCATGCGCCGGACGCTCTCGGTGCTCGCGATGCTCACACTCGCGGCGCTGAACGCGGTGAGCGCGTCGGCGCAGCAGCCGGTGCCC
>JAYTVE010000550.1:0-2980 GCA_043744185.1 Gemmatimonadota bacterium | reverse complement strand
GGTTCCCGATCCCCTTCACGCGGATCACGTTCGTGGCGTAGAAGAGCCGCTGCAGGTCGCCCGGCGTCGAGCGCGAGACTTCCTGCATGTAACCGTGGTAGAGCGTCAGGCGCAGGTCGGCACCCTTGTTCGCGAGCGCGAGGTCGCCGGAGTCGGCGTAGATCGTCCGTCGCTTCGAGGGGTCGCCCAGATCGAAGATCGCGACTTCGTGCAGCCGGTTGGTCGACGACTCCACGCGCCCCGCACGGAGGTAGAGCCGCCCCTCCTGGATCGTGTTGATCACCTGCGGGCGCAGCGCGAAGGTCGGCTTCTTCTGCGCGATGTCCTCCTGCAAGTTGCGCAGCCGGTGGTTCGCGCGCGGCAGCACCTGGTCGTTGAAGGCGACCATCACCATGGACAGCACCAGCCCGCCGATCATCACGGGGCCGAGCAGGTCGCGGATGCCGACGCCGCTCGCGCGCAATGCGGTGATCTCGTTCTCCGCCGCGAGTCGCCCGAAGGCGTAGAGCGTGGCCACGAGCACCGCCATCGGCAGCGTCATGGCCACCGTGAACGGAATGGCGAGCACAAAAAACTCGCCGATGACGCCCCACCCGAGTCCCTTGCCCGCGAGCTTCGCGAATTCCTTCGCGATGTAGTTGAGGAGCATCAACGACGTCAGGGCCGACCCCGCGAAGAGGAGAGGCCCGAGATGTTCCCGCAGCACGTACCGGTTGAGAATGCGCACGAAACCGAAACTTCGCGGGGCGCGAGGGGTTGATTCAAGGCCAAGTGTCCAGCGAGCTTGACCAACCGGCCGTCCGGCTCGCCGCGATTGTGGCCCGATCGGTACCCCGCTGACCCTTTCCCGTGCCCGCCGTGCGCCACGCCGTTTCCGCGTTCGCCCTCCTTGCGCTCTTCGGCTGCGCCGGGTGCGACAAGCCCGCTGCTGCCCCGCCCTTTGACGGCGCGACAGCGCTGACCCGGGTCAAGACGCAGCTCGACTTTGGCGCCCGCGTGCCCAATACGCCGGCCCACGTGAAGGGAGGCGACTGGATCATCGCGCAGGTCACCCCGCTCGCTGACACGGTCATCGTCCAGGCCTTCACGCACGTCACCGCCAAAGGTGACACCCTCCACCTCCGGAACATCATCGCGCGCTTCAAGCCCGCCAACCCGCAGCGGGTGCTCTACCTGACTCACTGGGACTCCCGCCCCACCGCCGAAGAGTCGAAGGATTCCGCCGATCGGTCCAAGCCGACACCGGGCGCGAACGACGGCGCGAGCGGCGTGGCCTTGCTCATCGGTGTGGCCGAGGCGCTCAAGACACAGGCGCCGTCGCTGGGCGTCGACCTGCTCTTCGTCGATGGCGAGGACTACGGTGACTTCAAGGCCGATACCGACGTGCTGCTCGGCTCCCGCTACTTCGCCGACCACCTGCCGGATGCCAATTACGCGCCGCTCTTCGGCGTCCTGTTCGACATGATCGGCGACAGCGACCTCCAAATTTTTCAAGAAGGGAATTCCGTGCAGCAAGCGCCCGACGTCGTCGGCCGCGTCTGGGCTCAAGCCAAGGCGCTCGGCCACGACAACGTGTTCAAGGGCGAGCCCAAGTGGACGGTCACCGACGACCACATCCCGCTGCTCAAAAAGGGACTGCACGTCATTGACGTCATCGACCTCGACTTCCCGTGGCACCACACCACCGAGGACACGCTCGACAAGGTGTCGGCGGCAAGCATCGCTGCGGTGGGCCAGGTGGCGGTCGCGCTCGTGCGCTGAGCCGTTTGCACGGCCGGCAAGGGAAAGGAGCAGGCAGCGCGAATCGGGTTACCGCGCGAAGCTGGGGCGCCGCTAGCGTGGCGCCATGGGAACTCCTGCCGAACGACGCGCCCTCGCCGCCCTCGCCGCCCTGATCACACTCGGGGCCGGCGTGCAGGCCGCCCAGGCGCACAAGGTTGAACACGCTCCTCTCGCTCCCGCCGCGCAGCCCGCCCTCGACGCCCAGCTCGCCGCAGTGGACTCCGCGCGCCTCCGCCAAGGACATCGCAACCGCGCCCTCGACCCCCGCCCGGGCGGCCGGCGCGGTGCCCGGGTTCCGACTGCCAAAATCAAGCCTGTGGGGGTGCTCCCGGCGGGCGTCGCCCCGTTGAGCCCCGAACGACGTCCACCGCCGCCCGTGGACCTTGATCGCGCCACGGCCGCCGATATCGAGGCGCTCCCGGGCATCGGGCCAACGATGGCCAAACGCATCGTGGAGGACCGTAACATGCACGGTCTGTTTGGCTCGATCGAGGGGCTGCAACGGGTCAAGGGCATCGGACCGGGGATCGCGCGCAAACTCGCGCCGCACATCACGTTCGGCGGCATCGCTCCATCGCGATAAGTGACGCGCGGCACGTTCGCGCGTCCGCTTTCTGCGCGCTTGACACGTCCTTCTCCCCCGGGGAGCTTACGATGATGCCCCTGCTCCGGCCTTCCGCCGGCGGCTGGGGGGTGCGTGGACTCCACCCGACCCGCCATGGCTGCTCCCGCTGCGACGACTGAACGCCTCGGCGACCTCCTGATCAGGGAGGGGCTGATTACGAAGGAGCAACTGGAGAAGGCTCTCCAGGAGCAGCGGCAGAACGGCACGCGCGTCGGCTACAATCTGGTCAAGCTCGGTTTCATCAAGGAAACCGAGCTCACCAAGGCGCTCGCGCGACAGTACAAGATGCCCGCGGTGGACCTCGCCAAGTTCGAGGTGGACCCCAAGATCGCGAAGCTGATCCCGTCGGATCTCGCCATCAAGCATTTTGTCCTCCCGCTCAAGCGCGACGGCCGCACGCTCACGGTCGCGATGGCGGATCCGACGAACCTCGGCGTCATCGAGGACCTCAAGTTCATTACGCGGTACGACATTTTCCCCGTGATCGCGGGCGAGTTCACGCTCCGCGCGGCGATCGAGAAGCACTACGAGTCGACCGACCTGGCGATGAACAACATCCTCCAGGAGATCGAG
>JAYTVE010000549.1:0-2984 GCA_043744185.1 Gemmatimonadota bacterium | reverse complement strand
GACGACCACGTGCGCGCCTTGCGCGGCGAACTGGAGGGCGGAGGCGCGGCCGATGCCGGTGGCTCCGCCGGTGATGAAGGCGACCTTGCCGGCGAATGACTGGGACATCGGATGGGGTGGTGTGGGGGGCCAACAGGTCGTGCGCTGCATTTGACTGCGACGGGGCAAAGCCGGGCGTCGAGCGCCGCTACCCTAATATGCGGGACACACGGTGCGCGAGCGCCGCGGGCACCCGCCTGAGCGGGACCTTTGCAGCGAGTTCCATGGACCGCCAGAGTCGCACGTCGCGGCCGGCGCGTTCCAAGCCATACGCCAGCGCGCCCTTGCCGCGCACGGCCAGCACGAAGGCGTTCAACAGATGAAAAATTCCGTGGTGAGCGCGGGTGAATGTGGGGTTGTTCACCGGAGCGTCCCAGGCAAACTCCCGCCCGTTTATCGAGACTGAAACGCGGTGGATGCGCGCTTGGACGCCATCCACCACGTGATCACCACTCCATTGAAACGGCGTGTGCTCCGAGATGTCGTGTGGGGTCTTGAGCCACACGCCGTGGTCGGTGAGCAATCCGTTCTCGCAGTTGACCTTCCATTGGGGAGCCGTACGCAAAGGATGGCGACTGGGATTGCAGAAAAGCTGGAAGTAGCGCGCGCCGGTTCGGAAGGCCATCTCTCGGTGCTCCACCTGCGTGCCGTCATTCAATCGCGTGTTGCTCGCATGATAGGCGGCTTCTTCGGGCAGATGCCCGAAGAGCATGTGGAGGCGGGCACAGGCGTGGTAGTAGTACTCCGCGTACTCATTGTGCACGGAGAGCACCTTGCCGAGCGCGCCGGAGCGGACGATCGCGGCATGGAGCTGCGCCTCCGGACGAAAGGCCTGCTCCTCCGCCACCTCCACTACAAGCTTTCTGACCGAGGCGAGTGCGCGCAGCGAATCGAATTCCTTGATGGTGCGGCTGACGGGGGTTTCGGTAAAGACGTGAAGCCCGGCAGCCAGGGCGCGCTCTTCGAGGGCGCGCTTTGCCGTGGCGGCAACGACAATGACCGCCGCCTGGGGCTTGGCCGCCAGGAAGGCATCGAGGTCCGTGGCTGCCGGGCAGCCGAAGGACGCAGCCAGCGCTTCCGCCTTCGACAGCGTGCGGTTGTACACCGAGACGACTTGCACCGCGCCCGTGCGCGTCAGCTCACCCAGAACGGCGCGGTAGTAGCGATTGGCACGCGAGCCCGCGCCGACGAGGCCGATGCGCAGGGGAGCGTCCATTACCGGCAACCGGCCGATGTGCAGATCGGCGCACCGCTTGCGGAGTCGGACGCGTCGTGTTGCATGGTGAGCGGCCCCTCGGCGCCGACGCGACTACGGTTGCACATGCGGTCGCTTGGCCATGAGCGCTTCGATCTCGGCGATTTCGCGCGGGGCGGTGGAGACGCGCTCCAGCCCCTGCTCGGTCATGATGTATGAATCCTCGATGCGAACGCCGGCGCCCTCGTAGCGCGCGACGGCCGCCTTGACCTTGGCGATGAAGGCGCGGTTCTTGGGCGTATCAGGGAGCGCCTCGAGCGAGTGCGTGGAGATGTAGAGGCCCGGCTCGATGGTAAAGGCGTCGCCGGCCTTGAAGGTGCGGTCGCCCTCGTAGAACTGCGCAGGGTCGTGCACGGCGAGACCGATGCCGTGGCTGATGCCGTGGATCATCCAGAGCATTCCCTGCTGGCATTGCCGCGGCGCCTTGATGCAGTCCACCTTCCAGGGCGGATCGAAGGTGGCGTCTTCGCTCTCGATGAGGCCGAGCTTGGCGAGTCCCTTGAGGCGCACGCGCTCGGAGGAATCGAGCTGCGCAACGCTGGATTGGCCGAGCTTGGAGTTGCGTTCGGCGGCGGCCTGCGCGTCGCGAACGATCTGGTAGAGTTGGCGCTGTTCGGCGGTAAAGGTGCCGCTCGCGGGGATGGTGCGCGTGACATCGGCGGCGTAGCCCTCGTATTCGGCCCCCGCGTCGATGACAATGAGGTCGCCGCGCGCGACGGCGGCGCGGTTCTTCATGTAGTGCAGCTGCGTACCGTTCATGCCGGCGCCGACGATGGAACCGTACGAGGGGCGCGCGGCCCCGCCCTTGAGGAAGGCGCCTTCGACGGCGGCCTGCAGGTCGTACTCGTACTTGGGCTCCGGTGCGAGCATCGCGGCGCGATGGCCTTCGGTGGAGATCTGCGCGGCCTTCTTGATGAGCGCGAGTTCGGCCGGGGACTTCTTTGCGCGGATGCGGTCGAGGAGCGGGTGCGCGTCGCGCAGCTCGAGGCCTGCGTGGCGAGCGGCGAGCGCGCGCACCATGGAACGCCCGCGGGTGAGCGAGTCGGCGTTGGCGAAGTCGGCGTCCTCGAAGTCGGCCAAGTGGTAGAGGGGAAGCCCCAGCGCAGCGAGCGAATCGAGCAGCTCCACGAGACCGGCAATGTTGCGCGCCGGGAGGCCGAGCTGGCGATTGAGCGCCGTGGAGTCGGGGCGGCGGCCGTAGTAGAAGGCGCGGCGCGGGTCGGCCGGCGTAGTGAAGAGCCAGGAGGTGGCACGGCCACCCTGAACGACCATGACGAAGGCGGCGTCCGGTTCCTTGTAGTTGGTGAGGTAGTTGAAGCCCTGGAGCTGGTAGAACGTCCCGAAGTCGGCGACCGGGTTGCGACCGCCAGCGGCGAACACGATGCCACTCGAGACGGCGGTGGCGAGCGCCGCGCGGTGGTCGGCGTACTCGGCCTGCGGTAGTTGCGCGCGGGCGGATGGCGCGGCGGTCAGGGCAAGAAGGGCGGTGATGACCAGCGAGCGGCGAGCGCGCATGCGTAACTCCGTGGAGGGCTGGGGGCGACGGGCAAGATGCGGTAGGGGAGGGCGCGGCGGGAGGTTGGTTTGGCCGGTCGTGTGAGGGGCAGAAAGAGGTCCTTCGCTTTGCTCAGGATGAAGGGGCGAGAGCGCGGGATGAGGTAAGCCTTGGCCGCATAAACAGATAGACGGA
>JAYTVE010000548.1:0-2993 GCA_043744185.1 Gemmatimonadota bacterium | reverse complement strand
CCGCGATCGACGTGCCGCTGCTCCCGAGCGAGGTCCGCGATGCCAGCGGACGCGGCGTGGAGCATCACGTGCCCCGCACGCTGGCGGAAGTCGAGCGTGCCCACATCGAGCGGACGCTGTCGGCGCACGACGGCAACCGCACCCACGCGGCTCGCGAGCTCGACATCTCGCGCGCCACGCTCATCAAGAAGATCAAGGCCTACGGGCTGACCACGCGCGTCCGCTGACGCGCCACCGGGAATCGACGATGCAACAGACTGAAGGCGATACGATGACCTGCCGCGCCTGCGAGCGCGATGACCGGGCGTCCGAGGGACGCATGTGCCTCGACTGCGGCACCTTCATCTGCGTGCGCTGCGCGCTGCGCGGCGTGGAACGCTGCAAGGCGTGCGAAGCAAAGGTCGGCGGAGCGCCGGCGTGAGCGGAGTGGACTTCGGCGGCCTCGGCGTCGCCATCGGACATGCGTCGGACGAAGCGGGTGGCACGGGACTGACGGTGGTGCGCGGGCTCGACGGGCCGCGACGCGGCGCCGCGCACGTGATCGGGCGCGCGAGCGGCACGCGCGAACTGCACGTGCTCGAGCCCGAGCACCTGGTCGATCGCGTGGATGGGATCCTGCTCACCGGCGGCTCGGCGTACGGCCTTGATGCCGCCGCCGGCGTGATGAAGTGGATGGAGGAGGACGGCCGTGGCTTTCCCGCAGGCCCCGGCGTGGTGCCGATCGTGCCGGCGGCGGTGATCTACGACCTCACGCCGTGCGGGCGCTTCGATGCGCGGCCGACGGCGGAGATGGCCTACGCGGCCTGTCGCGATGCGACGGTGACCGACATTGCCGAAGGCAGCGTAGGGGCAGGCACCGGTGCGACGGTGGGCAAGGGCGGCGGCATCGAGCGCGCGATGAAGGGCGGCGTCGGATGCGCGGTCGAGCGCGCGGGCGGGCTCGTGGCGGGCGCCGTGTCGGTGGTGAACGCATTCGGCGACGTGCGCGACGGGGCGGGGCAGATCATCGCCGGTGCACGCGCCGAGGGCGGCTTTGCCGACACGATCCGCTGGCTCACGCTGCCGGGCGGTCCGCGCCGCTTCAGCGATGCGCAGGGGCGCAACACCACGATTTCCGTGGTGATCGTGAACGTGGCCATGGACAAGGTGGCGCTGACGCAGGTGGCACGCGCCGCGAGTGCGGCGTACTATCAGCGCATCACGCCGGTGGGCACGGCGTTCGACGGCGACGTGATCTTCGCGTTGTGTCCGCTAACGGGGCCGACCGGGACGCCGTTGGGGGTGGAAGCGCTGGCGGCACGGGCTTTGTCGAGCGCGATCGAGCGGGCCGTGCGGAGCGCGAAGGGGCGCGACGGGATTCCGGGGCTCGCGGACTAGGACATCAACTGCGGTCCGCTGCGCGGCACCACCTGCGGCGGCGCGGCACTGCGCACCACGAGCGGCACTTCGGCCGCGGGCTCGTGGTCGATCGAGAGCCGCATGGTGTAGGTGCCGGCCCCGTCGAGCGGTAGGTCGAGTCCCGCGATGAGCGGGAAGTCGAGTTCGGTGGTGCCAGGAGGCGGCGTGCCAACGGCCAGTTCCCCCTCGGACGACCAGAGCTCGTTGCCGGCGGGGTTGAGCCACGCCATCCCCATCACGTGCGTGCCGATGTCGGCGGTCGAGCCCTTCACCCGCACAACGAGCGAGGCGCGCGGGTGAATGGCCGGGAGCTGCACGACGTGCAGCGTGTCAAAGACGCCGAGGATGTTGAGCTTGCCTTCCTGCGAGAGGTTGGCCGCGTCGGCGAAGAGGGCGAAGGCGATGTGCATGGGAGGAAGGTAGCCAGTCCGCTAGATTGCATCCATGACATCGGCCGCCCCCGTCGAGACCCCCGCTCGTCCGACCGCCGTCAGCTCGGGGCTTCCGTGGACGGACCTGTCGCTGGCGTTCATGGCCACGATCTGGGGCGCGAACTTCGCGGTCATGAAGCTCGGGGCGTCGCAATTCCCGCCCTTGGCCTTCAACGCGCTCCGTCTGGCCATCGGCGCGATCGTAGTGATGGCCATCGTGCTCGTGCGCGGGGTGGTCTGGCCGGAACGGTCGATCATGCGGCGCCTCATGCTCTACGGCATCATCGGGAACGGCCTCTACCAGGTGTGCTTCGTCGAGGCGCTGATGCGCACCAGCATCGCGAACGTGGCGATCATGCTCGCGTCGACCCCGATCTGGCTCGCGCTCGTCGGCCACATGATGGGTACCGAGCTGCTCTCGCGCCGCGCCTGGTGGGGGATCGCGCTCTCGTTCGCCGGCATCTTCATGGTGGTCGTCGCGGGCGCGAACGCCGCGGGCGGCCCGCACTCATGGACGGGCGACGCCATCTCCGCCGCCGGCGTGTTGGCGTGGACGATCTACACGCTGCTGATGCGCCCGCTCACGCAGTCCACCGACCCGATTCCGCTCCACGCGCTCACGCTCCTTGGCGGCTCGGTGCCGCTCGTGCTCGTGGCGCTGCCCGAGCTGTCCGTGACGCAGTGGAGCACGATCCGGTGGGGCGGCTGGAGTGCGCTCGCGTATGGCGCGATCATGGCGATTGTCGTCGCGTACCTGCTCTGGTATCGTGGCGTGCGGCTCATCGGCCCGACGCGCACGGCCATGTACGGCAACCTGCAGCCGATCGTCGCGCTCATCGTCGCAGCGCTCGTGCTCGGCGAGGTGCCCACCGTCACGCAGGGCGTCGGATGCGCACTGACGGTGGCCGGCCTTCTCCTCACGCGGTCATGAGAATCATCCTGTTCGACATCGACGGCACGCTGCTGCGCACCGGCGCGGGCCGACGCTCGATGGAGCGTGCGCTCACGGCAACCTTCGGCACGCCGGGCGATCCGACGTATCGCTACGACGGCAAGACGGACCGGCAGATCATCCGCGAAGCGATGCGCCTGGCCGGCTTCGATGACGCGACGATCGACGCGCGTCGCGCCGACACCGAAGCACGATATGTAGCCGGGTTGCGC
>JAYTVE010000547.1:0-2995 GCA_043744185.1 Gemmatimonadota bacterium | reverse complement strand
TCACCGATCAGCCGGAGGCGTACTTCGCCCCCGGCTGTCGCCTTTTCGCCGGGGACGTCAACGGCGATCCGCTCTCAGCGCCCCCCGCGCCGGGCACGCGGCGCGATCCCGATGCGCCACCGATGACGCTCACCGTCACGGCCGCTCGCAATCACCAGCAGACCATCCTCGTCACGCTGGACGCGGTGACGGATCGCACGGCCGCCGAGCAGTGGCGCGGCCGCACGTTGCTCGTGCCCGTCGAGGAACTCACCGCGCCCGAGGAGGGCGAGGTCTTCCTGCACGAACTCGCGGGCATGGCCGCATTCGACGAACAGGGTGCCTCGCTGGGCGCCGTGACGGCGTGGTACGAGGTGCCCCAGGGAATCCTCCTCGGCGTCACGCGCGACGGACAGGAGCTGCTCGTCCCGTTCGTGGACGAGATCGTGATCGAGCTGGACCGTGATGCGCGTCGCCTCGTGCTGCGCCTCCCCGACGGGTTGGGGGCGTGATGCTCACGATCAACGTCATCACGCTCTTCCCCGAGTACTTCGCACCGCTCGCGCTCTCGATTCCGGCACAGGCGCAGGCCGCGGGCAGCGTCACGTATCGCATCATCCAGCTTCGCGAGTTCACGCATGACCGCCACAAGACGGTGGACGACTATCCGTATGGAGGCGGGGCAGGGATGGTCATGAAGCCCGATCCGTTCTTCGAGGCCATCGAGTCGATCGGAGCGAAGGCGCCGATCGTGCTGCTCTCGCCGCGCGGACGTCGCTTCACGCAGTCCGATGCGATGCGCTTTGCGGCCGACACCGAGCTCACGCTTCTGTGCGGCCACTACAAGGACGTCGATCAGCGGGTGGTTGATCACCTGGCCACCGAAGAGCTCTCGCTCGGCGACTTCGTGCTCTCGGGCGGCGAGCCGGCCGCGATGGCGATCATCGACAGCGTCGTGCGCCTCCTGCCAGGCGCCATGAGCGACCACCAGAGCGCGCGCACCGATTCGTTCTACGTCGATGCGAACGGGCTGTCGGCGCCGAGCTACACGCGGCCCGCCGATTTTCGTGGGCACATCGTGCCGGAGGTGCTCTTGAGCGGTGACCACGCAAAGATCGCGGCGTGGCGCAAGGCGGAAGGGGAGCGGCTCACGCGCGAGCGGCGGTAGCGGCTGTCGTCCCGAGCGCTGCTGTCATTCCTCGCGCCCTGAGGCTGCTCCTCTTTCGTGTCGTTCGTCACACGCGCTCATCGTCGGGCTCAAGGCGTCGGCTCCGGCCACGCAGGTCATGAACGCCGTCGTGCCGATGCCCGGCGTACGGATCCGCAACCGGTACGTGAACGCCATCGACGGCTTTGCCGCCAAGCTGTACCGGCATCAACACGACGCACAGCCAGTTGGGCGGGCGCGCGTCGGTTGGTCATGACGCCATCGGTGACGGCCGCAACGGCGTGGACTGCAACGGGCATGGCACCCACGTGAGCGGCACCGTCGGTGGCGCCACGTACGGGCACCGCCATCACGGTGGGAGCCACCACCAGCACCGATGCGCGTGCGTCCTACTCGAACTACGGCTCGTGCCTCGACATCTTCGCGCCGGGCTCCAGCATCACCTCGAGCTGGATCGGCTCCCACACGGTCACCAACACCATCAGTGGCACGTCCATGGCCACGCCGCACGTCGCTGGCGTCGCGGCGCTCTACTTCCAGTCGAATCCGTCGGCGTCCGCCGCCACGGTGTGCAACGCGCTGGTGGCGAATGCCACCGCCAACGTGGTGACGAGTGCCGGCCGGAACTCGCCAAACGTGCTGCTCTTCAGCAACTACCAGTCGAACGTTCTTCGAAGCGAAGAGTCGGACCTGCTTGTCGCCTGTGAAACGGCTACGAGCCGGTCCTTCGCTTCGCTCGGGACCACCCTACTTCACCATCGGCTTCACGCGCGTCAGCAGAAACGCGTGTGACGGATCGAGGGCGAGCCCCTGCGCCAACGTCGCCTTCGCCTCGGCCATGCGGCCCTGCTTCACCAGTGCAAGCGCGAGCCATCCGTGTGCCTCGGCCAGTCCCCACGCGGGCAGCGCAGTCGCGGGGTGATCGCTGGCGAACAATGCCAACGACTTTCTGAGCGCCGTCTCGGCCTTGTCCCCACCGCCGCCGAAGATCGACGGCTGGTAGAGCGTGCCCGCACCCTTCAGCATCCACACGCGCGGGTTGCCGGGCGCCGCCGCGATCGCGCGATCCATCTCTCCGATGCTCGCACGCCCGAAACGCAGCGCGCGAAACACGCTCGACCCGATCATGTTGCCGTACACCGCAGCCAGCACGGCTCGCGACTCGGGGATCTCGCGAAGCGCGAGTGACTGCTCGAGGGCGTCGCGCGCCTTCTCCATCGCGGCGAGCGCCGGCTCGCCCTCGCGCAACAGTCCCTCGCGAAAGAACCCGTAACCCACGTAGTGCCGGAGCAGCGCATCCTTTGCAAAGCGCTCCAGCCCGTGCTCGGCCACGCGTCGCGCGTCCGCCACCTCGTCCGGCCGCCCGTGCACGAACGCGGCCTCGATCGCCACTCGAGCGGAGTCCGCCCAATGCTCGGCGGTCAGGGTGTCGGCCGCTGCTGTCGCCCGAGCGGTGGGAAGTGCGGCCAGAACGAAAAAGAGCAGATTTGTGAGCAAGCGGCGAGTCGTTCAAGGGCAAGAGGGTGGTGCCAGATGACCCTACGGCGCGGAGGGCGTTTCGGACTCAACCGCAGCCTCACGCCCGACAGAAAGATGGGGAGGGTTCCATTGCAGGACGACCCCGTCTATCTTCATGGGCTCGCGCGAGTTGGCACGTGCCACGCGGTTACGATCTACGCCGTTTTCCCTGCAGCCCCACCGGGCTCTCAGCCTGGAGTGACATATGCACGCATTCATCGAGACCCAGAAGGAGTGGATGAAGAACGTCCCGCCGTTTCGCCCCGGTGACACGGTGCGCGTGAACGTGCGCGTCAAGGAAGGCGAAAAGGAACGCCTTCAGGCGTTCGA
>JAYTVE010000546.1:0-10168 GCA_043744185.1 Gemmatimonadota bacterium | reverse complement strand
CGCGCACCCCCACCGGGCCCCAGTACGCGGCCAGGTAGCGCGTAAAGGCCAGCACGGCGCCCTTGCTCGTGGGGTAAGCGGGCGACTTGTACATGGTGCGCGTGCCGTCGGGCTTCACGTAGAGGCTTTGATCGGGACCGACCAGCCCGTACGTGCTCGACACGTTGATGATGCTCCCTCGCCCGGCCGCGGCCATGTCGGCGCCAAGGATCCGGCTCGGCAGGAAGACACCCGTGGTGTTGACGTCAATCACGCGACGCCACTCCTCGAGCGGGAAGTTCTCGAACTTGGTGGCGTCAACGCCCACCGTGCGCGTCTCGACCTTGTCGTTGATGGCGCCATTGTTGACGAGCACGTCGATGCGGCCGTAGGTGCTGCGCAATGCATCACGCAGCGCGGTCAGGTCGGCCTCGCTCGTGATGTCGGCCTTGAACGCGAGCGGCGCGCGCCCGCCGCCCTTGGTGAGGTCGGCAGCGGCCGCCTCGAGCGCCGCCTGGTTCATGTCCACCAGCACCACGACGGCACCGGCATCACGGAGCGCTTCGCAGTGATGGCGGCCGATGAGCCCGGCCGCGCCGGTGACGACGGCGACCTGCCCCTCAAGGGAGAATTCGCTCGCGACGCTCACTTCGTGTTCGGCTTCATGTTGAAGTTGCTCGTGCGACGGAACACCGGCTCCACGAGCTCGCCCTGCACGAGTCCCTTCACGTCACCCGCCTGCACGGCGTCCTTGAGGACCGAGAGCGATTCCTTGTAGGCGTTGAGCAAGAACGTCACTTCCTTGTCGCCATGCGAGAAGCTCATCGCGTGCGCGCCCGTCCAGAGCACGCCGCGGCGAATCAGCTCCTGCTGCAGCAGGCTCTTGAGCTCGAGCGGGTTGCCCGCCTTGGCATCGAGCACGACGGCCGAGCGCGTGGACTGGCCAACGCACTTGGTCCACTCGCTGATGCCGAGTTCGGTGGCAATCGCGTTGTAGCCGTCCTTCACCTTCTGCCCCTGCTTCCAGAGAAACTCGGGCACCTTCTTTTCCACCAGCTCGAGCATCGTGGCCTTCGCCGCCGCGAGCGAGAGCGCCTCGCCACCAAACGTGGTGAAGAAGAAGGTCTCCTTCTCGAGCACCTTCATGAGGTCGGCACGGCCGCAGATGACGGAGAGCGGCATGCCGTTCGCGATCGCCTTCGAGAAGGTGGCCAGATCGGGCGTCACGTTGTAGTACTTCTGAGCGCCACCCGTCGACATGCGGAAGCCGGTCCACATCTCGTCGAAGATCAGCACAATCCCCTTTTCGGTGCACACCTTGCGCAGGTGCTCGAGGAAGCCCGGCTTCGGCTCCTCGAAGACGGTCGGCTCGAGGATCACGCAGGCGATGTCATCATCGAGCGAGCTGTCGAACGACTCGATCGAGTTGTAGTCGAAGGTGAATGACATGTCCTTGATCGCCTGCGGAATGCCCTTGCTGCGATCCGTGACGGCGATGTAGAAGTCGTGCCAGCCGTGGTAGCCACAGCACAGCACTTTGTTCCGCCCCGTGTTGGCGCGGGCAATGCGCACCGCCACCGACGTCACGTCCACCCCCGTCTTGCTGAACCGCACCGCCTCGGCGCATGGCACCAGGTCGCGCACCATCTCGGACACTTCCACCTCGAGTGGGTGCATGAGCGAGAAGGTGATGCCATCGGCCAGCTGCGCCTTGATCGCGTCGTCCACGCGGTCGTAGCAGTAGCCGAGCACGAGCGGCCCGATCCCCATGTTCATGTCGAGGAACTCGTTGCCATCCACGTCGGTGAGCCAGGCGCCCTTGCCCTTGCGGGCGTACTTGGGGGCGACCCCCTTCACGTACTGCCCCGGGCCCTTGGCGAGCGTCTGGGTACCCACCGGAATGAGCCC
This sequence comes from Gemmatimonadota bacterium, assembly GCA_043744185.1. Lineage (GTDB taxonomy): Bacteria > Gemmatimonadota > Gemmatimonadetes > Gemmatimonadales > Gemmatimonadaceae > JACPPC01. Next base: position 8,281 of record JAYTVE010000546.1, on the reverse strand, counting down.
CTCGGAGCGGGCCCAGATCTTGTCCGACTCGGTGATGGTCGGGAGCGGAATCATCGTTGGCGCGGCCATGTGCGGTGTCCTCGCGGTCAGTTGGTCGGAACGGCCGCGAGCGCGGCCTTGATGCGGTCGACGATCTGCGGCCCGGTCATCCCCTCGGCCTCGATGGCCGGACCGAGCAGCGTGGGGGTGAACCACTTGCCGTCGAAGGCGATCGACAAGTGGTTGGCCAGTACGCGGTGCTTGAGCAGCACTTCGGCGGCAATGGTGCCGATGCCGCCCATGGCAAAATGGTCTTCGACCGTGACGAGCAGCTTGGTGCCGCGCGCGGCACGCACGATCGCTTCCTCGTCAATCGGCTTGGGGGTGCGCACGTTCACGAAGTGCACGGAGACTCCCTGTTGGCCGAGCAACTCCGCGGCCTCGTACGCTTCCTTCGCGAGCGCGCCGTACGTGAGGATCGCGACGTCCGAGCCTTCGCGCACGACCTCCGCCTTGCCGATTTCGAAGGGCGCCGGCGTCCAGACGGCAGGACGCGGGTTGTAGCGCATGTACCACGGGCTCATGTCCGCGAGGATGTGCGGGAAGCCGATCAGCAGTTCGTCCACCGAGGCGGGCGCGTACACCTTCATGTTCGGCAGCCCGCGCATGATGCTGATGTCTTCGATGGCCTGATGCGTCGGGCCGTTGGCATCTGACAAGATGCCGGGCACCCACCCGACGATCTTCACGGGCAGGTTCGGGATGCAGACATCGTTGCGGATGAACTCGTACGGCCGGAACACCGCAAACGTCGCGAGCGCGTGGCAGACCACCACGCGGCCGCGCAGCGCCATGCCGGCTGCCATGCCGATCATCGTCTGCTCGGTGATGCCGACGTCGAGGAAGCGCTTGCCGATCTTGGGCGGAAGCCCGCGCACCGGCGCGCGGTTCTCGGCGGTCATGATGATCACGCGCTCGTCCTGGCTGACGGCCTGCGCGAGGAGGTCTTCGTAAATGAGCGGCATGGCTTAGCGCACCATCAGCGTTTCAGAGGCGAGCGCGGCCTTGGCCTCGCCGTGGAGTTCCTGCAGGAGCTGGCTGATCTCGTCGTGCGAGAAGTTCACGAACCAGCGGTCGGCGCGCTTCTCGATGCTCGGCAGCCCGCGGCCGCGCACCGTGGTCGCGACAATCACGCTCGGGCCCGGGCCCTTGCCCACCTGCGCGAACGCCTTCTCGAGCGCGTCGAAGTCGTGGCCGTCGCACCCCATCGCGTTGGCGCCGAACGCTTCGAACTTCGGAAGGAGCGGCTCAAGCGGAATGAGCTCTTCCGTGCGGATGTTCGCCTGAAACTCGTTGCGATCGACAATGATCACGAGGTTGTCGAGCTTCTGCGCGCTCGCCACGAGCAGGCCTTCCCACATCGAGCCTTCGTCCAGTTCGCCGTCGCCGACAATCACGTACACCTTGTTGGTACCGCCACGGAGCTTGATGTCGTACGCGATGCCCGCACTCACGCTCAGCAGGTGCCCGAGCGAGCCCGAGTGGAACTCGACGCCGGGGATGGCGCGGTTCGGGTGCCAGTAGATCTTGTCGGTCGGCTTGAGGTGGTTCGCGAGCCGCTCCTTGGGGAAGTAACCAAGCTCGGCCAGCGTGCCGTAGAGCGCCGGCACGTCGTGTCCCTTGGACAGGAGCAGGTAGTCCCGGTTCGGGTCGGAGAGCGTAGCCGGGCTGACCTTGAGCACCTTGCTGTACAGGTGCACGATGAGGTCGGCGCAGGAGAGTGATGCCCCGAGGAAGCACCCGCCATCGGTGCTCATGCGGATGCAGTGCTCGCGGACTCGGAGGGCGAGCGCGGAGAGTGCGTCGCGATCAGCGGTATTCATGCGTTGGAAGGCGTGCGGGTGTCGGCCGCCGTCACGGCCGTGAGTTCGTCCAGGTGATGCCGGTACCAGTTGACCCCGTTGAGATGCGCATTGATCCGCATCGCCTCGGGGTGAGCGTCCATCCAGTTCGCGATCTCGGCCGTGCTCACGAGCGGCCAGCGATCCTCGACGCCCTCGAACAGCGCACGCATCAGCTCGAGGTCCTCGCGGTAGTCGAGCACCACGCGATGCGTCCTTGCCAGGTCGCGTCCGTCGCTCCAGCGCACGTTCAAACAGCGGAAGCGGCCCGGCGGATCCCAGAACCAGGGCGTCGTGTGCTCGCGGTCCATCGGCCGCGTGGCCTCGCGGTGCGCCCGCTCGAGCAGCGCCATCGGGATCACCTCGACGTCGTTGCCGTCGGGGTGCGTGGGCGGGTGCAGGTTGGACACGTAGTCCCACGCGTCCGGCGCCGCGAGATACGCACCGATCACCTCGTCGATCACCTCGGGGCCGATCATCACGCAGTCGCTCGGGATCTTGACCACCACGTCGGCGTCGTGCGCGCGGGCTGCGGCAACGTGGCGGTCGAGCAGGTCGGTCGGGTGGCCACAGATCGTGTTGATGCCCATCCGCGACCCGAGTTCCGCCACCGCCTGGTCCGGCGCGTCGGTCGTGGTCGCGAGCACCACAGTGCCGGCGAGCTTCGACGCGCGCACGCGTTCAAGCATGCGCACGAGCACGGGCTCGCCGCCCAGGTCCTCCATGATCTTGCCTGGCAGACGCGTCGAGCCCAGCCGCGCCTGCACCACCGTCACGACGCGGGTCACAGAGTCACCTGCTGCCATGTGTCCGCCGAGTCGTGGGCCGCCACCTCGGACAAGACACCACGGCAGACCTCGGCGATGCGCTCGGCGCTCGTGCCGCCGTTCTGCATCGGCGTCATGCGGCGGAGCTGCTCCACGTCGTAGTACGAGTGGCACTCCTTGCCGAGCGCGAGTCCGACGTAGACCACGGTGCTGTACTGCGTGACGAGCGCGCAGCAGTTCGCGATCAGGTGGTCCGTCTTGCCCGTCTGCGTCACGTGCGCGTCTGGAAAGACCTCGTGGATCTCGCGGGCGGCGCGCTCCGCGTTCTCGTTGGGGTGCAGCTTGAACACGGCGCGGCGACCGGCCACGCGCTCCTTCGCCCAGCGCAAAAAGCGCTTGCGACTGTCGAACTTGAGCGTCTCGCGCGCGTCCGACGTGGCCACGAGCACATAGCCCGAGTCGGAGCAATCGTTGTGCAGCAGCTGCTGGCAGTCGTCGAAGTTGGGAATGCCGGTGACCACGAGCCGGTCGGCGGGAATTCCTTTCGCGATGAAGAAATCGCGGTACCCCTCGCTGGCCACGCAGAACTTGCGGTAGGCGAGCGAGAGCCCCGTCGTGGACGTGCTCGCGATCCAGCGCGGCAATCCGAGGTAGCGCACCAATTGGTACGCCAGATTCTCCGGGTCCGTCATCCCTTCCTGCACCAGCACGATCGGCTTGTCGCGGATGTTGCGCTGGATGATCAGATCGGAGCCGGTGACCACCAGGTCGTAGTCGTTGCGCTCCCCCCCCACATCCACGGGAAGGCCCTGATCGCGCAGGTACTGCTCGGTTTTTTTCCGGAATTGCCCGCCGTGCCCCGCCACCGTGAAGTTCATCAACCCCAGACGGTTCAAGACCTCCAGGTAGCCGTCGGAGTAGTACGGCGTATACGCACACTCCACGTCGGCACCGAGCGCGAGCCCGACCTGGTGGAGCATGGTGGTCTGGTTGATCGATCCGCCGATCAGGAGCACGCGCGGGGTCGTGGAACGGCGCTGGGGCGCCGAACTGGACCGGGTGCGAGCAGGGCGGGACAGCGTCACCAGACGAGGGCGAAAGAACGGCCACGGGTACGGCCAACGGGCCGGCCGGACCCCGCCACGCGAGACCCGGCCGAACGACATGTCGTAAAGATGGCCCCAAACGGGCCGTTTCTCCACCCACTTGACCCAAATGGGGTGTACCGCCTCCCCGGGCTTGTCCGTACCTTGTCAAGCTGTCAGGGAGGGCTGGCAGAACGGCTATTGCACCGGTCTTGAAAACCGGCGCCGGGCAACCGGCTTACAGGTTCGAATCCTGTGCCCTCCGCTCCCACCTTTTTCCGGGTTCGCCAGCGATCGTGTCTGCCGCCATCGCCGTCGCCGAACAGTTTGCCCGCCTGGTTGAGGGGATCCTCCTCAACCGACCGGAGGTGCTGCGCGAGCGCACCCTCGGCGCCCTGCTCAACGCCGTCATCCAGTCGGAACCAGTAACCCTCGAGCCGCGCCTGCTCGATCTCATCGCCAACGGCGCGGTCGTGAGCGTCCGCGGCGCCGGCATCGCGGAGTTGGCCGCGCAGATCCGCGGACACGAGGTGAAGTCGCTCACCATCGGGCCCGAGGCCTCGCCGGCTGAGCTGCTGGCGGTGGCCGAGCAGCTCGCACGCGAACCCGAGCGCGGCGCCGCGGCCCGCGGCTTCGCCCGCGCCCTCATCGGTGTTTCTGAAGGCGCCATCCAGGCCACGTACGACTCCGACCCGCGACTGGCCGACATCATGCGCATCACGCCGGCCAGTCTGCGCGGCATAGAGAGCGTGGTCAAGCACGAACACCGCGCCAACACATTGGAAGCGCTGCTGCAAGAGTTGGAGGCTACGCAACATCCCGGCGAGATCGCGCGCATTCTCGACCTGCTCGTCCCCTACGCCGAACGTGCCGCCGACAAGCGCGAAGGTCGCCCGATCGCCGAACTGCTCGCCCGCGTGTTCGCCGCCCGCGCCGGCACGCGCGCCGAAGACGCCCTCCGGATGTACACCATCGGCGTGCGGCGCCTCGCGCGAGGCCTGATCCTGCAGCATGTCGTGCCGCTCATCGGCAAGGGCGGCGACGACGCCGCACTCGCGGTGGCCGTGCTGCGCCAGACCGGCGATCTCGGTGCGCAACTCCTCGTCGATCGCCTGCCGATTGCCGAGACGCGTGGGGAGCGTCGCGCGCTGTTCAACATCCTCGTGCAGTTGAAGCCGGCGCCCGACCTGATTCGCTTTCTCCTCACCGATCCGCGCTGGTTCGTGGTGCGCAACGGCCTCGACCTCGCCGCGGAGCTCAAGGCCACGGACCTCGAGGACGCCTGCGTGCCGCTCGTGAAGCACGAGGACGAACGGGTGCGCCGCTCCGCCGTGCAGGCGGTGGGTCGCTTTGCCACGCCGCGCTCGGTGCGCGCCGTCGAAGGCGCCCTCGTCGATCCTGCGCCACAGGTGCGCGCCAAGGCGGCCGTCACGCTCGGCGCCACGCGCCACCCACGCGCCACCGAACGCCTGCTCACCGCCATCAGCGCCGAGCAGGATCCGGAAGTGCTGACGGCGTTGCACGTCGCGCTCGCGCAGATGGGCACTCCCGAAGCGCTCGCGCAGTTGATCGAGGGCGCAAAGCCCGGTGGCATGCTGTTCAAGCGGAAGTCCACCGCGCTGCGCGTGGCCGCCGTGCAGGGGCTCTCGCACGCGACGTCGCCCGATGCGCGCAAGGCGCTCGATGCCATGGGCGACGACAAGGACCCCGACGTGCGCGCAGCCCTGCAGCGGGCCAAGCGCCCGAGCCGTAGCATCGAAGCCATGAATGACCCGTTCCTTCCTCCCGAAACCACGTGATGATGACGTTTCGACGCACTGCCGCCCTCACTGCCGCCGCACTCGGTGCCGCGGCCCTCTTTGCCACCGTGCAGCGCGGTGGTGCCCGCGTCGCCGAAGCGCGCGCCGCTGTTCCGTGCGACGAGGGCAACGCGGGACTGACCCTGCCCGCCGGCTTCTGCGCGACGGTTTACGCCGACAAGCTCGGCACCTCGCGCCACCTCACGGTCGCCCCCAACGGCGACGTCTACGTGAACGTGCAGGCGGGGCGCGCCGGTGGTGAGTCGCAGATGGGCATCGGCAAGGACGGCGGGCTGGTGCGCCTCAAGGATTCCAAGGGCGACGGCCACGCCGACATCATGGAGAAGGTGGCCGAGGCCAACGGCACGGAGGTCGCGATTGCCAACGGCTTTGTGTACGTGACCAACAAGAACAACGTCGTGCGCTTTCCGTACGCCGGCGACAAGGTGGACGGCACGAAGCCCGACACGATCATCATGAACATGCCGCTCGGTGGCCACTCGGCGTACAACTTCGTGGTCAACGGAAGCGTGCTGTACCTGAACGTCGGCTCGCGCACCAACAGCTGTCAGACGCAGGACCGACAGACCAAGTCGCCGGGTGTTGAGCCGTGCGTCGAGCTCGAGACGCGCGCCGGCGTGTGGCAGTTCGACGCCAACAAGTCGCACCAGACGGCGGCCGACGGCCAGCGCTTCGCGACGGGCATTCGCAACGGCGTGTCGCTCGTGTGGAACCCGAACGACAAGTCGCTCTACGTGACGCAGCACGGCCGCGACCAGCTCGCGCAGAACTGGGGCTTCGCGCCGGAGCAGAGCGCCGAGTGGCCGGCAGAGGAACTCTTCCACGTGACCAAGGGCGATGACTTCGGCTGGCCCTACTGCTTCTACAACCCCGACGAGAAGCACAAGGTGCTCGCGCCCGAGTACGGCGGCGACGGCAAGCAGGTGGGCCGCTGCGCCGACAAGAAGGCGCCGGTGTTCGCATTTCCCGGCCACTGGGCCCCCAACGCGATGCTGTTCTACACGGGCGCACAGTTCCCGCCCAAGTACAAGAGCGGCGCGTTCGTCGCGTTTCATGGCTCGTGGAATCGCGCGCCGCTGCCGCAGGGCGGCTTCCGCGTGGCGTTCCTGCCTTTGAAGGGCGACAAGGCCGCCGGCAGCGAGTTCGACAACTTTGCCGTGGGCTTCGCGGATGAAGGCGGTAAGCCGACCAAGGATGGGCTGCACCGCCCCACCGGACTGGCGCAGGGCACCGACGGTTCGATGTACGTGAGCGACGACAACGGCGGGCGGATCTACAAGATCAGCTACAAGGGCAAGTAGCGAAAATGAAGAACCTCTTCGATGCCGGGAACGTCGCGGAAATTCGTGAGCGCATCGGCGCGCTCACGCCGGCATCGCGGCCGCTCTGGGGCAAGATGGGACCGGCCCAGGCCATGGCGCACGTCGCCATGTCGTTCGAGCTCGCGCTCGGCGAGAAGCGGCCCCCGCGCATGATGGTGGGCCGCGTGATCGGCGCCCTTATCAAGCCCAAGGCGTTCGGCAATGATGACCCGATGTTCAAGAACTCGCCGACGGTTCCGGGGCTGGTCGTGCAGGACAGCCGTGACTTCGATACGGAGCGTGCGCGGCTGCGCGAATTGTTCGACCGGTTCGTGGAGGGCGGACCGGCCGTGTGCACGCGTCATCCGCACGCTTTTTTCGGATCGCTCACGCCGAACGAGTGGGCGATCCTCATGTACAAGCACACGGACCATCATTTGCGGCAGTTCGGCGCGTAAAGATGTCGTCCTGAGCGCAGGCAACGATGACCGCGCCCGAGCGTGCCAGATGCGCGTGACCGACATCCTTTCTCCTGCTGCTGCTGACATGACCGTCCTCGTTGATTCGACTCTCTCGCGTGTGCACGCTGGCTCACTTGCGCTGATGCTCTGTGCCGGCGCGCCGCTGCACGCCCAAGCCGCCGCTGCAACCGCACCGCGCCATCCGACTGTCTGCGCCGCCGCCGTGCACATCTACGGGACGCGCAGCGAGCTTCCGACGCCTTTCGACTCGCTGGCCATGCTGCCCGGCCCGCCGATCCGCATCTCGAGCCGCGAGGAAGCGGCGGCTGCCGAGATGCAGCGGCGTGAACGCGCTGGCAAGGCGGGCGCCACGGGGGTGCTCGTGGCCGACGAGACCACGAACAATGGTGGGCTGGTGCGAGTCCGTCGTCGCGTTTTGCCGCTCTTCGCCGCGAGCGACAGCGCGCGCGCGCAGCAGGCGTGCAAGGCGCCGTAGGGCGCGCCGCGGCCGTGCGCATCGCGGGCGCTGCCGCGATGCTCCTGGTTTGCGAAACGACCCTGCCGCTCGCCAACGCGACGGTTCGGGTGCCGCACGGCGATACTTCACGCGACCCGCTGCGCATGACGGCAGTGGACGCGTCTCGCCGGTCCCCGATGGTGCGCATTCCCGCCGGACGGTACGAGACCGGCAGCGATTCGGCCGACGTCGCGCGCCTCATGAAGAGCTACGGCATGCGCGACGCGCGCGTCTTTGCCGACGAGATGCCGCGACGGAAGCAGTCGGTGCGCGCGTTCTCGATGGACGCGACGCTCGTGACCAAGGCCCGCTTCCGCCTCTTCGTCCTCGCGGAGCCCGCCTGGCGGAAGGGCGCGCTCGCAGCCGACTCCCACAACGGCCGCTATCTCGAAGATTGGTCGGGCAGCGACTTCAGCATGGCGGAGGCTGCGCGTCCGGTGACGTTCGTGA
>JAYTVE010000545.1:0-10205 GCA_043744185.1 Gemmatimonadota bacterium | reverse complement strand
ATCGCGCGGGAAGGCGGGGTCGAGCATGCCGACGAGCATGAGGCCCACGACCACGGCCGCGTCGAAGATCCGGTCCACGGCGATCGAGGCAAACGCGGCGGAGAAGGGCACGTCGCGCCGCTCGCGATTGAGCGCGAAGGCGCGCGCGAGTTCGCCGGCGCGCGCGGGCACGAGGTTGTTGATGGCCATGCCGATGGCGACGGCCCGCCAGAGCGGACCATACGGCAGCTTCTCCTGGACGCCGGCGAGAATCGGGCGCCAGCGAATGGCGCGCAGGAAGAAGATCGAGGTGCCGGCGGCGCTCGCGAGAATGAGCATGCCGATGTCGGCCTGCGCCAAGGCATGGGAGACCTCGCCCACATTCACATCGCGCAGGGCATACCACATCAGGAGGGCGCTCAGCACAAAGCCAAGCACCCCGCGGATTCCCATTTTCACGTCTCGCTACTCCGCGCCGACGAGCTCGAGCAAGGCGAACAGCTCCTCCAACTCGTCCTGCGAGGGCGCGCCCGCGCGCGCCTTGACGACGTCGCGGATTTCCAGGGCGCGATCGAGGGCGGCGCGACCGCGGTATTCGAGGTCCTCGATGTCGACGACGCTCGCATCGCCGATGGCCACGGGCAGCGCAAGCGGTTCGTCGGCGAGGCGACCGAGCCCGGCGAGCCCCTGGCCGAGCACGTCGCGGAGCGCGTCGCCCTTGAGGCCACCACCGTGGGAGGGTACGGCGGCGAACGAGCGAGCCGGCGTGAGCGCGGGGACGGCCACGGTCGGCGTGGCGCGATGCGCGGGAGTGGGTGGGCCGGAGACGAGGCTCTCCTCGCCCTCGGGCGCGAGGGACTCGATGGGCACGATGGAGTCGCGGCGCGCGGGCGTGTGCGTGGTCGCGACCACGGGTGTTGGCACCGCCACCGGCACGATAGCGGCCGTGTGAATGACGGGAGCCGCCGTGCTGGGCGTCGGCGCACGCAGGTGCGGCGCGTCCGGCGGCGGCGCGTTGAGGATGGCCGAGATGCGAGAGATCGGGTCGCCGCCGCTCGCGGCAAGCAGGGTCGCGACTTCGTCGACCTGCGCGAGGTGACCCGTGTCGAGGCGACCGACGCCGTCGAGCGCGCGTTGCGCGAACTTGGCGACGGCGGTTTCGGCGAAGCTCTCGGCGTGGTTCATGAGCGTGCGCACGGCGGAGCGCAGCTCGCGCGCAACACGATCGCGCGAGACGATGTCGGCGGCGCCGCGCGCCTCGGCCACGAACCGACGGAGATGCTCGGCGAGGCTGACGACTTCGAGGCGGAAGCGTTGGTGCGGCGTCGAGGGCGGTTCGCTTGCACGGTCGAGGATGTGCGGCCCGTCATCGTGATAGAAGAGCGTCGAGATCGGCACGATGCGATCGCCGTCAGTGCTCTCGCTTTCCCAGGCGGCGATGGCTGTGGCGAAGCGGCTGAGCTCGGGACCGGTGCCGGCCGGATGTTCGCCGGCGCGGAGCGCGATGCCTGCGCGCGCGAGCACGTCGGTGGCCGACGCGAGGACTTCGTGGGCGACTTCGCCGATGGTGCCGTGGTCGCGCTCGATGGCGTGGAGGGCGCGCTCGATCCCCTCGACGATCTCGCCCATGGGCGGGAGGTCCTTGAGGGCGGCGATGCCGCGCAGGCGGCGGACGCGCTGCAGGACGACGTCGCGGTGGGCGGCATCGGCGGGGCGGGCGCGCACGCCGGCAATGCCCATGGCGAGTTCATCCGCCTCGAGGGCGAGGAAGGCGGTGCCGAGGGCGCCGGCCGCCGGCGCGGGCGCTGGGCGCGCGACGACGGGGGCCATGGCCTCGAGTTCGGCGGCGCGGGCGCGCGCCTTGGCCTGCTCGACTTCACCCCAGTCTCGCACGCGATGGAGGAGGACCTTGAGGTCGTCGACGGCGCCGATGAGGGAGGCGCGCACGACCGGCGTCCAGCTGATGGCTTGTTCGCGGATGGCTCGGGCGACGCGTTCGATGGCGCCGGCGACATCGGAGAAGGCTGGGAGCTTGGCCATGGTGGCCGAGCCGCGGAGCCGGCGCGCGTCCTTGAGGAGAGCCTCGGGGTCGGGGCCCTGCGGCTCGTTGCGTGCGAGAAGGCCGTCGAGGGATTCGAGGCACTCGCCTGCTTCCAGCACGAAGAAATCGAGCAGACCGCTGCCTGGTGCCGTCATCACCTCTCCCGAGAGTGTCGGAAAGCTACGAATCGTGCGCGCCGGGGGTCAACGTCCAGCGGGTCGTGCGGCCTGCATCGCGTCGCGCATCTCGCGCACTGCGGTCGGGAGTCCCACTTCGATCGCCCGGCTGACGAGGTGGTGCCCGATGTTGAGTTCCTCGACCTCCGGGATGGCCGTGACGGGTCCGACGTTGCTGACAGTGAGCCCGTGGCCAGCGTGCACTGCGAGTCCTTGAGCCTGAGCGAGACGCGACGCGTCGCGCAGGGCCTGCAGGGCCGGGCCTTCGCCGGGGTGATGCGCGTACGTCCCCGTGTGGAGCTCGATCGCCTGCGCGCCCAACGCACTCGACGCGGCCACGGCATGGGGGTCCGGATCGATGAAGAGTGCGACCCGGATGCCTGCTGCACGCAGCCGTTCGATGGACGAGGCCAGCGCGCGGGGGTCACGGGTAACGTCGAGGCCGCCCTCGGTGGTGACCTCCTCGCGGCGCTCCGGCACGAGGGTGACCTGATGCGGGCGGAGCCGCGTGGCGATGGCGACCATCTCGGGAGTGGAGGCCATTTCAAGGTTGAAAACGGTGCGGACCTGGGCGGCTATGGCCTCGACGTCGGTGTCCTGGATGTGACGGCGATCCTCGCGGAGATGCGCCGTGATGCCGTCGGCACCGGCCTCTTCGCACCAGCGGGCGGCGGCCACGGGATCGGGTTCGCTGCCGCGCCGCGCCTGTCGGATGGTGGCGACGTGATCGATGTTGACGTACAGGCGGACCCGGGCGGGATGGGTTGCTGTCATGATTGCGGCGGGGTTACGATTGGCTTGTCAACGCCGGTGTTGGCCCAACGGGAGCAACGACCAAGTGCGCAAGTTCGCCATGATGATGCTGGTGGTCGCGGCCGCGTGCGGCGGCGGGCGGCAGTCGGTCGGGAGTGGAGTGACGGTCGGCGCGGTGGGTGCGCGCGAGGCTGTCGAGGGGTTTCTCGCTACGGTGCGCTCCAAGGACATCCAGGCGATGTCGCTTGTGTGGGGCACCTCGAACGGACCCGTGCGCGAGCAGATCGAGCGCAACGAGCTGGAGAAGCGGGAGCTGCTGCTCGTCTGCTACCTGAAGCACGACACCTTCCGCGTGGTGGACGAAAGCCGCGGCGAAGGCGGCCGCATCCTGTACAAGGTGGAAATGCAGCAGGGGCAGCTGAAGCGCACGACCACCTTCAAGGCGGTGAAGGGTCCGGGTGAGCGCTGGTTCATGGAAGACGTGGACATCTCCGTGATGCAGGACTTCTGCACGGGTCGCTGACGGGCGTCCGGCGGTGAAGCACCGCCGGCCTAGTACTCCGACAACTCGATGAGCACGCCGGCGGTGGCGCTGGGGTGCAAGAAGGCGATGCGCTTGCCCTCCGCTCCGATGCGCGCCTGCTCATCGATGAGCCGGATGCCGGCGGCCTTGCACTTTGCGAGCGTGGCATCGAGGTCGTCGACGTTCAGGCAGACGTGGTGAATACCCGGCCCGCGCTTCTCGATGTACTTGTCGATCGGAGAGCCGGCCTTTGCGGGCTCCAACAGCTCGACCAACGATTCGCCCGCGGCGAGGCCGACGATGCGAGCGCCATCGGCGTCGTCGAGCGGGACCTCGGGCATGCCGAGCACGTCCCGATAAAAGGGAAGGACGGCGGCCAGGTCGCGAACGGCGATGCCGATGTGGGCGATGCGCGTGCCGCGGGACGTCGAGACGGTCATGATCGGGCGAGCGTGAACGGGAACGAAGGCTTGCGCACGTCGCTAATCTTATCAGCAGGAGCCGCGCACAGCGCGCGGCCGAAGTCTCATGATTGGAGGAACGCCGAAATGTCGAATGCCACGGCCGTCACGGACGAGACCTTCGCGACGGAAATCGAAGGGCACGCCGGGGTCGCGATGGTGGATTTCTGGGCGGAATGGTGCGGCCCGTGCCGCATGATCGCCCCGCTGGTGGATCAACTCGCCACGGAGTACGATGGCAAGGTGAAGGTCCGCAAGCTGGATTGCGACGAGAACAGCGCGACGATGCAGAAGTACGGCGTTCGCTCGATTCCCGCGATCCTCTTTTTCAAGGACGGCAAGGTGGTCGATCAGGTCGTCGGCGCCTTCCCGTCGAAGATCTCCGAGAAGCTCAAGGCGCTCGCGTAACCGCCGTCGGACGGCGATGCCGTCCCTCGTTGCGGTGCTTGGTCGCCATGCGACAACTTACGCTCGGGTTCCTTTGCGGAATCCGGGCGTCTGTCGTTCCTCCCACCCCGCCGCATGCCTGCCAGCATTGACGGACTGCGATTTCCGGCCGAACGGAACATCCTTCCGCGCACCCGGCTCGCGTATATCCATGTCGCCAACCTCCTGAACGACGCCAAGCGTGAACGGGCGTCGCGGGTGTACGGCTACGTGGCCATCTGGCTGCCTGAGGAAGTGGTGCTGCTGTACCTGCAGGAGGGGGATGTGGTGACGGCCACGCGCACGGTTGACGGGCACAGCTTTGAGGTGCTGCCGATTGCCGAGGCACTCGCGCACGTTCCGCCGGCGCCCGAGTTCGGCTGGCTCAGCTTCAACGAAGCCCCCGACGAACAATTGGCCTGCATGTTTGCTGCACAGACGAAGCCGGAGCTTCCGTGGCCGAGCGAACTCGTCGTGGAGCAGCCGAAGAAGCTCTTCCCGTACCTCATGGCGACCACGTTCGACGGCATGCTCGAGGTGGTGGCGGACGACGCGGTGAACTACCTGATTTTCCGCGATGGCGTGGTCCGGCGCGCGTACCTCGCGGCAGACAATGGCACGGCGCCGATCGAGCACGTGGCCGCGCTCTTTGCCAAGGGCTCGGTGCGGCATCCGTTGCGGGTGCGTCGCTGGGAGATCGCGCCGGCGCTGCCGGTGCAGGCGAAGCCGCAGCTGATCGTGGCGTATCGCGAGTTGGTGAGCGGTCTCGTGGTTCGGCTCGTCTCCGAGGGCGCGGATTCGGCGGCGGCCATAGCGGAGGCCGCGCGCAAGAGCCTGCTCGTCAAGCACCCCGTGCTCGAGTACTTCGCGGCCACCGGACGCTCGATGAAGGACCCGGCCACGAATGCCGCGACGCTCACGAACGGCATCGCCGCGTGGGTGTCGGAATTGCTCTGGACGACGTCGGCCAGTTCAGACATTCCGCCGGAGCGCCTGCTGCGCGAACTCATGTTCGAGCGGCGCCATCTCTACCAGAGCGCCGGGCTCTGTGACGCGCTCCCGTGGCGCGTGCAGTGGTGAACGCGGAGACGCACAAGGGGACGCTCTATCTCGTCAGCACCCCGATCGGGAACCTCGGCGATTTCACGTACCGCGCCGTCGAGGTGCTGCGCGCGGTGGCCGTGGTGCTCGCCGAGGACACGCGTCATGCGCGCACGCTGCTGAATCACTACGAGATACTCACGCACCTTGAAGCGCTGCACGAACACAACGAGGCCAAGCGCGCCGATGCGGTGATCGCGCGGCTCAAGGGCGGCGACTCGCTCGCCCTCATTTCCGATGCGGGAACGCCATTGGTATCCGATCCGGGCGGTCGTCTGGTTCGCGCCGCCATCGAGGCGGGGATCGACGTGGTGCCGGTGCCGGGGGCGTCGGCGGTGCTGTCGGCGCTGGTGGGAAGCGGACTGGGCGACGGTCCGTTCACGTATGTGGGCTTCCTCCCGCGCACGGGCGGCGACCGCACGCGCGCGATCGAGGCGCTGGCAACCCTCCCGCACCCAGTGGTGGTCTATGAGGCACCGGGGCGCGTGCACGACACGCTCGCGGCGCTCTCGGCGGTCTGCGGCGACGAACGGCCTGCGGTGGTCGCGCGTGAGCTGACGAAAAAGTTCGAGGAGTTCAAGCGCGGAACGCTTGGGATGCTCGCTGCGTACTATGAGAAGTCGCCGCCGAAGGGCGAAGTCGTGTTAGTAGTGGAGGGGGCTCCCCCGGCGGCCCCCCCGGACGAAGAGGAACTCCGCATGCGGGTCCGCACGCTGCGCGCTGATGGAGCGCGTTCGCGCGACGTGATGGCAGCGCTGATGGCCGAGGGGGTGTCGCGCAACGTGGCGTGGCGCCTCGCCAACGAGCCATGAGCGCGCGCCGCCGCCTGCTCGTGTCAGTCGCGCTTGGCACGGTCGCGCTCCTCGGGGCCGCCACGCCGCGCAGCACGCGCCTGGTTGTCGGTCGCCTGCAGTACGACGGCGGCGGCGACTGGTACGCCAACCCGTCGAGCCTGCCCAACCTGATCGAGGCGATCAACACGCGCAGCACGCTGCGCGTGGAGCCGATCGAGGCGCGCGTGCGTGCCACTGACGCCGCGCTTGGTGACCTGCCGTTCGTGCACATGACGGGGCACGGCACGGTGCGATGGACGCCGACGGAGCGGAAGGCGCTGCGCGCGTGGCTGGAGTCGGGCGGCTTTCTGCACGTGGACGACAACTACGGACTGGACGAGAGCTTCCGCGCGGAAGCGAAGCTGCTCTTTCCGGACCGCCCGCTCGTGGAAGTGCCGCGCACGCACCCGATTTACCACTTGGTGTACGAATTCCCCAAGGGATTGCCCAAGATCCACGAGCATGACGGCAAGCCGCCGAAGGGATACGGCATCTTCATCGGCGATCGGCTCGCGCTCTTCTATTCCTACGAGAGTGATCTCGGAAACGGGTGGGAGAACGTGGGCACGTACAGCGATCCGCCGGAGTTGCATGAGCAGGCGCTGCGGATGGGCGTCAACCTCTTCACGTATGCGGTGACGAGCCGCCCGACGCCATGAACACGCTGTGAACACGCCGTGAACACACCATGAACATTCGCGAACAAATCACGCGGGAACGCACGGCCGTGACGCGCAGCGTGACGGCGTCAGCCGCAGGCGCGGGGCTCGCCGCTGCGTGCGTGGTGCTCGCTGTCTCGGCACTGGCGCTCGCGGATGCGCGCTGGTTGTCGGCCCCGGTGGTGACGCCATTCCTCGCGTGGGGTGGTGCGCTGGCGTTCGTGGTGTGGGGTGTGCGGCGTGGCCGGCGCGATGCGACCATCACGGGCGGCGTGTACCCCGTGGCGCAGGCCATGGAGCGCGAGAGTGGAACGCGCGACGGCGCGGTGCGCGTGGCGCTCGAGGTCGAGGGCGAAGGTGCGCTGGGCAAGCGCGCCGCCGAGGACACGGCGCGGTTGCTCGCGAAGCGCGGCAGGTCGCTAGCTCCCGAAACGCGGAAGCGGGGTGCACGGCGCCTGATGCTCGCGGGTAGCGCGCTGGTGGTGAGTGCGGTGCTGCTCGGCATCGCGGTCACGCACCACAGGGACGGATGGAATGCGCTGCAGCATCCGGTGGCCGCGGCCACCGGTTCGTTGCTTCCGCAGTTGAGCGTGGAGGTGCCCGGACCGCGCATCGTGCGCGGGCAGCCGGCGCGCTTTCTCGTTCACGCCGACGGGCGCCGCCTGGTGCTCGTGCGCCGACGTGCGACCGGCGGTGCGTGGCGCGAAGAGGAACTGAAGGTGAGCGGTGGGCGTGCCGAGTTCACTGTGAGTGCAGTGGACGCCGACATCGCGCTCGTGGCGACGGACGGCCGCGCAACGAGCGACACTGCCCGCATTGCCGTGGTCGATCGCCCATTCGTGGGCGACGTGGCGATCCGCGCCGAGTATCCCGCGTATCTGGGGCGCGCCGGCGAGGCACTGCCGACGAGCGAGCCGCTGCGTGTGCCGCGCGGTACGACGCTTGTGGTGCGCGCGACCGGGACGGCGGAGCTTGCGCGCGCGTCGCTGACGCTCGGGAATGACACGGTGCCGTTTGTCGTCCGCGGCCGCGCCCTCGAGACGCGCGTGGTGGCGGACAAGCCCGGCGCTTGGGCGTGGACGGCCGCGACGAGCGACGGCCCGATCGCCGACCTGCCGGTGCCGCTCGAGGTGGACGTGATTCCCGACTCGATTCCGCAGGTCGAGATCGTGGTACCCGGGCGCGACACCGTGGTGGGCGTGGGCGACAAGGTGCAGGTGACGGCCTTCGCAAGCGACGATCGCGCGCTGGCCGAGGTGATGATCCACGTGGAGAAACGCGTCGGGCCGACGATGACGCCCCTCATCAACGAGCGGCTCGCGAAGAGCCCCGGCGCGCAGTGGAATGGGTCGGCGGTGGTGGACTTGGGCGCAATCGGCCTCAAGCCAGGCGAACTGGTGCGCGTCACCGTGACGGCCGTGGATGCGTCGCCCTGGAAGCAGGAGGGGCGGAGCCGCGACCTCGTGATCCGCATTCCGAGTGCGGAGGAGCAGCGCACCTACGCGCGTTCGGCGGCCGATTCGGCCGTGGCGATGACGCAGGCAGCCGCGCAGCAACAGAAGTCGCTGCAGCAGAAGACGAGCGACGCGGCGCGCTCGCGCGGCAACCGCGAGCAGGGTGAGAAGGGGAAGCTTTCGTACGAGGAAGCGCAGAAGGCGAAGGCGCTGGCCGAGGACCAGAAGCAGCTCGGCGACAAGGTGAAGCAGGCGCAGGCCGCGGCCAAGAACGTGGAGCAGCAGCTCAAGCAAGCAGGGGCGCTCGACACGGCGCTGCAGCGGCAGCTGAGCGAAGTGCAGAAGATGCTCAAGGACGCACTCACGCCGGAACTCGCTGCGCAGCTCAAGAAGCTCGAGGAAGCGGGCTCCAAGCGCGACGGCGGCGCATCGCGCGAAGCGATGGGGGACCTGGCGCAGCAGCAGCAGAAGCTGCGCGAGCAGCTGGAGAAGAGCGCGGAGATGCTCAAGCGTGCCGCGATGGAAGGCGCCATGAGCACGCTCAAGGACGAAGCGAAGGAGCTGGCACAGAAGCAGCGCGCCTCGGCGGATTCGCTTGGCAAGAAGGACGGCACGGGGGGCAAGGAAGCGGCCGACCTCGCGCGACGCAGCGAGAAGCTCAGCGACGACGTGAAGAACCTCGAGCAGCGGCTCGCGCGCGAGAAGGCGGACGCGGGCGCTCGCGGCGCGAACGAGGCGAAGATGAAGTCGGGCGAGAGCGCCGACGGGATGAAGAAGGCGTCGGAGCAGGCGCAGCGCGACGCGGCCAAGGCGGAGCAGAACGCGCGCAACGCGAGCGAGGCGATGCAGCGCGCGAGCGATGCGCTGTCGGAAGCGCGGCAGGCGCAGGTGGGCGAGTGGAAGAAGGAGCTCTCTGAGGACCTCGATCGCTCGGCGCAGGAGATGCTGCAGATGGCGCGTCAGCAGCAGCAGCTGGCGGAGCGCGCGCAGCAGGGCGAGGACCCGAAAAACCTGAAGCAGGAGCAGAGCGCGCTGCAGCAGGGGATGGAGCGCGCCAGCGAGCGCATGGGAAAGGCGGGGCAGAAGTCGAGCCTCGTGAGCCCGAAGTCGCAGCGGGCGATGGCCGATGCGCGCCGACAGGTGGAGCAGGCCACCAAGCAATCGAATGAAGGCGGGCAGAGCGGCAAGGAATCGTCGGACGCGATGAAGCAGGCGGCCGACGCACTCAACCAGGCAGCGGCATCGCTGGTGCGCGACCGCGAGCGGACGAACAACGCGAGTTCGGCGTCGGGCTTCGCAGAAGCGATGCAGGAGATGCAGAAGCTCGCCGGGCAGCAGGGTTCGCTGAACGCGCAGGCGAGTGGCATGATGCCGATGCCCGGCCAGGGCAACGGCCCGCAGAAGCAGCAGGCGCTCGACAAGGCGCGGCAGATGGCGCAATCGGAGCGCGCCATTGCGCGGAAGCTTGAGCAGGTGTCCGACGCCGACGCGACGGGCAAGGCGGAGGAGCTGGCGCGCGAGGCGCGACAGATCGCGCAGCAGCTGGAGACGGGCGGGGCCGACAAGTCAGTGCTCGACCGCCAGCAGCGGCTCTTCCGGCGGTTGCTCGATGCAGGCCGCTCGATGGAGAAGGACGACAAGGACGAGAGCGGCAAGCGCGAGTCGAAGAGCGGCGACGCGTCGCTGGTGCACGTGCCGGATGGGCGCACTCCCACGGGTCCGGCGCGCGTGCGCGAGCCGTCGTGGAACGAGCTGCGCGGACTCTCGGCCGACGAGCGCCGGCTCGTGATCGACTACTT
>JAYTVE010000544.1:0-10240 GCA_043744185.1 Gemmatimonadota bacterium | reverse complement strand
GGTGACACTCCCGCCGTGGCCCAACGCAGCGATGGACGGCTACGCGGTGCGCGCCAATGACATTGCGTTGGCCTCGGCCGCTTCGCCCATTTCGCTGCCCGTGTTCGAGACCATCGCGGCAGGGCAGTTCCCGTCGCGCACGCTCAATGCCGGCGAGGCCGCGCGCATCATGACCGGCGCGCCGGTGCCGGCGGGTGCCGACAGTGTCATTCGCGTGGAAGACACCGACAGCGGCATCGAGCGCGTGAATATTCGCGATGCACGGGATGCGGGCCGCAACGTGCGCGCCGCGGGCGAAGACGTGCGCGTGGAGGACCGGCTGCTCCACACCGGGCGTTGGCTCGGCGGTGCGCAGCTCGGCCTCCTCGCGGCCGCCGGCGTGAGCGAGGTGCGCGTGCATCGCCGACCCCTCGTGGCGATTCTCAGTTCGGGCGACGAGCTGGTGCCGCTCTCGCAGGTCGCGGAAGCGCGCGCGGGACGCAAGCTCGTGTCGTCCAACTCGGTTGCGCTCGTGGCGCTGGTGCGCGAAGCAGGCGCGGACCCGCTCGATCTCGGCATCGTGGAGGACGATCCCGCCGCCCTTGCCGAGCGGCTGCGGGCGGCGAGCGAGGTCGCCGACCTCATCATCACGACCGCGGGAGTGTCCGTCGGTGCCTTCGACTACACGCGCGAGGCCGTGCAGGCCGCTGGCGGCAGTATCGACTTCTGGAAGGTGAAGCTGCGCCCCGGCGCGATGCTCGGTGCGGGACACGTGCACGACGTGCCGTGGCTGGGCCTTCCCGGGAATCCGGTGTCCGCGATCGTCACCTTCGAGCTGTTCGCGCACCCGATCATTCGTCGCATGCTGGGCCACGCCCTCTGCCTGCCGCAATCGATCGAGTGCGAAGCTGGCGAACCAATCAAGACAGCCGGCGGCACGACATACCTGCTGCGCGTGCTCCTGTCGCCGCGTCCGGGCGCGCGACCGCTCGTGTCGCTCGCAGGCGGACAGGGCTCGCACGTGCAGTCGGCGTTGGCGCGCGGGAACGCGCTGCTCGTGGTGCCGCCCGAAGCCGCGCACTCTGCTGCAGGCACCGTCCTGCGAGCGATTCCTCTCGGCGAATCGCGCCTCTTCGGCTCGGAGTTTCCATTCTGACGCACGCGACCCACGCCGAACTGCTTTCGCTCGAAGCTCAGCTCGCGCGTCGGCACCGCACCCGCGAGACGGTCGTCGACCTCGGTCCGCGACAGATCACGCTCGTGCACCCCGCGAACGCCGACGAGCTGATCAGCGAGGTGGACTTCGACGTCGACGGCCGCCTGCCCTACTGGGCCGACCTCTGGCCTTCGGCGCGCGTCCTTGCATCACGCGTCGTTGCCCTCGAGGGGAACGGCCGCCGCCTGCTCGAGCTCGGCTGCGGCTCTGGGCTCGTCGCCACCGCCGCGGTCTTCGCAGGATTTCACGTCACGGCCACGGACTACTACCTCGACGCGTGCGCTTTCGCGCGCCTCAACGCGTGGCGCAGCGCTGGTGAGGTGATCGCCACGCACCCGCTCGACTGGCGGCACCTCCCCGCCGACCTCGGCACGTGGGACGTGGTCGTCGCGAGCGATGTGCTCTACGAAATGCCGTATGCATCTCTCGTGGCGGAAGTCCTTGCTCGCACCTTGGCGCCGCAGGGCGTGGCGTATCTCGCCGATCCGGGCCGCCTCGCGCTCGACACGTTTCTTGGCGCGTGCCGATCTCGCGGCCTCGAGCCCGGCGAGCCCGAGCCGGTGCTGTACGACTTTGACGGACAACGGCAGACGATCCAGCTTTTCGCCATTACGCGCGTCGCGTTGACCGCCACCGCGCCCGGCGCGTAGCGTTCACCATGTCCGCGCCCATCATCGCCACGCCCACGCCCCTCAGCGGGACGCCCGTGCTCAACACGCGCGGGATTCGCGCCGCGCAGGTCGGGTTGCTGGTCAACGCGGTGCTCACGGTGGTGAAGCTGCTCGCCGGCATCGTCGGCAACAGCTACGCCCTGATCGCGGATGCCTTCGAGTCGATGTTCGACATCCTCGGGTCGTTCGTGATCTGGGGTGGCCTGTCGATCGCGAGCCGGTCGCCCAACGCCGAGTATCCGTTCGGGTTCGGTCGCGCAGAGGCGCTCGCGAGTGCGATCGTGGCGCTGATGTTGCTCGGTGCGGCGCTGGGCATCGGGATCGAGGCGGTACGCGAGATCCTCACGCCACATCACGCGCCCGCGCCGTTCACGCTCGCGGTGCTCGTGGGCGTGATCGTCATCAAGTACGTGCTGGCGAAGCGCGTCAATGCGATCGGCGCCACGACCGGCAGCTCCGCAGTCAAGGCCGATGCCGTTCATCACCTGAGCGATGCGATCACGTCCGCCGCCGCGTTCATCGGCATCTCGGTGGCGCTCTGGAAGGGGCCCGGCTACGAATCCGCCGACGACTACGGGGCGCTGGTGGCGTCGGCCGTGATTCTCTTCAATGGCGTGCGCCTTCTCAACGAGGCGGTGCACGAATTGATGGACCGTACGCCGTCGAGCGCCGTCGTCGATGACATCGGGCGCGCGGCATGCGCGGTGCCCGACGTGCTCGCCGTCGAGAAGCTCAAGGTGCGGAAGGTTGGCGCAGGGTTCTGGGTGGAGATCCATGTGCAGGCGAATCCGACCATGCCCCTGTGCGACGCGCACGCACTTGGCGGGGCCGTCAAGTACGCCATCAAGGATGCCGTCCCGCTGGTCAATGCCGTGCTCGTGCACATGGAGCCGTACGACCAGGCCCACGTGTCGGCGACGGAACCAGTAGCCCCGGTCCGGTTATCTTGAAGTGACAGTCCCGGCGCTTGACGGCCGGGTGCACCGCTCGCTCTCTTCCCTGTCGTCCATGCGATCCGACGTGCCCCTTGTCCGCCTGATGGCGAGCGCCGCCGCCCTCCTGATCGGCGCGGCCTGCACCACCAAGTCGAACGTCATCCTGATTGGCGCGCCCGTGCTCACGCCGGCCACCGTGCCGGTGGGCCAGAAGTTCGTGATCAACGTGGGCGTGATCAACGCGCTCGGCTGCAGCACGGCCACGATCGCGGTGACCTACAACAACGTGCCGGTGAGCTCCAAGCAGGTGGCCATCGGATCCCAGTACCGGGACTCGACGACTGCCATTGCGTCGGGCACAGTGTCGGCCACCGGCACGTGCGCCAGCGCCACGCAGGTGACCAACGAACTGGTAACGGTCAACTAGCGGACGGAGCCGCCTCCTTCGCGAGGCGGCCGGCCACGATCTCGGCCAGATCGAGCACGTCGGCAGAGGCACCCTTTGCCGTGACGCCGTCCGAGATCATCGTCATGCAGAACGGGCAGGCGACGGCGATCGTCTCCGCACCGGTGGCGAGGAGTTCCTCGGTGCGCTCGACGTTGATGCGCTTTCCCTTCTTTTCCTCCATCCACATGCGCCCGCCGCCCGCGCCGCAACAGAGACCGCGGTCCTTCGTGCGCTTGGGCTCGACGAGGTCGAGGATTGGCAGCGCGCGACGCAGCGTCTCGCGCGGCGCGTCGTACACGTCGTTGTAGCGGCCGAGGTAGCACGAGTCGTGGTAGGCCACGACGAGGCGCTCGTTGTCCTCTTCCTGCATCGGCACGCGCCCTTCCTTGAGCAGCCGCGCAAGGTACTCGGAGTGGTGGATCACCTCGTAGGTGCCGCCCCACTGCGGGAACTCGCTGCCGATCTGGTGGAAGCAGTGCGGGCAATGCGTGACGATCGTCGTGATCTTGTAGCCATTGAGTGTCTCGACGGCGGCCTTCGCGAGCACCTGGTAGAGATACTCGTTGCCCATGCGACGCGCGGGGTCGCCGTGGCAGGCCTCTTCCTGGCCGAGGATGGCGAACTTCACGCCGGCCGCCTTGAGGATGCGCGCGAACGCGACCGTCACCTTCTTGGCGCGGTCGTCGAACGAGCCCATGCAGCCCACCCAGAAGAGGATCTCCGGCGTGTCGTTGCTCGCAGCCAGCTCGGCCATCGTCGGTATCTCGAGCCCCTCGGCCCACGCCCCGCGATCGCCCGGCGCGAACGCCCACGGATTGCCCTTCTGCTCCATGCCCTCGAAGGCCGGCAGCAGCTCCTCGGGAAAGCGCGACTCGGTGAGCACGAGGTTGCGCCGCATCTCGTTGATGATCTCGAGCTGGTCGATCGAGACCGGGCACTCCTGCACGCAGGCCCGGCACGACGTGCACGCCCACAGTTCCTCCTCCGTGATGTAGTGGTCGAGGAGCGACTTGTTGAGGATCAACTCGGTGGCCGCGTCCGGCGGCGGCGCTTCAGCGACCGCGTGACCACCACCATGCGACTCGCCACCAACTTCGCCGCCGGTGTGCGTCGCCCCCGTGGCCACAATGTCCATCCGCGAGGCGAGCACCGGCGCCTTCTCGAGCAGGCGAGCGCGCGTATCCACCACGATCTTGCGCGGGCTCAGCAGCTTGCCGGTGATGTTGGCCGGACAGGCCGCAGTGCACCGACCGCACTCGGTGCAGCTGTAGCCGTCGAGCAGGTTCTTCCACGAGAGTTGCTCGATGTCCTTGGCGCCGAAGATCTCGACCCCCTCGGCCTCGAGGTCCATCGGCTTCATCGCGCCCTTGATGCCCGGCCCGCTCGTGTTCGAGAAGAACGTGTTGATGAGCGACGTGAGGACGTGCAGGTGCTTCGAGTACGGCAGGAAATTCAGGAAGACGAGCAGCAGCAGCGCGTGCGCCCACCAGTTGATGCGGTAGCCGGCATACTGCGCGTCGGGCGACAGGCCGCGGAATGCGCGGCCGAGCAGGCCACCGATCGGGTGCAGCCCGAACTCAATCCCGTGCTCGCGCGCCGCAGCGAAGCCGAACATCAGGAAGAGGGTGATCATCAGCCCGGCGATCATCGAGAGGATGAACACCGCCTCGGCTTGGTGCGTCCCCGGCCCCTGCAGGCGCTTGGGCTTGGTGACCAACCGTCGCCAGATGAGCGCTGACACCGCGCCCAGCACGAGCAGCGCGAAGAGTTCCTGCGACAGCGTGTACAGCGCAAACACCGGCTTCGGCAGGAAGGCGTCGTACGAGAATCCGTTGAGGACGCCCTGCAGCAGGATTTCGATCGAGCCGAGCGTGAGGACGAGGAACCCCCAGAAGACGCCGGCGTGCAGCGGTCCCGCGAGCGGGTCGCGCAGGATCTTGCTCTGCGCGAACCCGATGACGAGCAGGTTGCGAAGGCGCGTGGGAACGTCGCTCACCCGCGACGACTCGGCGCCCTTGCCGAACTGCAGGTAACGCGCGAGTCGCTGCGCGTTGACGCTGAAGAAGCCCGCGGCGCCGAGCAGCACGGCGGCGAACACGAAGTTACCGGTCGTCATCTGCTCCACGTACGCGGGCTCCTTGGGTCAGCGGCTGGCGCGGGCGGCCTTCACGGCTTCGGTCAACTTGGGTACCACCTCGAACGCATCACCGACGATGCCGTAGTCGGCGACCTTGAAAATCGGGGCTTCCTTGTCCTTGTTGATCGCCACGATCGTCTTGGACGTGCGCATGCCGGCGAGGTGCTGGATCGCTCCGCTCACGCCGACGGCGATGTAGAGATCCGGGCTCACGAGGCGGCCCGTCTGGCCGATCTGGTCCGAGTGCGGACGCCAGCCGTCGTCGGTGACAGCGCGCGTGGCACCGACGGCCGCGTTGCCGAATGCATCCGCGAGATCCTCGACGAGCTTGAAGTTCTCCGCCGCCTTGAGGCCGCGGCCACCCGTGACGATGATCGGCGCTTCGCCCAGATCGAGCTTGGTCGTGTTACCGGTGGTGAGGCCGGTGGTCTTCACGCGCGAGGCGGCGGGATCGACCACGAGCGCAAGCATCTCGACCTTGGCTGTAGCCACCGCGCTCACCGGCGTGAAGGCGCCCGGACGCACCGAGACCACGGCCGGATTGGCCGTGAGCGTGATGATCGACACGACCTTGCCGGTGTTCACCGGGTGCGTGGCGACGAGCGTGTCGCCGTCGATGCGCGCGGCGGTCACGTCTGCCGCCATGCCGACGCCGAGCTTGGCCGCCACGCGCGGCGCCAGGTCCTTGCCGTGCGCGCTGGCGGAGACGATGACACCGCGATAGCCGCCAGCCTTGACCTGCGCGGCGATGATCGCGCTCGCCGCCTCGGGATTGTGCTGCGAGAGAGCATCATGCTCGACCACGAACACGGTGGACGCGCCACACTCGCCGAGCGCAGCCGCCTTGGCCGCGATGCCGGGGCCGCCCATCACGATCGCGTGCACGTCGCCACCGCCGGCAAGCGCCTTGGCTGCCGTGATCGCCTCGTGCGCCACCTTGCGCAGCTCGCCATTGCGAGCCTCCGCCACTGCCAGGAAGTTTGCCATGATCAGAGTACCTTCGCTTCGGTCTGCAGGAGGCGGATGAGCTCGGGCACGGTGTCCGCCCCCTCGCCGATGATGCGCCCGGCGGCACGCTCGGGCGGCAGTTCCATCTTGGTCACGGTCACGGTGACGGCGCCCAACTGCGCCGGCTTCACCTCGAGCGGCTTCTTCTTGGCTGCCATGATGCCCTTGAGCGACGGATAGCGCGGCCGCGCCACGCCTTCGTCGATCGTGACGACGGCCGGCAGCGGAAAGCTCACCGTCTCGCTCGCCCCTTCGAGTTCGCGCTGCGCGGTACCCGATGTCTTGGCACTCACGTCGAGGCGCGACGCCGCCGTCACGCACGGCAGCTCGAGCAGCTCGGCCACCATCGGGCCGACGCTCTGGTTCGACGAGTCGATCGACATGCGCCCGAAAAGGATCAGGTCGTAGTTGCCGCCCTTGAGTTCAGCGGCAAGCGCCTGCGCGATCGCGTGGCCGTCGAACGGCACGGCGTCGCACTTGAGATGCACGGCCTTGTCGATACCCATGGAGAGCGCCTTGCGCAGCGTCTCGCCGACGGTGTCGGGACCCAAGCAGATGGCGGTGATCTCGCCGCCGCCCTGCTTCTCGTTGATCTGGAGCGCGGCTTCGGCCGCGTAGCCGTCGAAGTCGCTCATGTCGTACTTGAGGCCCGCTTCATCGACCGCGATGCCGTTCGCGGCGATCTTGAACTTCACGTCCATGTCAGGGACGCGCTTGATGCAGACGGCTATCTTCACCGCGCTGTCTCCAGGCGAATATTTGACAACAGTAGGAACGGGCAGAATCTAGCCGCCCGCACCGAGCCCCAACAACGCCGACGCGCCCCGAGGATAGGACCATGGTTCCGAGTGCCGCCGACCGACCGCTGGCCGTGATCACCGGCGCCTCGGCGGGGCTGGGGAAGGTTTTCGCTCAGCGGCTGGCGGCCAAGGGATACGATCTGGCGCTGGTCGCCCGTGACGCAGCTCGGCTGGATGCGCTGGGCGCCGAGCTGGCGGCCAGACACGGCATCGTGGCCGAGTCGTGGCCGGCCGACCTTGGGCGCACCGAGGACGTGGACGGCATCGTGGCACGACTGAAGGCCGCCCCGCGCGTGGACATGCTGGTGAACAACGCGGGGTTCGGCACGCAGGGGGCGTTGGCGAAGGCGGAGCCCGCCGGTCAGGAACAGATGATCGAAGTCCACGTCATGACGACGAATCGGCTGACACAGGCCGCGCTGCCGGGCATGCTCGAGCGGAAACGTGGGGCGATCATCAACGTGAGTTCCGTGGCGAGCTTCACCGCCACCGAGGGCAACGTGAACTACTGCGCGACCAAGGCCTACCTGCGCGTCTTCTCGGAAGCACTGGCGCTCGAGTGCAAGGGACGCGGCGTGACGGTGCAGGCGTTGTGCCCCGGGTTCACGTACACCGAGTTTCACGACCGGCTGGGGTTCGATCGCGGCAATGTGCCGAAGCTGATGTGGATGAGCGCCGAGCGCGTTGTCGATGCGTCGCTCGCCGCGGCGGCCGCTGGCGGACCGGTGGTCGTGGTGCCCGGCAAGCGGTACAAGGCGCTCGTGCTGGGGATCAAGTACGCGTCGTGGGCGCTGGCACCGCTGCGCAAGCGTCACCGGCGGGACTAGGCGCTCCGCGCCGCCTTTACGCCGCCGAGCGTGCCCGCGGCAACGCGCCCGAAGTTCGACAGGATGAGGATCGGGCCGACAGCGGCACCGAGCGCGAGCGCGAGTCCGAGATCGAGAGCGGCAGCCGCCACGCCAAGCGCGACCCCGTTGGCCACGGGGGCCGATTGTGTGCGCGCCACCCACCAGCCGCCGGCAAAGCACAGTAAGAGCCCAGAAATTGGACCCACGTAGGCGCCGAGCTGCTCGGCGTAGCGCTGCGCCTCGGCGCCGCTCGGACCAAATGCGGCCACGAGGGCCACGAGCGTGGCGATGCCGACGATCTCGGCGACAACCGCAGCGAGCGCGATGCGAGCGAACGCGAGCTTCATCGGGAAGTCTCTCGAGTGCTCCGGGAAAGCAGGTCCTTCGCTTCGCTCAGGACGACGAGATCCGCGTGTTCAGGTCGACAGCTAGAACGCGTTCATCCCCGTGATCGCCTGCCCGAGAATGAGCGAGTGGATGTCGTGCGTCCCCTCGTACGTGTACACGCTTTCGAGGTTCGCCATGTGGCGCATGCTCGCGTATTCGGCGAGGATGCCGTTGCCTCCCAGCAGGCGACGTGCCTCGCGCGCGATGTTGGTCGCCACGTTCACGTTGTTGCGCTTGATGAGCGACACCTGCACGGGCGAGAACGTGCCCGCATCCTTCATGCGACCCACGTGCAACGCGATCAGCTGCCCCTTCACGATTTCGGTGAGCATGTCGGCGAGGCGCACCTGCTGAATCTGCGTGCCGCCAATGGGACCGTTGAACATCACGCGCTGCTTGCTGTAGCTCACCGCTTCCTCGTAGCAGGCCAAGGCGGCGCCCATCACGCCCCACGAAATTCCGTATCGGGCCTGCGTGAGGCACATGAGCGGACTCTTGATGCCGCCGCTCTTCGGCAGAATGGCATCGGCCGGCACCTTCACGTCCACGAGCACGAGTTCACTCGTGTCGCTTGCGCGGAGCGAGAGCTTCCCCTTCTGATCCTTGGCGCTGAACCCCGGCGTGTCGGTAGGCACGAGGAAGCCGCGGATCGACTTGTCGCTCTGGTCGTCACCCGTCTTGGCCCAGATCACCGCCACCTTGGCGTTTGTTCCGTTGGTGATCCACATCTTGGCGCCATTGATCACCCACGAGCCGTCGGGCTGCTGCTTGGCGCGCGTGATCATCCCGCTCGGGTTCGACCCGTAGTCGGGCTCGGTGAGGCCAAAACAGCCGATCACTTCGCCCTTGGCCATCTTCGGCAGCCAGTAGTGCTTCTGCTCCTCGGAGCCGAACGCGAAAATCGGATACATGACGAGCGAGCCCTGCACAGACGCCATCGATCGGAGGCCGGAGTCACCACGCTCGAGCTCCTGCATGATCAGCCCGTACGACACGCTCGAGAGGCCGGCGCAACCGTACTCCTCGGGCAGGTTCGCGCCGAACATGCCGAGCTCGGCCATCTCGGGGATCAGCTCCTTGGGCGATCGGCCATCGACGTAGGCCTGGCCGATGATCGGCATCACGCGCTCGGTCACCCAGCGACGCACGTTGTCGCGGATCGAGCGCTCCTCTTCCGTGAGGGCGGCGTCGATGCCGAAGAGGTCGTCGGCGCGCGGCGTCAGGGACGGCGACGCGAGGTGGAGATCGGTATCGGTGGCGGAGGCGGCCATGGGGCGCTCGAGGCTCGTGTCAGGTGTGGCAAATCGGGACCGGTTGGGAGGGCCCGGTGGCCTCCCCAAAGCTAATGCTGTCGTCCCGAACGGAGAGAACGACCCAGCTGTGACGCTCGCGGGCGACCAGCAGTTCCCTTGCTCCGTTCGGCAGGACTACACGGCCCGCCGCGCCGCCGGCGTTATCCCCAACTCCTTGGCCTTCCGGCGAAACGCCGGGCCGTGATCGACCGGCATCCCCATCTCGTCCTGCCATTGGTGCACCATCTCATGCAGCAGCGTCTCGGCCGCCTGCTGCCAGCCGTGACGGCGCAGATGGCGGCGCGAGATCGCGATCTGCCCGGGCGCGCCGCGCTGCGACAGCGCGTAGTGCCCGAGCCGCGTCTTCATGCGACGTGAGACGACCACCTCGATGAGCGCAAGGCGACCGCCGAAGCGGTCTGCGTTGAGCGTGCGATGGAGTGCGGTCAGCCGCTCCGCGATCGGGCGATCGTCGGGCGACGTGGCGAGACGACGGGGAGCGCGCGGGGCCTGCTCCAG
>JAYTVE010000543.1:0-10275 GCA_043744185.1 Gemmatimonadota bacterium | reverse complement strand
GGCGAACGGCGCGGGGCCGTTCAGGTGCAGGTGGTAGAGCTGCACGCCGTCGAGATCGGTGCGGGCCGCGAGCGCCTCGAGGAGCGGTGTGGGCGTGGCGCACGAGCCGTGCACGAAGACGCGGTCGCCGGACTTGATGTGGGCGACGACGTCGGCAGGGGAAACGGCTCGTGCACGCCAATCCGACCCGGCGCTCATGGCAGCGCGACTGGATTGCGCACGTATCCCGCGTACGCCGTCTTCCACCGCTCGACCTTCTCGATCACCTGCGGCACCGTGATGCTCCCCATTCGCCCCGGCCTGTTTTCCATGGACACCTCGTACTGCTGCCCCGGATCACCGTAGGCGTCGATCATCAGGTCATGAAACCGGCGGTACGGCCCGACGCGCTTCGGATTCGAGTACGCGATCAACGACACCACGGGACGATCAATCGCCACGCTCATGTGCAGCGGTCCCGTATCGGGACTCAACGCCATCGCGGCGCCGTCAAGAATCGCCGTGAGCCGGCGCAGTCCGCTGCCGAGCGCGTTCACCGTCGGTACGCCTGCCTCGCGCTCGATTACCGCGCACGCGGCGAGCTCGCGCGGCGACTCGCCCCCGCACAGCACCGGTTGCAGCCCGAAATCGTGCCAGAGCACGCGGCACACCTCGGCCCAGCGCTCGGGCATCCAGTCCTTCTCCGCCTTGCTCGTGGCCACGATGATCGCCGCCGCGGGGCGCTCGAGCTTGCCGTAGAACTCGCGCTGCCATGCGCGCTCGGCGTCCCACGGTCCGAGATTCCAGGTGACGGGTCCCCGCGGCACGCCCAGCGCATCGAGAAACTCGAGGTACTGGTCCTGCACGTGCTGGCCTTCGTGCGGCGGAATCTGGTGCGTGGTGAACAGCCAGTTGCCGTCGCGCGCGCGGGCGCGGTCGAAGCCGAGCTTGACCGATGCCTTGGTGAAGCTCGTGATCAGCCCCGCCTTGAAGTACACCTGCAGGTTGAGCACGAGATCGAGCGGGCGTGTCGCGAGTTCGCCGCGAACCTCGTTGAACGCCGAAAGCGCCTCGAGTCCGCGCTTCCGCTTGAAATACACGATCTCGTCCACCAGCGGATGGCCAACCACGAGCGAACCCGGCCCGGGTTGCAGCACCCAGGTGACCCTCATGGCGGGATGGTGCGCCTTGAGCGCGTGAAGTACCGGTAGCACGTGCACGACATCGCCAACGGCGGACATCATCACGATGCCGACGCGGTCGAACTGCGCCGCTGCCAGTGGGATCACGAGGTCGCGTCGGCGCCGAGGCCGAGGAGCGCGAGGTCGGCGTCGTCGAGCGCCGAAGCAAAGCGCGCAGCGCGCTTCTCGATCGAGCGTGCAAGGCGCGCACCGTTCGCGGCGCTCACGGACAGCGCCCCCGCCGTGCTGAACGTCACCACATCCGTGTCCAGCACCCACGCCACGAGCGCACCGCCCGCATCGACCGCGAGGAGGATGTTCTTCACGTTCAAGTCCGGGTGCTGCACGCCGCCGGCCGCCATCGCCTCGAGCAGCGCGCGAACCACCGGTAGAATATGCGCGCGTCGCTCCTCCACACCGGCGCGTGCCAGTGCCGCGAGGAAGTCCTCGCCGTCGGGTACCTCGCGCGTCGCAACGTCCGCACGCGCAAACCCCAGCGCGGCCGGATACACCACGTAGGCCAGCACCGCCGGCGTCGGAATGCCGAGGGACAGGATGCGCCGGCTCGTCTCCATCTCGAGCGGTGCGCGCGTGGGCGCGCGGAAGAGATCGCCCGTCACGGGGGCGAGCACGCCGCCATGCGTCGAGTGGCGCACCACGACGCGTTCCGGGCCGAGCGTCACCGCCCACGCCGTCGCCCGTCCCTGGAAGGCGCGCGCGCCCGGCTGCGACTCGGCCCACGCATGCAGTGTGCGGCCACCGTCGAGCGCGCGCAGCAGGGCAGGGGCTACCGAGCGATCCGCGATCCCCTGCGCGTGCGACGCGGTCACCGGCACGACATCCGGCGGCGCGGCGCCCGCGGTCACAACACCACGCTGTACACCGGGAGCGGCTGGCTCTTGCCCTTGAGCTCCATCGGCGGGTGGCTCTGCAACGCGGGCGGCTCCTTGAGTGCTGCCATGAACTGCTCCGAGAGCAAAATCTCGCCTGGCGCCGCGGCGCCGCAGAGCCGGCTCGCCGTGTTCACGGTGTCGCCGATCACGGTGTACTCGAGGCGTCGCTCGGAGCCGATGTTGCCCGCAAACGCATCGCCGCAATTGAGGCCGATGCCGATCGAGAGCGTCGGGCGTCCCTCGGACTTCCAGCGGACGTTCAATCGCTCGAGTTCCGCCATCATGTCGATGGCCGAGCGCATGGCCCGATCCGGATCATCGATTTCGGCGAGCGGCGCCCCCCACTGCGCCATCACGGCGTCGCCGATGAACTTGTCGAGCGTGCCACCATGGCGGAACACGCACTCCACCATCTCGGTGAAGTACTCCGACAGGAGCTTGGCCATGTCGGACGGGTTCATCGTCTCCGACATCGCGGTAAAGCCGCGGATGTCGGAGAACAGCACCGACACCGTGCGCTTGTCGCCGCCGAGCTTCACCGCATCGGGGTTGTTCGCGATCCGTGCGGCGAGGCCGGGGGTGAAGAAGCGCTCGAAGTTGGAGCGCGCGAGCGCCTCCTTGCGGATCCGCTCCGAGAACTGCGAGTTCTCGATGGCGACCGCAGCGATCCCGCCGAACGCGATCAGGAAGCCGAGGTCATCCTCGGTGAACCGGTGCCGCGTGAAGAGGCAGTCGACGTAGATGACGCCCAGGGCGCGTCCTTCGCTGCCCACGAGCGGGGCGCACATGGCCGACCGCACCTGCTGCAGCACGATCGACTGGCCAGCGAAACGCGCATCCTCGCCCGCGTCCTCCGACACGATGGCTTGGCGCCCGCCGTACACCGCGCGCGCAATCGACTGCGGCACCATTGTCCCGAGCGTGTTTCCCTTGCGGTCCTTCGCGATCTTGGGGTGCAGGTTGCCGGAGTCGTCGCCCAGCAGGATCGCCACGCGGTCGACGGGAAAGATTCCCCACGACTTCTCGACGATCTTCTCGAGCAGCGCGTCGACCGTGATCGACTTGGTCAACTCCGTCGACACGTCGAGCAGCGTGGTGAGGCGCTCCTGCGTGCTCGACGCGTCGCGGGACTGCGCGGCTGCATTGGGCGACGACGCGATCGCCTCCTGCTCCTTGCTGCGGAGCGACGCCGCAAGCAGGTCGCGGAAGTCCGCCGGCAGCGACTTCACGATGGTCGCGCCCGCCATCTTCGGCTGCGCCGCGGTCGGCGACCCGCCGAGGGGCGTCGCCATGCCATGGTCCGGCATTGGCGGCGGACCGGTGGGAGTCGGGTTCGCCACCACGGCCGGCGCCAGCACCTCGAGCTTGAACGGCACCTTGCCGAACGTGATCGCGTCGCCGTGTTGGCAGCTCGCTTCGGTGATCTGCTGGCCGTTTCGGAACGTGCCGTTGCTCGACCCGAGATCCCGGATCAGGACCTTCCCGTCCACGACCGCCACCTCGGCGTGCCGACGCGAGATCGTCGGGTCGGCAATCGGGATGTCGCTCGTGAGCGCGCGCCCCACGACCATGGGCGTGGTCGTGCGGAGATCGACGTTCTGGTTGCCTTCGAGGCCGACGAGGGTGTACTTCATTCAGTCGTGAAATATGGCACTCAACCCCGCCTTCGCCTAGCTCTGGCCGCCCCGCCGGGGGGGGCCGGATGATCCCCTGGCGCGATACCGCCTTCTGGGCGGAGCTCTTCGTCATCTCCGACTGGACGATTCGCATCGTCATGGCCGGTGTTGTTCCGTTCCGGCGCGCCCCCTCCGCGGCCGTGGCGTGGCTGCTCTTCATCTTCGCGTTCCCGTGGATCGGCCTGGCGGCGTACCTGACCTTTGGCAGCTGGCGCCTGCCGCGCGCGCGAGTCGCGCAGTACGACCGGCTCCGCGCACGGCTCGACGAACTCATTGCCCACATGCGGAAGGACCCCCGAGCGCGCCGGCCGCGCATCAAGCCCGAGTTCGAGGGGGCGGTGATGCTGGCAGAGAACCTTGGGCACCTGCCAATCGTGGGCGGCAATGCCGTCGAGCTTCTACCCGACTACGATGGCACGATCGACCGGATCGTGACCGACATCGACCGGGCGGAGCGACATGTGCACGTGCAGTACTACATCTTCGCCGATGACGCGGTGGGCCGGCGCATGATCGACGCCCTCGGCCGCGCCACGAAGCGCGGTGTCACCTGCCGCGTCCTTATCGACACGATCGGCACGGGCGCGCGCACCTTGCGCCGGATCCTCCCCCAGATGCGCGACCTGGGCATCGAAGCACACGAATCGCTGCCACTCGGCCTCTTCCGTCGCAAGGCGGCGCGCTTCGACCTGCGCAACCACCGCAAGATCGTCGTTGTTGACGGCGCCGTGGCATACACGGGCTCGCAGAACCTCGTCGAGTCGCTCGGCGACGACGGCCTCTGGAACGACGAGATGGTGGTGCGCCTCGAGGGACCCGTGGTGCTGCAGCTGCAGGGCACCTTCGCGGCCGACTGGTTCATCGAGTCCGACCAGATGCTCCCCGACGACGTGTTCGCCGAGCTTGCGGCCCGCGGCACGGTGGCGGCGCAGGTGCTGCCGAGCGGACCGGGCTTTCCGGTGGGCAACTACCAGCGGCTCCTGCTCTCGCTGCTGCACGGCGCGCGGAAGCGCGTCATCCTCACCACGCCGTACTTCATTCCCGACGAAGCGCTGCTGCAGGCGCTCCACACGGCGGTACTGCGTGGGGCGCGCGTGGACCTCGTGGTATCGGAGAACCTCGACTCGCGCTTCGTGGCGCTCGCGCAGGCCTCGTACTACGACGACCTGATCCAGTTCGGCGTGCACGTGCACCGCTACCGCAAGCGGTTTCTGCACGCAAAGCACGTCACGATCGACGACGAGGTGGCCGTGATCGGGTCGAGCAACCTCGACATCCGGTCCTTCCGACTCAACAACGAGGTGAGCGTGGTCTGCTACGACGCGCACGTCGCTTCGCAGCTGCGCGCCGAGGCCGAGCGCACGATCGCCAAGGCCACGCCGTTGATTGCGGCGCAGTGGGCCAACCGGAGCCTCGCGCCACAACTCGTGGAAAACCTGGCGCGACTGGTTAGCCCGCTGCTGTAGGGCGCGCCCGGCCGCGCTACGACTTCGGCGTCAGTCCCGTGCTGCCCACGCTGTCCGCACCACGTCGGCCATCGAGCACGGCCTGCGAGGTCATGATCGATACGTCGCCAACTTTCACGAGCAGGCGACCCTCGCCCTGCGCGGCGCGCGTGCCACCGCCCGCGCGCATGGTGTGCACCGCGGTGGCGACAGCGCCGAGCCGCGCCGGATCCACGCTGGCCGTGTTGTGCGCCGGGAGCAGCCGCGTCACGGGAGGGGTGATCGCGATCAGGCGCGCCATCGAGCGTTCGTACGCGTCCAGGTTCGTCTCCGGCATGAAGAGCCAGATTGTCCCCTCGTAGTACGAGTCGCCAGTGAAGAGCAGGTGGTGCCCACGGTCGAGCAGCGCGATAGCGTCGGGCGTGTGCCCGGGCGCTGAAAGAATCTCCAGCGTCCTGCCACCGAGGTCCTCCACATCGCCGTCCTTCACGCGGCGCGAGACCGTCCAGGCGCGCGTGCGGAGCGCCGCCGTGTCCACGTTCGCCGGGAGCGGTTCGCACAGGCTCTCCGGGTCCGCTTCGCCCTTGAGCATCGCGTGCGGCTTGCCGGTCTCGTTCGCGCGCGTGAACGGCGTCTCCATGCCGAGCACGTCGGTGAACTCCCAGTTGCCCCCGACGTGGTCGAAGTGCGTGTGCGAATTGAGCACCGTTACTGGCAGCTTCGTGAGTCGCTCGACCACCGGCTTGATCGGCACCATGCCGATGCCGCTGTCGAAGAGAAGCGCGCGGGTAGTGCCGACGACGAGGTACGCGATCGCCTCCTGGAACTGTCGAGCCTCGATGATCGCGTAGACGCCGGGCTCCACCTGGTACACCGTGTACCAGTTCGTGCCCGCGTCTACGGGTGTGAGCGCCCGATTGGCCGCGCGCGGAATCTCGCTGCAGAAGCGAACGGCAGGATTCGCTGCATAGGCGGAGTTCTTCGGCGGCGCCTCGCACGCCGTGGCGAGGGACGCGAGCGCCAGCAGTGCGGCAATGGGCCCTCGCGCGCGCACAATCGATGGAGCGATCATCCCGTTCTCCCCTGTCGCACGCGGCCGATTGCCGTCAGCATCGCGCGTGCCTTGTTGTCCGTTTCCGCCCACTCGAGCGACGGCACCGAGTCGGCCACGATCCCGGCGCCCGCCTGCACGTTCGCTTCGCCATTGGCAATCACGCACGTGCGGATCGTGATCGCGAGGTCCATGCGGTCGCCGCCAGCGCCGATCCACCCCACGGCGCCCGCGTACGGCCCACGCCGCTCTGGCTCCAACGCGTCGATGATCTGCATGGCACGCACCTTCGGGGCCCCCGTCATCGTGCCCGCCGGAAAGCTCGCGCGAAAGACGTCCATCGCGCTCACGCCGTCGCGCAACGTGCCTGTCACTTCGCTCACGAGGTGAAAGACATGCGAGTAGGCCTCGACCGTCATGAAGTCCTTCACCGCCACCGTGCCGTAGCGCGCCACGCGCCCGATGTCGTTGCGACCCAGGTCGACCAGCATCACGTGCTCGGCGCGCTCCTTCTCGTCGGCGGCGAGCTCGGCGGCGAGGGTCGCATCCTCTGCGGCCGTCTGCCCGCGCGGTCGCGTGCCGGCGATCGGACGAACGGTGGCGGCACCATCGGCCACACGCACGTGCAACTCGGGACTCGATCCCACGAGCTCGACGCCATCGAGCACGAGGTGGAACATGTACGGGCTCGGGTTGATGGCGCGCAACGCGCGATAGAGATCGCTTGGCTCGAAGTCGAGCGGGACGCGGATGCGGCGCGCGAGCAGCGCCTGGAAGCAGTCCCCCGCGAGGATGTACTCCTTGATGCGTGCCACACCGCGCTCGAACTGCTCCTGCGACATCAGGCTCGTACCCGTCGCTGGCGGCGCTGTGTCGTCGAGCACCAGCGGTGGCAGGGCGCGCGGCGCGCGGAGTCGGCCGAGCGCGTCATCGAGTCGCGTCTGTGCCTGCTCCCAGAGGGCGCGTAGCGCGTCCTCGCTCGCCCCCGCAGGCACGGGCACCCCGTAGATGAGCTGCGCTTCACCCTTGAGGTTGTCGAGCACCACCAGCACGCCAGGAAAGACCATCATGGCGTCCGGAGCGTTCACGCCCCGCGGCGGAGGGGACGGCAGCCGCTCGATGTGCCGAACCACATCGTAGGTCAAATAGCCTACGCCGCCCGCCCACGGCCCCTCCAGTCCCGGCACCGACACGGGGAGGTGCCGGGCGAGAACGGCCTCGAGGTCCGCCAACGGATCCGCCGGCTTCCGGCTGTCGTGCCAGCCAGCTGTCGGCGTCCACTCCTCGACCACGCCGTCTGTCAGGCGCCACGCGCCGCGAGGTTCCGTGCCGAGGAAAGTGAAGCGCGACCAGGTCTCGGAGCCCGCCGGCGCGGACTCCAGCAGGAATGCGAACGGGCCGCGCCGCAGCTTCGCGAATGCCGAGACGGGGCTGTCGGTGTCCAGGAGCGCCCGTCGCCAGACGGGCACGAGCCCTCCGGCGCGTGCGTGCGCCACGAAGGCATCAAAGGCGGCGTCGGTGCGAATGAAAGGCGATGACGTGGGCATGCAACGAAAAAAGGGGGGGCGTCGTCAATAGTGGTAGCGTCCCCTCGCTCACAGCGCCAGCTTTCGCTGTGTCAACGCAATTGTTTCGAGCGTCTTCCCCCAGTCCTGCCCGTGGCGACCAAGTCCGTTCGCGATGAGTGGATCATTCCGACCCTCGAAGGACTCCTGAGCAAGGAGGCCGTCGCGGGGATGGAGGGCGGCCTGCAGGAGAGCTACTGGGAGACAGCCGTTCGCCTCAAGCTGCTCAGTGACGAGGATGTCCTCAACGCTCTTGCGCAGCGCTTCCGGATGAAGGTGGCGAATCTCGCGCAGGTCAGCCAGCAGGCCAAGGAGCTCGTCCCCGAGGCCCTCGCCCGGAAGTACCGCATCGTGCCGCTCGCGATCACCGACTCGGTGCTCGACATCGCCACGGCCGACCCGCACGACCTCGACTGCGAAAAGACGCTTGCGTTCGCGCTGGGCCGCACGATCCGCATGTCGCTCGCCTCGCCGATGCGCCTGATCGAGCGGATCGACGAGATCTACCGACCCGAGAATGCGGTGGAGAAGATCCTCGAGGGGGTCACCGGGAAGTACGAGATCGAGTCGATCGGCGACGAGCTGAACAACGACGAGCTCGACCTCGGAGCGGATCGCGCGGCGGAACGGCCGGTCATCCGCCTCGTCGACCACATCGTGGCCGAGGGCATTGCTTCGCGCGCGTCGGACATCCACCTTGAGCCCGAGGAGGGCGGCGTCGCGGTCCGGTACCGCATCGACGGCGTGCTGCGTCAGGTCATGAGTCTGCCGCGCGCGGCGG
This sequence comes from Gemmatimonadota bacterium, assembly GCA_043744185.1. Classification (GTDB taxonomy): domain Bacteria; phylum Gemmatimonadota; class Gemmatimonadetes; order Gemmatimonadales; family Gemmatimonadaceae; genus JACPPC01. The sequence goes on along the minus strand of JAYTVE010000543.1, from coordinate 1,704 downwards.
GCTTGCCGCTCGTCTCGCGCATCAAGATCATGGCCGGTCTCGACATCGCCGATCGCCTTCGCCCGCAGGACGGGCGCGCGCGCGTGGCCGTCTCCGGCGTGCGCATCGACCTTCGCGTCTCGACGCTCCCGGCGTCCAACGGCGAGAAGGTCGTCATCCGCATTCTCGACCAGCGCGCCACCGTGCTGTCGCTCGACGCGATGGGACTCAACCCGGACGAAGGCGACCGCATCCGGCAGCTGACGAACTTGCGCGAAGGGCTGGTGCTCGTCACGGGTCCAACGGGCTCCGGCAAGACCACCACGCTCTACTCGATGATCCGCGCCATCCAGCAGCGCTCGGTCAACATCGTCACGATCGAGGACCCGGTCGAGTATCGCCTGCAGGGCATCGTGCAGGTGCAGGTGAACGAGAAGGCGGGACTCAACTTTCCCTCGGCGCTGCGCTCGATCCTGCGCCAGGACCCGGACGTCGTCCTTATCGGCGAAATTCGCGACAAGGAAACGGCGATGATCGCGCTGCAGGCGTCGCTCACCGGCCATTTGGTGCTCTCGACCCTGCACACCATCGACGCCGCGAGTTCCATCACGCGCCTCGTCGACATCGGCATCGAGACGTACAAGATCGCGACCGCGCTCAAGGGGATCGTCGCGCAACGCCTGCTGCGCCGACTTTGCAAGACCTGTCGCGAGCCCGCGACCGAGCCGCTGCCCGACCGGATGAAGAAGTACTTCGTGGGCGGTGAGACGCTCTACAAGGCCGTCGGGTGCGCCGAGTGCGCGCAAACGGGCTATCGCGGCCGTCTCGCCATCACCGAAGTGCTGATGGTCACCCCCGAGGTCGAGCGCCGCATCTCGTCCGGCGATTCGGCGGACAGGATCACGGAGGCCGCCCGCGAGGGTGGCATGTGCTCGCTCTTCGAATCGGGCGTCTTGCACGTGAAGGCCGGCACCACGGCGGTCGATGAATTGCTGCGCGTCTGCGAAATCCCGATCGAGGGCGGTCGCGTTTCGAGCTCGATGCGGCTCTCCGACATGCAGTTGCCGTCTGACGGCGGCAACGCCGCGCCGCGTCGCGACACGAATTCCAATGGCCCGGCCCCCGCGACCACGGTGCGCGACACGCCATCGGCGGGTCCGGTCACCAACGTGCCCGCCGCGACCCCCATGCCGCGGCGCGACACGCCGTCGGGTACGCCCATCCACACGCCGGCACAGGCGCCGGTGCGCGTACCAGGCGTTCCGCACCGCAACACGCCGCGCAACGTGCCGACGGTGGGGCTCTTCAACGACGCCTTCGAACTGCTCGAGGATCCGCCGGCGGGGGCGCGCGCGGCCACCGCAACCACGGTGCTGCTCGTCGAGGACGAGGAGTCACTGCGGCGCGTCGTGCGCGATCTGCTCGAGCGCGAAGGGTTCGCGGTCACCGAAGCCGCCGATGGCGTGGCCGCACTTGACGAGATCGACCGCTCCGCGCCCGACATCGTGGTGCTCGATCTCAACCTGCCGCGCCTCGACGGCTACGGCGTACTGACGCACCTCAGGTCGCGCCCAGCCACGCAGAACCTTCCCGTGCTGGTGCTCACGGCCAAGGGCGACGAGGACTCGGAGGTGCGCGTCTTCGAGTTCGGCGCCAACGACTTCCTCACCAAGCCCTTCCGGCCGCGCGCGCTCTCCGCACGACTGCACGCGCTGCTCAAGCGCG